>NZ_JBEPQV010000004.1:0-370738 GCF_040548035.1 Bradyrhizobium sp. LB8.2 | reverse complement strand
AACCTGCCGCGCATGATCGTCTCCGCCGATTCGAGATGATAAAGTGAATCATCAAGTCCCCTCCCTGGCGAGGGGGTTTTTCAGCAGACTGCTAGGTCCGGCGACGACCGGCTGATTTCTGCGCCGATGCCTTGGTCTTGGCGAGCAGCCGCATCAATTCGCGTACATCCTTCGGTGTCAGATCGGCGAACAGATCGGCGATCCAGGTCTCGTGTTCCGCGGCCATTTTGCGAAACTCGCCGCGACCGAGTTTCGTGAGGCGGATCACCTGAACGCGGCGGTCCGTTTCGGAAGTGCGGCGGTCGAGATGACCGGATTCCACGAGGCGTTCGACGAGGCCGGTCACGTTGCCGTTCGACACCATCATGCGCTTGGAGACGTCGGACAGCGTCATGCCGTCAGGCGCCTTGTCGAGCTGCGCCATCAGGTCGAAACGAGGCAATGTGACGTCGAAGCGCTGCCGCAACCGGCCGCGGACCTCGCCCTCGATCAGGGTCGTGCAGGTCAAGAGCCGCAGCCACAGCCGAAGCTCTTCGGCGTGATCATCCGGAGTTTCGACGGCTTTGGTCTCGGAATCGAGCATGTTGATGCAGTCACTCACGGCCGGCATTGGCGCGGGCACGGATTCCCCAACGTTTTGAGCTTCAAATAAATCGAAGCCGGCTGCAAGCCTAAAGCCGCAACAATCGACCGCACGCTGATTTCTTTAGGCTTCAAATAATTGGCGCGCCGCTTGCATGCGCGGCTGCGCGCAGCATGACGACGCCCTGAGCTCGCTTGCCGCGGCAGCAATCATCGGCATAAACTTGGATTGAAGTAGCGGCTTGCAGCGCAAGACCGTCGTCACGGGGGACTGATCATGAAGACGCAGATGACCCTGGCCGCAGCCGCGTTGCTGCTTGGCACCGCGAGCCCTTCCCTCGCCCAGGAGAAGATCAAGCTGGGTGTGATCGTGACCCTCTCGGGACCCGCCGCCGCGCTCGGCCAACAGGTCCGCGACGGCTTTGCGCTCGGGATGAAGGATCTCGGCGGCAAGATGGGCGGCCGCGATGTCGAGGTCGTCGTGGTCGACGACGAATTGAAGCCGGACGCAGCAGTCACCAAGGTCAAGGGCCTTCTGGAGCGCGACAAGGTCGACTTCGTGGTCGGCCCAATCTTCTCCAACATCCTCCAGGCGATCCACCGGCCGGTCACGGAATCGAAAACCTTCCTGATCAGCCCCAACGCCGGCCCATCTACTTTTGCCGGCAAGGACTGCAATCCGTTCTTTTATGTCACCTCGTACCAGAACGATCAGGTGCACGAAATCCTCGGTAAGGTCGCGCAGGATCGCGGCTACAAGCGCATGTATCTGATGGTGCCGAACTATCAGGCCGGCAAGGACTCGGTCGCCGGCTTCAAGCTCGACTACAAGGGTGAGATCGTCGAGGAATCCTACATGCCGCTCAACACGCTGGACTTCCAGCCGGAGCTTTCCAAGATTTCGTCGCAGAAGCCCGATGCTCTTTTCACGTTCATGCCGGGCGGCCTCGGCGTCAATCTCGTCAAGCAATACAAGCAGGCAGGCCTCGCCGACAGCATTCCGGTGCTCTCGGCTTTCACGGTGGATGAATCGACCTTGCCGGCGCAGCAGGACGCCGCGGTCGGCATGTTCGGCGGCGCGAACTGGGCTCCAAATCTCGACAATCCCCAGAACAAGAAGTTCGTCGCCGCCTACGAGGCCGCCTACAACAGCGTGCCAGGCACCTACGCCTTCCAGGCGTACGATGCCGCGATGCTGATCAACAGCGCCGTCAAAGCCGTGAAGGGAGATCTCTCGAACAAGGATGCAGTTGGGGCTGCGCTGAAAAAGGCCGACTTCACCTCGCTGCGCGGCGCCTTCAAGTTCAACACCAACGGCTATCCCATCCAGGATTTCTACCTGACCAAGGTCGCCAAGCGCGCGGACGGCAAGTTCCAGACCGAGATCGTGCAGAAGGTTTTTGAGAATTACGGCGACCGTTACGCCAAGGACTGCAAGGCAGCGAACTAAGCCGCACGTCGCGTTGAGGGAGGATCACAATGAAGAGCGAAATCACCGGCATCACGCGGGCCAATGAGGGAATCCAAGGCATCTCCTGGAACATCCTCGGCCAGACCTATGTGCCGAAGAGCAACACAGAGCACAGCTTCTCCTGGCACGCGACGCTGCCGCCGGGCACGTTCGTGCCGCCGCACATTCATCCCGACCAGGATGAATATCTCTACATGCTGGAGGGCAATCTCGATTTCATGCTCGGCAATTCCGAGTCGCAGGCGACCGCGGGAGATCTGATCCGGCTCGGCATGGGCGTGCCGCATGGCATCTTCAACAAGTCGGAGCAGACCGCAAAAGTGCTGTTCTGGGTCTCGCCGACCCGCAAGCTGTTCGACCTGTTCTGGGGCCTTCATAACATGAAAGAACAGAAGCCCGAGGACGTGGTTGCGATGGCCGCCGAGTTCAACATCCACTTCCTGCCGCCGCCTCCCGGCGGCTAGCTTCAAGCCCGCACCGCCGCCAGTCCCGGCACTGCGGCGAAGCCGGCTTTGGTGGCATAGCCGCGCACGATGGCCTCGCGCTGGGAATAGCTCAGCACGTTGTCGACATTGTCGAAACCATCAGGCGCGAGCTGCTCGACGGCGTCGATGACGCCCTCGGGGCCGCCGCGACGGTTGGAGCGGACGATGTCAGCGGTCATCGGCAGGCGCTTCTTCTCGTATTCAAGCAACGCCTGGCGCGGGTGCTCGGCGCGCACCAGCGTGTCGGCGAGGCAGCGTGCATCGAGGATTGCCTGCGAGGCGCCATTGGAGCCGACCGGATACATCGGATGCGCGGCATCGCCGAGCAGCGTGACGCGCCCGGACGACCAATAGGGTAACGGATCGCGGTCGCAGGTCGGATATTCGTAGAACTCGGGCGTGGCCGAGATCAGGCTCTTCACGTCGATGTAAGGCACCGAGAAGCGCGCGACATGCGGCATCAGCTCCTCGCGCCGCCCCGGCCGGGACCAGTCTTCCTTTCGCGGCGGCGGGGCATTGCCCTCGCCGACCTTCACCAGCACCGCCCAGTTGGTGAGACGGCTCGCGGGGCTCGATCCCTCCGCGATGGGATAGATCACCACCTTGGCGTTGAGGCCACCGGCGACGATCATCGACTTGCCGGTGAGGAACAGCGGCCAATCTCGCGCACCACGCCACAGCATCAGGCCGTTCCAGCACGGCGGCCCCTCGCTCGGAAACAGCGTGTCGCGGACCCGCGAATGGATGCCGTCGGCACCAATCAGAATGTCGCCGCGCGCGGTGTGAATGTGCGCGCCTGCGCGATCGAAGAAATAAGCGGTGACGCCGCCCTCGTCCTGGGTGAAGGCACCGAGGCGGCAGCCGGTGTGGATGGCCTCCGGCCCGAGCCGCTCCTCGACGGCCCGATGAATGACGCCCTGAAGGCGGCCGCGGTGGATCGAGAATTGCGGCACATCGTGCCCGGCGTCGATGCCGCGGGCCTCACGCCAGACCTCCTGGCCGTGACGGTTGAGGTAATAGAGCTGGTCGGTACGGATCGCGACATCGTCTAACTGCTGGAGCAGCCCGAGGCCCGCCAGCTCGCGCATGGCATGCGGCAGCGTGTTGATGCCGACGCCAAGCTCGCGGATGGTGTCGGACTGCTCGAATATCTCGCAAGCCAGGCCCCGCGAGCGCAACATCAATGCGGTGGTGAGACCACCGACCCCGCCGCCGACGATAATCGCTTTCATCGCCCTCACTCCACTCGATACACACCAGGCAATGCGACCAAATTCGCACGGGCGGTCACTCCGCCGCAAGCGGCTTTGTCGCCTCCGCCTTGAGCTCGGCCCGGGTCTTGGGCTTAGCCTTAATTCTCAGCTCCTCGAGATCCTGTCGGTCCCGTATGCTGTTGCGGAAAATCTGATCTTTTCCGGGAAGATACTGCGGCGGGCAGAACGCGTCGCCTGCTCCGTACCAGGCTGCAGCCCGCATGGTGAAGAAGGGATCGACCAGATGCGGCCGCCCGAGCGCGACGAGGTCCGCCCGGCCGGCAGCCAGGATGGTGTTGGCCTGGTCGGCGGTCGTGATGTTGCCGACGCACATCGTGGCCACGCGAGCCTCATTGCGGACCTGGTCGGAGAACGGGGTCTGGAACATGCGCCCATAGACCGGCTGCGCATCGCGCACGGTCTGTCCGGTTGAGACGTCGACGAGATCGACACCGGCTTCGGCAAAAGCGCGCGCGATCGCCACCGCGTCGTCGCCGCCGATACCACCCTCGGCCCAGTCGGTCGCGGAAATGCGCACCGACATCGGCTTGTGCCGCGGCCACACGGCCCGCAGCGCCTCGAAAATTTCGAGCGGGAAGCGCAGGCGATTGGCGAGCGATCCGCCATAATCATCCGTCCGCGTATTCGTCAGCGGCGAAATGAAGCTCGCGAGCAGATAGCCGTGGGCGCAGTGCAGTTCGAGCATGTCGAAACCGCAGCGTTCGCCGCGCTCGGCCGCCGCGACGAACGCGTCCCTCACCGCATTCATGCCGGCGCGATCGAGCTCACGCGGAACCTGGCTGTCGGGGAAATAGGGCAGGGGCGATGCGGAAAAGACGTCCCAGCCGCCCTCCTCCAGCGGACGATCCATGCCGTCCCACATCAGCTTGGTCGCGCCCTTGCGCCCGGCGTGGCCCAATTGCAGGCAGATTTTCGCAGCCGAATTGCCGTGGACGAAGTCCACGATGCACCGCCAAGCCGCCTCCTGCTCGTCGTTCCACAGGCCGGCGCAGCCGGGCGTAATCCGCGCATCGCGGCTGACGCAGATCATCTCGCTGAAGATCAGTCCGGCACCACCGATCGCCCGCGAGCCATAATGCACCAGGTGGAAATCGGTCGGCACGCCCTCCTTCGCCGAATACATGCACATCGGCGATACCACGGCGCGGTTGGCGATCTCCATCTCGCGCAAGCGGAACGGCTGAAACAGCGGCACCATCGGCTTGTTGACGTCGACCTCGAAGCCGCTGTCGCGAACCTGCCTGGCAAACGATTTCTCAACCTCAGCCACGAAATCGGGCGCGCGGAGCTTCAGATTGTCATAGGTGATCGCCTTCGAGCGCGTCATCACGCCGAAGGCGAACTGCACGGGATCAAAATCCCAGAAGCGGTCGACATGCTCGAACCAGACCAGCGAGACGTCGGCGGCGTGCTGCGTCTTCTCGACCTCTTCGCGGCGGCCGTGCTCATAGACGTCCAGCGCCGCCTTGATGCTGGGCGCTTTCTCCATCGCGTCAGCCAGCGCGATCGCGTCTTCCATCGCGAGCTTGGTGCCCGAGCCGATCGAGAAATGCGCGGTCGCCTTGGCGTCGCCGAGCAGCACCATGTTGTCCTTGACCCAGCGTTTGCTGCGGATCATCGGGAAGTTGCGCCAGGTCGAGCGGTTGGTGAGCAGTTGGTGGCCATCGAGGAACCAGCCGAAGATCTCAGCCATCCGCGCGGCGGATTGGGTCTCGTTCAGACCCGTCAGTCCCGCGCGTTCGAACGTCTCCGGATCGGTCTCGAAAATCCAGGTCGAGTGCCCGGCTTGATATTGATAGGCATGGGCGATGAACGGCCCCCACTCCGTCTCCTGGAAGATGAAGGTGAAGGCATCCAGCGGCCTGGTCGAACCCATCCAGGCGAACTTGTTGGCCCGGAGGTCGACTTCCGGGGCGAAATGATCGACGTATTTGTCGCGGAAGCGGCTGTTGATGCCGTCCGCGAGCAGGATGAGATCGGCGTCGGCAAAGCTGGATTCGTCCTCGACGTCCGCTTCGAAATTCAGGACGACGCCCAGTTCGCGCGCTCGCGCCTGGAGAATCAGGAGCAGCTTCTGCCGCGAGCAGCCACAGAAGCCGTTGCCACCGACCCGATGGACCGTTCCGCGGAAGTGCACGGCGATGTCATCCCAGTAAGCAAATTCCTGGGTGATACGGCGATAGCTCGGAAGATCGTGCTTCTCGAAATTATCGAGCGTCGCGTCTGAGAACACCACGCCGAAGCCGAAAGTGTCGTCCGCGCGGTTGCGCTCGTACACCGTAATCTCAGCGCTCGGCCGCTGCTTTTTGAGCAGGATTGCAGCGTAGAGACCCGCAGGTCCGCCACCAATGATCGCGACTTTCATGGGAGCCTCGCCAGTTCAACCCGCCGAAACTATTTTAAGCCTAAACTAATTCCGCGCAAGTCCCCATTGCGGTAGGATGCCGGCAAAGCCCGGCTTAGTCGCCCCTGAAGACCGGCTTGACCTTGTTGGCGAAGGCCTCGAAGGCCCGTTCGAAATCCGCCGTCGTCATGCACAGCGCTTGAGCAACAGCTTCCGCCTCGATCGCCTCCTCCACCGACATCGCCCATTCCATGGCCAGCATCCGCTTGGTCATGGTGTTGGCGAAGGTCGGTCCCTCCGCAATCTGCTTGGCCAGCAGCTGTGCCTGGGGCAGCACCTGCTCCGACGTGACGATACGGCTGAAGAAGCCCCAGCGCTCGCCCTCCTCCGCGGTCATGAACCGGCCGGTGTAGAGCAACTCGGAGGCGCGGGACTGTCCGATGATCCGCGGCAGGATCGCGCAGGCGCCCATGTCACAACCAGCAAGGCCCACCTTGTTGAAGAGGAATGCGACCTTGGTCCCGCTCGCAGCAAGCCGCATGTCCGACGCCATGGCGATGATCGCGCCCGCGCCGGCGCAGATACCCTCGACCGCGGCAACGATCGGCTGCGGGCAAGCCCGCATCGCCTTGACGAGATCGCCGGTCATCCGCGTAAACGCGGTCAGCCCCTTGGTGTCCATCTTCACGAGCGGACCGATGATCTCGAACACATCGCCGCCGGACGAGAAATTGGCACCGGCGCCTGTCACGATGATGGACTTGACCGCATCATCGAACGCACAAGCGCGAAAGAAATCGGTGAGTTCGCGATAGCTCTCGAAGGTCAGCGGATTCTTCCGTTCGGGACGGTTGAGCGTGACTGTCGCGACACCGTCGACTATGGCCAGCAGGAAGTGCTGCGGCGAATAGTCCGCGAGCGGTAAGGTCACGGGATTGGCTGGCCTGCTCATGCGATCTCCTTTGCTTCTCTGTTCCGCGCCTGCGCCATACGCGCTAGATTTCACCACCGGCAACAGCGATCGCCTGCCCCGTGATTGCGCCGGCGCCCTCGCCGCACAGCCAGACCACGGCATCCGCGACCTCCTGAGGAGAGATCAGCCGCCCCTGCGGATTATGTTTCGCGAGCTCGGCAATGGCTTGCTCGCGGCTACGCCCCGTCTTTTTCATGATGTTCTCGATGCTGCCGGCGACAAGATCCGTGTCGGTGAAACCGGGGCACACCACGTTTACGGTTACGCTGCTGCCAGCCATCTCGATAGCGAGGGACCGCACGAGACCGACCACAGCATGCTTGGCCGCAGTGTACGCGCTGACGTAGGCATAGCCCTTGAGCCCGGCCGTCGACGCGATCGCGACGATGCGCCCGTAGGGGCGATCCTTCATCCCGGGCAGCACACCGCTGATGGCATGGACCACGCCCATGAAATTGACGTCCATCATGCGCGCGAACAGGGCGCTGTCGGATTTGAAGAACGGCGCGGACTCGGCACTTCCCGCGTTGGCGATCAGAATGTCGATCGGCTGCCGCGCGCTCGCTTCAGCGATGGCGGCCTTCAAAGAGGTTTCGTTCGAGACGTCGGCGACGGCTGCAAAATGCGCAGCTCCTGCACTGACGGCCTCTTCAAGCGTCGCGGCGTTCCGGCCAAGCACCGTCACCGTGGCGCCGGCCTCGACGAGCGCTGCCGCGATGGCGCGACCGATGCCGCGACCGCCACCGGTCACCAGCGCGTGCGGCGAATGCGGTAATCCGGACATGCGCTGGCTTCCTTGCATTCTGCTGATCGCTCCTTGGATATATTTTAACCTTCAAACTTTTGCAAACAAGGCTCGACTTGGCACCGCGAACAACTGCACGCCAACGACCGGCCCAAAAATTGCTTTAAGTATAAAATTATCTCTTCCCATCCCTCACAGGCCTGTTAGCATCGAAGGGCCGAGCAAAAGGATGTCGCGTGTCGCAGCCTGCGCCAATGATAACAAAGGACGGCCGCTTCGCCTATGAAGCCGCCGGCGATCCGGGCGCGACGCCTCTGATTTTCCTGCACGGCATCGGCGGTGCGGCACGGGCCTGGCGGCAGCAGCTTGCTACATTCGGCGACCGCTTCTACACGATTGCGTGGGACATGCCGGGCTATGGCGGATCGGCGCCGCTCGCCAGCGTCAGCATCGCTGCCCTGGCCGATGCGCTCCAGCAATTCATCGAGCAGCTTGGTGCGAGCAGGCCCATTCTGGTTGGCCATTCCATCGGCGGCATGATCGTCCAGAAATGGCTGGTGCAATCCCCAAAACTGGCGCGCGCAGTCGTGCTGGCGCAGACCAGCCCGGCCTTCGGCAAGGCCGATGGCGATTGGCAGAAATCGTTTATCGCCGCACGCCTAGGACCGCTCGATCGTGGAGAAACGATGAAGTCGCTGGCGCCCTCTCTGGTGGAGGAACTCGTGGGCGACGATCCTGATCCCAAGGGAATGGAGCTCGCACGCGAGTGCATGGCAAGCGTGCCCGAGGCGAGCTATCGCGCCATGATGCTGGCCTTGATTGGATTCGATCAGCGAGTCACCCTCAAGGACATTTCCATCCCGACGCTGCTGCTGTCCGGCTCCAGGGACAACAACGCGCCGGCCGCCATGATGGCGAAGACGGCGACCTACATTCCATCTGCCGAATATGTCGAGTTGGCCGGTGCCGGCCATCTTGCGAACCTTGAGCGCCCCGATGCCTTTGACGGGGCCCTCGGCAGGTTCCTGAACTCCGTCGCGACCAAAACGTAGGGTAACTGCGCCATGACCATGCAAGTCAGCAAGAATATCGGCGCAACCGACAAGGTCGCGCTCGATGCGCCGATCTTCGATCCCGTCGCGTTCCGCCTGAGCGACGAACAAGCCGGCATCATCGCGCGGGCGCGCGAGATCGGCCAGAGCGTGTTCGCTGGCCGCGCCGCGACTTACGACCGCGAGGCGATCTTCCCGTCCGAGAATTATCGCGACCTGCATCGCGTCGGCCTGCTCGGCATTGCCGTCCCCAAGAAACATGGCGGGCTCGGCGCAAACTACCAGACCTACGCTTTGGCGGCAGCCGAAATCGGCCGTTATTGCGGCGCGACTGCGCTCACCTGGAACATGCATGTCTGCTCGACGCTATGGTCGGGCCCGCTCGCCGACGATCTCGACATGGACGCTGAGACCCGCGCCGAGCACGAGCGCCGGCGTGCAGTCCATTACAAGCGCATCGTCGAGGATGGCGCGATCTATTCGCAGCCCTTCTCGGAGGGTGGTGCGGCAGCGGCAGGCGGCGTCGCTTTCGGCACGGAAGCACGGCCGGCCGAAGGCGGCTGGATCGTCAACGGCAAGAAGATCTTTGCATCGCTCTCCGGACATGCGGACTATTACGGCGTGCTCTGCACCGAGATCGAGGAAGGCGAAAAGGCTTCGCGCCGCAATACGCTTTACCTCGCCATCCCCGCAAAATCGGAAGGCGTTTCGGTCGTCGGCGACTGGGATCCGCTCGGCATGCGCGGAACGGTCTCGCGCACGCTGCTGTTCAAGGACGTGTTCGTGCCGGGAGATTCGGCGCTGATGCCGCGGGGCGTCTATTTCCAGGCCGCGATGCGCTGGCCGCACATGTTCCTGACGCTGTCGCCGACCTATATGGGCCTTGCGCAAGCCGCCTATGACTTCACCGTGCGATATCTGCGCGGCGAAATACCGGGCATGCCGCCGGTCAAGCGCCGGATGTATCCGACCAAGCAAATTGCGGTCGCGCAGATGCAGATCAAGCTCGAGCAGATCAAGGCGATCTGGTTCCAGGCCGTCACCGAGGCCCGCGCCAATCCGAGCAAGGAGCAGGTGCTGCGCGCCTATGCCGCGCAATATTCGGTGATGGAGGGCGCCAACGAGCTCGCTACACTCGCGATCCGGACCTGCGGCGGCCAAGCCATGCTCCGCTCGCTGCCGCTCGAGCGCATCTATCGAGACAGCCGCTGCGGCTCGCTGATGCTGCCCTGGACAGCCGAGCTCTGCCTCGACCGGATCGGACGCGAAGCGCTATACGAGGCCGGCGAAACGGACGACTGACGGTGGACCTCTGTAGTCTGATCGATCGCAACGCGGCGTTCGCGCCAGACAAGACAGCCATTGCCTTTGAAGGCGAGCGGTTGAGCTATGCAGCGTTCGCCGCACGGATCGAGCGGAGCGCGGCGACATTGAAGCAGGAGCTCGGCGTAGGCCGGGGCGACCGCGTTGCCATCCTCAGCCTGAACCGGCCGGACTATCTGGTTCTGCTCTATGCCTGCGCCCGGCTCGGCGCGATGCTGGTGCCCCTGAACTGGCGGCTCGCTATCGCCGAGCAGCTTTTCATCCTCACCGATGCCGGCGCCAAGGTTTTGGTGCTCGAGCAGGCATTTGAGGGGGTTCTTGCCGAGCTTGAGGAGACTGCAATTGTCGGGCTCGACTTCGAGCCGCCTCGCGGCACGACGTTCGAAAACCTGTTGGCTCGAAGCCGGGGCACCGGCCGCAACCCGCACACTGATCTCTCCTGCCCGCTCCTCATTGTCTACACGTCAGGAACGACCGGACGGCCCAAAGGCGCGGTGCTGCGCCAGGAGGCGCTGTTCTGGAACGGCGTCATGAGCCAGCACATGCACAACATGACGTCCGATGACCATGTGCTGACGCTGCTGCCGTTTTTCCATGTCGGCGGCCTCAACATTCAAACCACGCCGGCGCTCCAGCTAGGCGCGACGGTCACGGTTCACGCGCGCTTCACGCCGGACACTGCGCTTGCAGCCGTCGAACGGGAACGACCGACACTGACCGTGATGGTGCCGGCGATCATCCAGGCCGTAAGCGAGCATCCCGCCTGGGCCACGACCGATCTTTCGTCACTCAAGGCCGTCACGACCGGCTCGACCATCGTGCCGCCGCATCTGATCGACCGCTTCGTCGCCCGTGGCGTCCCGGTGCTTCAGGTCTACGGCTCGACGGAGACTTGTCCCATCGCAGTCTACACTCGGCTTGGTGGCGATCTCTCGCGCGCGGGATCGACGGGACTTGCCGGCCTGTGCTGCGAAGCGAAGGTGATTGATCAGGCCGGCAACGAGATGCCGGCGGGCGCGCCGGGCGAGATCGCGGTTCGCGGCCCCAACGTGTTCTTCGAATATTGGAGCAATGCGGACGCCACGCGCGATGCGCTGCACGACGGCTGGTATCGCACCGGCGATATCGGCCTGTGCGATGCGGACGGCTATTTCTGGGTCCGCGACCGCAAGAAAAACATGATCATATCCGGCGGCGAGAATGTCTACCCTGCAGAGGTCGAGCGCGTCCTGCTCGAACACCCCGATGTCAGCGAATGCGCCGTGATCGGCCGGCCCGATCCGCGTTGGGACGAAGTGCCAATCGCCTATGTGATTCAGCGATCCGGCTGTCGACTGGAAGCAGACGAGTTGAAAGTGCATCTTCAGGCACAACTCGCGCGCTACAAGGTTCCGCGCGAGATCGTTTTCGTTACCGACCTGCCGCGCACTGCGCTGGGCAAGGTCCAGCATTTTCTGCTGAAGCAGCTTGATGCGCAATCGCGCACGCGAGGAGAAGCATCTTGAAGATTGCGGTTCTAGGCGGGGGGAACGGCTCTTTCGCGGCCGCGGGCGATTTTGCGCTGTCGGGACATGCGGTCCGGCTCTGGCGCCGCGACGCGAATCAGGTCGCAGCCCATCGCGCCGCCGGCTCGCGCATCCTGGTGAAGGATCATAACGGTCCTCACGACGTCAAGCTCGCGGTGGTAACGGCCGACATTGCCGAAGCGGTCGACGGCGCAGAGCTGATCCTGTGCCCTGCACCTGCCTTCGCGCAGCCCGACATTGCGCGGCTGCTTGCTCCACATCTACGAGATGGACAGGTCGTGTTTCTGCCGCCGGCGACGTTCGGCTCGATGATCTTCGCACAGGCTGCGCGGGATGCGGACAATCGCGCCAAGCCGAGCTTTGCTGAGACCGGGACGTTACCCTGGCTGACCCGCAAGCACGGGCCATTCGAGGTCGCGATCACCATCCGCGCCAAGCGACTTCCGGTCGGCGTTTTCCCGCTCGATCAAGCGCCGCATGCACTTGAGGTGATTGGACAGGCTTTCCCCGGCGCGGTCGAGCCGTGCGGAGATGCTCTCTCCGGCGCGCTGATGAACGCGGGCCCGATTATCCATCCGCCTCTGATCGTGATGAATGCGGGCCCGATCGAGCATTTCGAGCGGTGGGACATCCACAAGGAAGGAACGCAAGCCGCGATTCGCCGAGTTACGGATGCACTCGATGCCGAGCGGATCGCCGTGCGTGAGGCACTCGGATATGGCGCACCGCATTTTCCGCTCGCCCATCATTATGCGAGGGAAGGCGAGATCTGGATGTATGGGCGCGGCTCGCATGACCGGCTGACCGATTCCGGTGACTGGCGCGAGCGGATCGTGCTGAGGGAGCATCGCTACATGCGTGAAGATTTGCGGCTTGGGCTATCGCTGCTGGTCTCCGTCGCCGGCCTGGCGGGCGTGGCCACGCCATTGGCCAAGGCGTTCCTGGCCATCGGTGGCGCAGTCTGCGGTGACGATTTTGCGCAAGGCGGTCGGACGCTCGAGACGCTGGGGCTCGGCAATCTCGGCAAGGCCGAACTGCAGACGCTGCTTCGCAAGGGATTTTGACCGATGACCAGCCGAGCTAACATTGCCTGTCTCGGGGCCGGCCGCATGGGCCGCGGCATCGCCGTCGCGTTCGCCTACGCGGGGCATACGGTCACGATGATCGACATCAAGGCCCGCTCAACGGAAGATTTCGCCAGGCTGGAGGCTGACGCGCTCGGCGAGGTCAGGAAGACCTTTGCCAGCCTGTCGAAGCTGGGGCTAGTGACCGAGGCGGATGTCGATCCGCTCATCGCACGGATCTCGGTGGTGCCGGCCAGCCAGAGCGGTGTTGCACTATCCGACGCGGGAATAGTCTTTGAGGGCGTCCCCGAAGTCGTCGAACTGAAGAGAGAGATCCTGGGGGCGGCTTCAAAGCAGATCGGCCCGGATACGATCATCGCCTCAACGACGTCGACCATTCTCGTCGACGATCTCTCAGGTGCCATCGTGAATCCCCGACGCTTCCTCAACGTGCACTGGCTCAATCCGGCCTATCTGATACCGCTGGTCGAGGTTTCGCCTGGCAAGGCTACCGATCCTGCCATCATCGACGAGGTCAAGGCGCTGCTCGAAGGCATCGGCAAGGTGCCGGTGGTCTGCGCGGCGACGCCCGGCTTCATCGTTCCGCGCATCCAGGCGCTCGCGATGAACGAGGCCGCGCGCATGGTCGAGGAAGGCGTCGCCAGCGCCGAAGAGATCGACAAGGCGATCCGCTACGGCTTCGGCTTCCGCTACGCCGTGCTCGGGCTGCTCGAATTCATCGACTGGGGCGGCGGCGACATTTTGTACTACGCCAGCCGGTATCTCGAGGACGCACTTGGCAGTGACCGGTATCGCGCGCCGGACGTCATTACCCGCAATATGCACGAAGGCCGGATCGGCCTGCGCACAGGCGCAGGCTTTCTCGATTATTCAGGTATGGACGTCGACGCCTATCGGGTGAAGCGGCTTCAGGCCATGGTCGACCTGCTCCGGCACCTCGACCTGGCGCGTCCGCCGGTGCTCGATCGCGGCTAGAGCATTATCGGTTCTGATTGAATCAGAATCGAAGCTCTAGATTCTTGTTTTGACGCGTTTTCTTCACGCGAACCGGTATCCACTTCGCTCGAAAACGCTCTAGCCGAAGACGTCCTGAAGCACCCCTTCACGCACCACTGCGACGTCATCGAGCTCAATCGTCGTCCCCATCATCGGCAGATCGAAATGGCCCGCCGTGTAGCGGCCGGCGAATTCATTGGCCCCGGTCGAAAACAGGAAGTTGCCGGAGACGGCGCGAATCTCCGTGCCGTTGGTATCGCGCTGGTCATACATCGACAGCGCCTCGTAGCGCGCGCCCGGATTCATGCCGAAACCGACATGGGATACCGCATAGGCTTCCCGATCGCCCCAGGCCGCGAGATAGGCACGCATCATCGCGGCATCCGTGCCCTCGCCGTCGAGCTCGACGACATAATCGTCCTTCAGTGTCATCTTCACCGGAGATGTCAGGTAACGCTTGAAGGTCAGGTTGATGTCGCCGGGCGCCATCACCAGCGTGCCATTGATCGTTCCGCTCTTGGGAAAGCTGACAACGATGCCGCCGGGCCAATGCGCCAACGTACCGGGCTTGTCCGTCCACCCCCACACGCCGACCGTGGACGCGCCGACCATATCGACGTCGAGCGCAGTGCCGGCTTTTGACGTCACCCGCATCCGCTTGGTCCCGCGCAGCATCTTCGCCGCTGCGCGAACGCGCTTCTCCAGCGCCGGATCCGGCACCATCCGCTCCAGCGCCTCGGGATGCTCGTTGGAGATCACCAGGATGCGCGCACCGGCCTTGAGGATCTCTGGTGTCTCCACGGCATGCATCAGACCCTCGATGGTGCAATCCACCACAAAGCCGGCCTGTTGAAGCGCGGTGATGACCGGCCCGAGCCGTTGGATCGCCTCACTCGCCCCCGTTGAGCGAACCGGAACAATATTCCGGTTACGCGGGGTCGGCATAACCACGTGAAACGGCCGCGCGCCCATCCGCAGCAGCGCGAGCTCCGCCAGATGAACATTCAACGCACGAGACTGGGTTTCCGAGAGGATCGCGGCGGTATCGCCGGCCTTGACGGCGCATCGTTCAAAGATCTCGCAAAATGCGTCGATCCATTTAGCTTCAATGCGATCAGCCAGCATGGTCTACTCCCGTCTTCTGGTTTCTTCTTCGCAGTTCATGCTTCGGGGAAACCCCGCAGCAGGTACGCGCGCACGGCCCCCAGCAGACCATTCAGGATCAACCCCAGCAGCGAGATCGTGATCAGCGGCACGAACATATCGACGGCCTGAAAAGTCCGGGCCGCCGTGACGAGCGCATGTCCGAGCCCATCCGTCGATGTGATCATCTCGGCCAGAAACACCACGATGCAGGAAATGACAAGGCCGATCCGGCAACCGGTCAGGATCGACGGCATCGCCGCCGGCAGCACCACCTTGAACAGGATCTCATAGCGCGGCGTTCCCGCCGCCATGGCCGACCAGATCAGCTTCTGCTCCACGGTCGACGCGCCGTAATAGGTGGAGAGCAAAATGGGAAAGAGTGCGTCTGCCGCCACCAGCGTGATCTTCGATCCGTGTCCGAAGCCGAGCAGCAACAGAAGTGCCGGATAAAGCGCAACCTTGGGCAACGGCGCCAATACGCGAACGATCGGCCGAACCACGGCGTTGATGGCCGGATTGGCGGCAGCGGCGATGCCGAAGCTGACACCGAGCACGACCGCAATCGCGAAGCCGGCAAACAACCTGATCAGGGTCGCCGCGATATCCTGCTGGAACGTCCAGGTCAAAAGTTGCTGGAGCAGCCGGCCGAAGACGTATCCCGGCGGCGGCAGCAAGACTGCAGGCGCAAAGCCAAATGATACGAGGCCCTGCCACAGCGCGAGCACCAGCACGATTGGCGCGAGCCCGAGGATGATGCTTGTGGAGTGAAGGCGCGATGTCATGAGAAGCTCAGCGGCATGTCGAACTGAGGCTCGGACCACCGCACCAGCCTTGCGCGAATCCGCTCGAAGATCGCATCCAGGCAGATTCCCATCGCCCCAACGATAATGATCATCGCGAAGACGGTGTCGTATTGGCCCATGTCGAGCGCGTTGAACAGGATATTGCCGGCGCCCGACTGGCGGGCAATCATCTCGCTGGTGATCATCGTGATCAGCGCCAGCACGAGTCCCGTGCGGCACCCGGTCAGAATTTCCGGAAGCGCCGCCGGCAGCACAATCCGGACCAGCCGTTGCGCAGGTGAAAGACCCATCGCGGCGCCCGACCAGAGCATTTTTTCTTCCACTGCCTTGGCGCCCTCGAAGCTGTGATAGATCACGGGCAGGCTGACGCCCAGAAAGATCACCAGCGTCTTCGTGACATCACCGACGCCCAGCCACAGCATGATGATCGGCATCAAGGCCGCCTTCGGCACCGGATAGATGATCATCAGCAGCGGATTGAAGAAGGCCGCAACGGCCCGGCTGCGGCCCATCAACAGGCCCAGCGGAATCGAGATCAATACCGCTATGCCGAACCCGATCGCCATGCGGCGCAGCGAGGCCAGGATATTGATCAGCGATTCCCTGTCGCCAAGAATGTCCGGAATCGCCCGGATCGCCTCGATCGCCGTTGGAAAGCTGTCATTCTTCAGCGCGAGCGACGCCACCTGCCACATTGCGAGCAATCCGATGCAGGCAAGCACCGGGGCAGCACGTCTCGCCAAGACAGCAGGCGATATCATGACGAAGACCCAATTAGGTCGCTCTCGTCGAACATCCGCTCGATATCGACGACGTATTTCTGGTAGCGCGGGTCAAGCAGCAGCTCGTTACGCCGGCGTGGCCGCGGCAGGTCGATGTCGATGATGTCGCGGATGCGGCCGGGCGATGTCGTCATCATGACGACCTTGTCCGACAGGAAGACGGCCTCGTCCACCGAATGGGTGACGAACAGCACCGTCTTGCGATCACGCTCCCAGATGTTCAGCAGATCGTTCTGCAGGCGCGTCCGGGTGTGAGCATCGAGCGCACCGAACGGCTCGTCCATCAACAGAACCTCTGGATGGTAAGCCAACGTCCGGGCCAGTGCCACGCGCTGCTTCATGCCGCCGGACAATTCCTTGGGATAGAAGCCCTCATAGCCCTTGAGCCCGACCATCTCGATCAGGGCCCGGCTCTGCGCTTCCGCCTCAGTAGCCCGCACGCCCTGCTGACGCGGGCCATACATCACGTTACCCAGCACGGTCTTCCACGGAAACAACGCGAATTCCTGAAACACCGGACCGCGATCCGGCCCTGGCCCCGTGATTGTCCGTCCCTTTATCTTTGCTGAGCCGCTGGTCGGGCTGACGAAGCCGCCGACGACGTAAAGCAGGGTCGACTTGCCACAGCCGGACGGACCAAGGATGGAGACGAAGGCTCCCTCGTCGATCGTCAGCGAGATGTCCGATAGCGCCACATGATCCTTGCGCGTCGAGGTCTGGAAAACCTGCGAGACGCGCTCGATCTCGATGATTGCAGAAGCCGATTTTTGCGGCCTCACCGGCCTCACCCATTCGCTCGATCTCGAAGGCACTACCTTCATCCCGTCTCACTTCACTCGCGCGAATCCTGCGCAACAGACTCGCTGAACGTCCCCGTCAGCGGCACGAGCTTAGCAAGAAACTTGCCAGACTACCGGCTGTTTCCGAGCAGGTGCGCCGCGTCATTCGAACCAGGGCCATTCTGCGGGCCCTTCATGCGTGACAGCACCGCCTGGCGCCTGGCCAACCAATCGCGCATATTTCGCGAGGGCGCCAGCACGGTGACGAGGCGGACGCGGCTTCCAATTGTGCCGGCGAGCAGTGAGTTCCTGCTCGTCGACGAGCACATCCATCCGCCGATTTGCAGCATCAATCCGGATCTTGTCGCCATCGCGAACCAGCGCCAGCGGACCGCCAACGAAGGCTTCGGGAGACACATAGCCGACGCACATTCCGCGAGTGGCGCCAGAGAATCGTCCATCCGTGATCAGGGCCACCTTCTCGCCCATGCCCTGTCCATAAATCAACGCGGTGACGCCAAGCATCTCGCGCATGCCCGGACCGCCCACCGGCCCTTCATTGCGGATCACAAGCACGTCGCCCGCACTGTAGCTGCGGTCGCGAACCGCTGCGACACAAGCTTCTTCGTCTTCGAAGATGCGCGCCACACCTTCGAACATCTGGCTCTTCAAGCCCGCGACCTTGATCACCGCGCCATCAGGACAGAGGTTTCCCTTCAGCACTGCCACGCCGCCATCGGGCATGATTGGCGCCCGAGCCGCGTAAACGACCTCTCCGTCGGGTGCGTTGGCGGCGCCATATTCTTCGGTGAGGGTACGCCCCGTGACGGACAGGCAACTGCCATCAATATGCCCGCTCTGGATCAGCTCCCGGATCACCACGGCGGCGCCGCCGATATCGTAGACATCCTTCGCCGTATATTTGCCTCCAGGTCGCAGGTTTCCGATCAGCGGCGTCCTGGCAAAAACCTCGCCGACATCATCGATCGTGAATGCGATCCCGGCCTCGTTCGCCATCGCCGGCAGATGCAGCGCAGCATTGGTCGAACCACCCGTGGCAGCCACGATTGCCGCACCGTTTTCCAGGGATTTCCGCGTCACGATGTCGCGCGGCAACGGCCCGCCGCGCTCCAGCATCTCCATGATGAGGCGTCCGGCGCCCCGCGAAATCTGGGCGCGCTCGGCATAAACGCCCGGCACCATCGACACGTTGGGAATGGTCAGGCCCATCGCTTCAGACACCATCCCCATGGTGTTCGCGGTGAACTGGCCGGCGCACGCGCCGATGGTCAGCAGGCAGGCGCGCTCGATCCGCTCGAGCGTGGCGCCGTCGATCTCTCCGGTCATGAAGCTGCCGACAGCCTCATAGGAGTCGAGCACGGTCAGGGTCCGCCCGTCCACACGGCCCGGCAGCGAGCTACCGCCATAGATGAAAATGGACGGCACGTTGCACCGGACCATCCCCATCATCACGCCGGGAAGCGTCTTGTCGCATCCGCCGTATCCGATCAGCGCATCGTAGGCGAGACCATGGACGACGGCTTCGATCGAATCGGCAATCAGCTCCCGCGAAAACAGGGAGAACTTCATCCCCTCGTGATTCATGCTGATGCCGTCGGAAACCGACACGGTCGAAAACTCGCGCGGCGTCCCGCCGGCCTCCTCGATGCCCGTCTTGGCCGCCGCGACCTGGAAGTCGTGGGTCATGTTGCAGGGCGTCTGTTCGCCCTTCATGCTGACGACGCCCACCATCGGCTTGGCAATCGCAGCGTCGTCGAGCCCCATGGCCCGCATGAACGCGCGGTGCGGGGCCCGATCGAGGCCGTCCGTCGTGATCCGTGATCGCAACTTCTTCATACGTGGATCTTCACGCCGCGACCTCCTCGCTCGGATCGTTCGCCCTATCGCCTATTGCAAAGGAGCGACAATCGTCGAATGCTTGAATTGCGCGACATCCAATTTTGGTAGCATCCCTGTCTCCGCGTAGATGTCCAGCATCTTCTGGATCGCAGGGAAATTCGGTGCCGCACCCGGATCGCGGCCGAAATCATTGTCCTTGAGCAGATAGGTCTCGAGAACCGGAATAGGTGCCTTCAGGACTTCGTTGACCACCTTCAACGTCTCTTCGCGGTTGGCCAGCACTTTCTTCATGCCGGAGGTGATGTCACGCACGTAAGCCTTCACCAGCTCCGGGTTTTTGTCGACGAAATCCGCACGGCAGGCTTCCAGGATATGCACGATGTTTGGCATGGCCTGCGACAGCGAGAAGAGTTTGCGAGTGCCGCCCTTTGCCTCCGCGCGCGCGGCAAACGGCTGGTTCATGTTGACCGCATCGACACGGCCCTGCCGCAGCGCATCTTCAGAAATGGCAAAGCCGACCTCGACCAGCTTGATGTCCTTGGCCGGATCGACGCCATTCTGCTTCAGCAGCAGATTGAACGGGCCTTGCGTGCCGCCGCCGATCACGGAGATCCCGACCGTCTTGCCTTTGAGATCGGCGATTGACTTGATCGGGGAGTTGTCCATGACGGCCCAGTAGACCGAGAATCCGCCGGGCTTCTCGAAGACGTGCTGCGCCACAATGTAGGCCTTGAGGTTGCCGCCGACCACGCCGTTGGCGAGCGACAGCGGCGCCTGCGTCGCGCAATCCAGCGCGCCGGCCGCCAATGCCTGCGTCATCGGAGCGGTGCCCTGAAATTGGGTCCATTCGATGTTGTAGGTCTTGCCGATATTGGGAAACTCAGCCGGTCGGCGCATCATCCAGTACTTGGATTCCTCAGCCGGAATCGTCCAGCCGACACGGATCGTCTGCTGCGCCCATGACGAGCCTGCACTCGCACTCACGGCCGCTGCCGCCCCCAAAGCCAGGATCCACTTCGAAACGGTTCGCATCGTGCCCACTCCGCTGCTCCGGCACCGACCAGCGCCATCCAATCCGACCGCCGCAAATGTTTCATGGTTCAAACAATCAAGCAAGCCATGCGGGCCGGGCGGTTTCGTCGTGGCATGCGCCATGTATGGTAATGCAGCGTCGCAGAGCGACGGATGGAGGCAACCTATGGCTGAAGCGAGCAGGACAAACCCGCAAGGCGTCGAGCGGCTCGGCTATCTCGGCCTTGGACTGATGGGGACACCCATGACCCGGCGCCTGCTCGAGACCAGCCATCAGGTCACGGTCTGGAACCGTTCGGAAGCGAAGGTGGCCGCGCTCGTCGAGGCCGGCGCCAAATGCGCAGCCACCCCGCGCGACTTGATGGAGAGCTCGGACATCGTCTTCATGTGCGTGACCGATGCCGCCGCCGTCGAAGAGGTGATCTTCGGGCTTGAAGGCGTTTCAACCGCTGCCGGAACAGGGAAGCTCGTGGTCGACTTTTCATCGATCCATCCTGACGCCGCACGGGACCTTGCAGCGCGACTGAAAGCTTCGAACGGCGCGAGTTGGGTCGATGCGCCAGTGTCTGGCGGCACCAAGGGCGCCGAGGAAGGCACCCTTGCGATCATGGCCGGCGGAGAAGCAGGCGACATCGAGAGGGTTCGGCCCTATGTGCTCGCTATGGCATGC
The DNA here is from genome assembly GCF_040548035.1 of Bradyrhizobium sp. LB8.2. Lineage (NCBI taxonomy): Bacteria > Pseudomonadati > Pseudomonadota > Alphaproteobacteria > Hyphomicrobiales > Nitrobacteraceae > Bradyrhizobium > Bradyrhizobium sp. LB8.2. Next base: position 349,810 of record NZ_JBEPQV010000004.1, on the reverse strand, counting down.
AGGTTCACCCACATGGGCCCGACCGGCGCCGGCCAGACTACAAAGCTCTGCAACCAGGTGATTGTCGGATGCGCGATGGCTGTGCTTGCCGAAGCAACGCGCCTTGCCGTGAACGCCGGAATCGACGCCAACCGGTTACCCGAAGCACTCGCCGGCGGCTTCGCGGACTCCATTCCGCTTCAGCTGTTCGTGCCGCGCATGGTCCAGGGCATTCACTCACCGCCGCTCGGTCACATCGCTACAATGCTCAAGGACCTCGATACGGTCGCCGATGTCGCGCAGACGACGTCAACGCCGGTGCCCATGGCTTCGCTTGCGGGACAACTTTTCAGGCTCGCCAAGGCCGCGCGAGGTGCGGATGCGGATGCACTCGAAATCTACAAGCTTTCGGCGCGGGAGCGCTGAACTGTCCAGCGCGAGCTGAAGCACGTTAGGGTAACTTCTTGGGCTCGTCGTCGGCGAGAAATCGACCAAAGGCGCCCCGCGCGAACAGCAGCGGCTCCGTCGCATTGTAAGCGTAGGCCTCGACTGCACCGAGAAAGATCACATGGTCGCCGCCGTAATAGCGATTGACCGAGCGGCATTGAAAATTGGCGACGCTCTCGGCGAGCACCGGCGCGTTGCCGAGGCCCGGCGTCCAGTCAACACCGGTAAACTTGTCATCCGACGACTTGGCGAATTTGCTCGCAAGCGCCTGTTGCGAAGCGCCAAGCACATTGACGGTGAAATGACTGGCGTTCTGGAAGATGGTCAAACTGGACGAATAGACGACCAGGCTCCAAAGAACCAGCGGAGGATTCAGGGAGACCGAGGCGAACGAATTGCACGTCAGGCCATAGGGCTTGCCATCAGGCGCCGCGGCCGTGATGATCGTCACGCCCGTAGCGTAGGTGCCAAGCGCGCTGCGAAAATCACGGGGATCGATCGGCGAGCTGTCGTTCGCGAATTCGTTGGCTGGATCGGGAACGGCCGGTTGCTTCGGCAGATCATTCATCGGCCGGCCTCAAAGCGTGAGATTCTCGGACGGCAGGCCCAGCGCCACGCGTCCATAATTGGTCCCGGCCGCATCGAAATTGAACGCGAGATGCGAGTTGATCGCGTGCGCATCGCGGAACTGCCGCTGCAACACGCCCGTCGTGAACAAACCCCGCGCTCCGCTCGCGGCAAACAGCATCGAAACCGCATCCGTGCAGGAGTTTACTGAATAAGCTCCGTCGCGCCGGTACCTGGTCTTGGTCGCCATATCGGGGACATGACCGCGCCGCGCATCCTCCATGGCATTCAGACAGGCCGAGCGCATGATCAAGCGTGCGGCGTCGATCTTCGCCGAGGCCTCTGCGATCTTGATCTGGGTGCTTTGAAAGTCGCTCAGCTTGGCGTGGTTGTAGGTGGAAATGCGATGACGGACGACCTCCGCATAATCGTCGAGACACGCCTGCGCGTTCCCCAGCGCGACGCCGGAGAGGACGTAAGGAAACAGCGCGAACACGGGGAGCGCATACAGCGAATTAGGATTGAGCTCGCTTCCCGGAGTCGGACCGCCGGCAAGATCGCCCACCGCGACCGTCATGTAGTCGGGCACGAAAACGTCCCTGACCTCCACGTCGCAAGACCCTGTGCCGCGCAGTCCCGCGACATTCCAGGTATCAAGGACCTTGTAGTCGGCTTTCGGCAGCAGAAATATCCGATACTCGATGCCGTCTGCCTCATCGTCGGAGTAAACCACGCTTGCGAGCATGTTCCATGCGCAGGAGGCAACGCCCGAGGAGAACGGCCAGCTGCCATGGAGCCGGTATCCCCCCTCCACTCTCGTGGCGCGTCCGGCGGGAAATATGAACGAGGATGCGATCAGCGCGTCCGGATCTCGGCCCCAGACCAGATCCTGCGCCGTCGGCTCGAACATGCCGAGCATCCAGTGATGGCTCGCCAGATTGGCCAGATTCCACGCCACTGACGCGTCTGCTTGTCCGAGGAGGTCCGCGCAATCGATTAAGGCGACATAGTCGAGTTCTGCGCCGCCAATGCGCCTGGGCTGGAGCATCCGGAACAGGCCGGCCTCGTGCAGGTCCAGTTCGGTCTCCGGCGGCAGGTGCCGCAGCTCTTCCGTTTGTGCCGCGCGGTCTCGCAGCCGTGGTACGAGCGCCCGGGCCTTCGCGACCATTGCCGCATGGGCACGTTCATCGGATTGCGCCCCCGCGGGCTGACCCACGCTCGGCTCTTGACCAGGCGCCATTGGCATCCCTCGCTTTCACGCAGTTATGAGGCGAGACTTTTGCCAAATCAAGCCGAGGCGGCGCCCGCTGGGTATGGTCGCCCTGAACCCGGCCGCCCGGGAAGGATGCGATGTCGCGAAGGCGGTATTGCGACGCCGAGAACTGCGAACCGCGCCAGGCTTGGCCTGCAGGATCAGCCCCTCAGGCTCAAACCGACGCCGATGGCTTACCTGAGCCAAAGACACCCCTTTGGGTGAACTGCGATATTCGGCACTCATCATAACCGAGCGTATCACGTAAAACCTGCTCCGTGTGCTCGCCCAGCAGCGGAGCAGCCACAGGATCAACCGAACCGGTCAGGCTCATGGCAATAGGTGGCTCGATGTTCGGGACCCACTCTGCCGTACGATGCGGAATCCGGCTCAAGCGATGGCGCTCTCGCGCCTCCGGTGCATTGAACCCCTCCTCGACCGTCCGGAGATAGCCGACCGGGATATTGGCGAGCTTCATCTTCGCCATCCAGCTCTCGAGGGTATCGCTTGCAAAGACCTCCGCGATGGCTGCTCGCAAAAGCTCCTTGTTCTCAGAGCGGGCTTTGCGCGTTGCAAACTGCGGATCGGTTATGAGATCAGGCCTGTTCAGCACCTCGACGACCAGCCTGCGATAGAGCCGGTCGTTGGCACACGCGATGTAGAGCGGCCCATCGGAGGCCTCGTAGACGCCGACGGTGGGAGACCCGCTCGGCGAATTACCGAACCGCCCAGGGTTCTCGCCATTGATCAGATAAGCCATGCCGTAGAAGCTCGTCATGCCCATGGCGATGTCGAACAGGGCGACCTCGACATGCTGGCCGCGACCGAGCCGATCCCGCGCCAACAGCGCCAGCAGGATGGCGTTGCAGGCAGACATCCCCGTCGCTATGTCCACGATGGGCGGGCCGGTGCGAACCGCCGGTCCATCGGCAAATCCGTTAAGCGACATGAAGCCGCTTTCCGCCTGCGTGATCGGATCAAAACCGGGACGCGAGGCAAACGGTCCGGTGCGCCCGTAGGCGGAGATCGAGCAATACACCAGCCGCGGATTGAGCGGTGCAACAGCTTCATAATCGAGGCCAAATTTCTTCATGACCCCGCTGGAAAAGTTCTCGACGACGACGTCGGCCTTGCGAATCAGATCCAGCGCAATCTCACGAGCCTCCGGTACGGTCAGGTCGAGCGCGATGCCGCGCTTGTTGCGATTCAAGCTGAGATAGGCAGCACTCTCTCCACCGATCTCGGCGTGTTCATACGCACGCGTGTCGTCGCCACCGTCCGGATTCTCGATCTTGATGACGTGCGCGCCGAAATCGGCAAGCGTCTGCGTACAGGCCGGGCCGGCAACCACACGCGTAAAATCAACGACCAGTAGACCATCGAGTGCGGTCAGCCCTCCCGTCGTCCGCGGCGAACGTTCCGGCAGTTGTGGCTTGGTGGGCATCGATCGAGCTCCCTTACATCGGCTTGTGGTCGCCGAATTTCCTGCGAGAGCAAACTTAAAGCGCGCCACCGCTGACTTCGCAAGTGCTTCACCCGCATCGCTCGAATACGCAAAAGGGCCCGGCAGCTGTCAAGCTGCCGGGCCCTTGGAGTTTCGTCCTGCGCTTCATCTAGCGCGAACCATCTTACGTTGCGCGAATCACGTGTCGCACCGCGGGAAACCTGGCTCCATTCGCTCTGCGAAGCCGCTTTCGCCAGTAAAGCGTATGCGACCAAGCCCAGGGCACTTGGGGCTAAAAGAGCCGATAGCCCGCCCGGATGAAATTATTGGCAGACACCGGATTGTCCGTCGTATCCGAGACGATGCTGTCCCATCCAATACGCCGTCCCCTCGCCTCGATCACCTGCATCAGCCTGCACTGAAGATCACGTCCCCGATGCCGCTGCAACACACCGACCCTGGAGAAATAGCCGCCATTTCGAATGTGCGTTGAGGGCACGACACCGGCGAAGGCTACCGCCTCATCGCCGTGATAGGCAAGCACCACGCCCCTAACTCGAATTGTGGCAAGGCAGCCGCATCGAAGAACGTCAACTGATGCAGATCGGCCAATGTCTCGGCGATGTCGTCATCGGATGCATCGACAATGCGAATTCTGTACATGAGACGGTCCATTGGCGAAGAATGACGTGAGTGGAAGTGCAGCAATGTCGTCGCGGTTGAGGCTCACTTGCCGAGCACGACCTTGACGCCTAGCCAAACCGCACCCATCAGGCCGGTGGCGATCACTGTAATGACGGCCTTGAAGGTGTAGCTCTGCGCCTGCTCCACGCTCGTTCGCCATCGGCGTAGGTGCTGAAAATCAGCCCTTAGCTCCTTTCGGTCGTCATCCTCGATTCCAAAAGAGGCCAGCACCGATGCCACCTTCCTCAATACGATCGCATCGATACTCGCCTGCTGAAGCCTGTGTTGCTCGGCCAGCGTCTCGGCAACGATTGCCCTGATTTCATCATCTGGCATTTTCACCGCTTGATGATCCTTGCGACATTTTCGAAGCCGCGGTTAGCGAAGTAGAAGGACACAACCAGATTGGCTCCGGAGACCGCAGCGGCGCGAGCAAATGCCCAGCGCCGCGACCGGCACGTTCGCGCGTGCACGGCCAGCAATGGTTCGGACGACGGCGGCACGACGCCGCGGATGGTCTTGAGCGCGCGCAGGCAGGCGTTCTGGAAGGCCTCCTCGGCGGTGTCGAGATCGCGGAAATAGCGCAGCAGCGCGCCGACCGCCTGGGGGCGCGCCGAGGTCAGCGCGGTCTCGATCCAGGCGGTATCGGCCTCGCTCACGTCAGATTCCCTCCGGGCCTGAACACGCCGACCGGACGCACCTCATAGGCGCCGCCGGGATTGGCCGATCCGAGGTCGCGCGCAACATCGAGAGCCTCGTCGAGGTTCTTGCAATCGACGATGTAGAAGCCGAGCAACTGCTCCTTGGTCTCCGCATAGGGGCCGTCGAGCACCAACGGCGCGCCGATCGGCGCTCGAGGTTCGACGAGTGCGTGGCCGCAATGCGCCACCGCCGTCCGATCTCGAAATCAAGACAAAAAAACCCGCGGTGGATGTTTTCCGCGCGGGTGAACCAACTCGTCTCGATGATATCATGCCGGTGTGTTGCCCGACGTGTCAAACGAACGAATTCGCCAAGGCTGCGTTAGGCGATCAGGAGGACCGGCAGATGACACGCAACACTACGTCCCAACAGACGTCGCGAAATCTTCCAAGACAAAAGCCGCGCATCGACAAGGAGCGCAACACGCGAGAGGCCATCGTTGAAGACGCCGGCGAGACGGAGGACAAGGGCCGCGATCTCGTGCACGGCGACGGCGGCACCATCGACCTTCCCACCAAGCCCGGCGATTTGTCGAAGGATGACTAGGCCGCTCCCGCGGGCGGCACGCATCTCGATGATGCCATTCTGCCGGTGTTTTGCCCGATGTGTCAACGTGGCGAACGCGGAAGGGGGATTTCCTCTCCTACTCAGATATGTGGTGTGCAACGGGCTTGCTTCAAGCCCCCGGCCCTGCCGTAGAACCCTCGACCCGAACAATATCCAAACTCGAGGGGGTCACCACATGTCCGTATTGCATCCGACGTCCCGGCCGCACGGCCACACCACACCGGCCCGCGCCGGCGACGCGACCGACCACGCCGTGGTGATCGTCGGCGGTGGCCCGACCGGCTTGATGCTGGCCGCGGAGCTCGCGCTCGCGAATGTCGACGTCGCCGTGGTCGAACGGCGCGCCAACCAGGATCTATCAGGCACGCGCGCCGGCGGCTTGCACGCGCGCAGCATCGAGATCCTCGACCAGCGCGGCGTCGCGGATCGTTTCCTGCGCGAAGGACAGATCACCCAGCTCGCCGGCTTCGCCTGGACCACGCTCGACATCAGCGACCTTCCCGCCCGGCACGCTTACGGGCTCGCACTGCGGCAGAGCCATATCGAGCGCATCCTGGCCGGCTGGGTCGAAGAGCTCGCTGTGCCGATCTATCGAAACCTGGAGGTGACGGGCTTCGCGGAGGACGAGACCGGCATCGACCTGACGCTCTCCGACGGCGAGACCTTGCGCACAAACTATCTGGTCGGCTGTGACGGCGGCCGCAGCCTGGTGCGCAAGGCCGCCGGCATCGAGTTCGCCGGCTCCGATCCGACGCTGAGCAACCTCATGGCCGAGGTCGAAATGCGCCAAAAACCGGCTTGCGAGCCGGCCTGGGGCCTGCGCCACGATGCGCTCGGCTTTCACGGCCTCAGCAAGACCACGAGCGGACGCGTGCTGGTGGTCTTGACCGAAGCGACGCTCGACCGCACCGGAGAACCCGGCTTGCGCGATCTCAGCGAGGCCCTCGTCGCCGTGTACGGCACCGACTTCGGACTGCACAGCCCGTCCTGGATCTCCCGCTTCACCGATGCAGCACGGCAGGCCGTGTTCTATCGCAAGGGACGCGTGCTGCTCGCCGGCGATGCCGCGCATATCCATCATTCCGTCGGCGGACAAGGCCTCAACATCGGCGTGCAGGACGCGGTCAATCTCGGCTGGAAGCTCGCGCAGGCGGTCAAAGGCATATCCCCCGAAAGCCTGCTCGACACTTACAGTGCCGAGCGCCATCCCGTCGCCGCGCGCGTGCTACGCAACACCATGGCGCAAATCGCCCTGCTCCGCCGTGGCGAGGACGGCCTCAAGGCCGCGCGCGACATCGTGGCGGAGCTGCTCGCGATGGACGAGCCGCGCCAGCGTTTTGGCGCGATGATGAGCGGGCTCGACGTGCACTATGATCTGGGCAAAGGACATCCACTGCTCGGGCGCCGCATGCCCGATCTCGATCTCACGATCGACGGACGACCGCTGCGATTGTTCACGCTGCTACATGGCGCGCGGGGCTTGCTGCTCAATTTCAGCAAGACAGGCGGCCTCGACATCGCGCCCTGGGCAGATCGCATCGATCGCATTTACGCCGATTGCGACGGCCCGTGGCAGCTTCCGGCGATCGGACAAGTCGCAGCACCAGGCGCCGTGCTGGTGCGGCCCGACGGGCACGTGGCCTGGGTGGGAGATCAGCGCCAACACGAACTCGCTAACGCGCTGACGAGGTGGTTCGGACCGGCTGCGGCGTGGAAGGCAGATACGGGACTGGCGCACTTCCCGACGTGAAAACGCTGCCCGCATTCGACTCATTGACACGACTGAGACGGCGGACCTCTTCGGGAGCGACTACTCCCGCGGCGGAAGGGAGCAGTGGTTCTGGCGAGTATTGGGCAGGCATAGTGCCGGCCGGCGTGTCGGTCCAGTTTCCGAGGCGATCGACGAAGGAACCGGCGGAAACAGCCTCTTGATCAAGCTGTGCGTGCTCGGTCAGCGGCGATCCGGACATCGACGACGCGGAGCTACTGCTGGTCGTGGCGCCAGTCATGCCCCCGTCAATGAACGCGTTGTACGCAGGCGCTCCCGTTGAGAACACTCCTCTACTATCTGCGACGAGCTCCTTCGTCCCGGCGGCGCGCGACCACAGGCCGGCATCCATGTTCTCGATCGACCTCGACGACCTCTCCGGCGCCCCGGCCCGCCGCCTGCTGGCGCTGCACCTCGCCGGCGTGCATGCGTTCGCGACGGCAATGAGGTGGTCTGCGCGCTGACGGAGGTGGACGACGGTCGCGCGGAGGTGAAATCGATGCGCACTCATCGGCCGCCGCGTCGCTGCTGCCCGAGCCGATGCGTAGACGGTCCACCGCAGCTCGCATCCAAGTGAACATTAAAATCTCCCGCACCGCAAAATGAGTAAGCCACTCAAGCCGCTCAGACTAGCCGCGCGCACCCCGAAAGATTCTTCTAAACAAAATAGCAAATGACAAAGACGGTGCGAAACCGGCGGCCTAGGCTTGAGATATCACCGCGCCTCACTCGGCATCGATCGGCAACGACAACGCCGGGGTTGCGCTCCCGCCCTGCTCGCACGATGGACATGCGCCATGCTGACGCGCCGACGCTTCAAGCAGATCAAACCCCTCCATGAGCGACTCGCAGACGAAGCGACACGCCTTCGCGAGGAGGCGCGCACGCTCGCGCCGGGGCGCCGCCGCGAGATGCTGCTGCGCCGCGCGCGGCAGGACGAGACGGCCATTCGCATCGACGCCTGGCTGCATTCCCCGGGTCTGAGGGCTCCGACATGACACAGCAATATCGCGCCTACCTGGTCGGCGAAAACGGTGTCTTCCGCTCCGCCGAAGCTTTCGAGGCCACGTCGGATGCGACCGCGCTCATCTTCGCGCAGCAATTCACGCGGCACGGCAAGGTCGAGGTCTGGCAGCTCGGCCGCAAGATCGCCGTGCTCGAGCCCGAGCAGTCGGCGACATTGCTGACGCGTCAATGATCGCGTGATTCTGAAGCTGTCCTGAAGATCTCGATCGCGAACGAGAAGTTCACCTGCATCACGGGACCTGCGGCATCGCGAACGTCGATCGCCATCGTCTGCCTGCGGCCGGCGGGAGGCGCGGAGAGGATGGCGTCGCGCGCCATATCCGCGACCGACTTGGCGGCCTCCGCGTGAACGGAGCGAGGGCTTGCCAGCTCCAGCCCTTCCTCGTCGAGCGCTACACCGGTCTCGTCGCGCAGGTCGAAATAATATCGGGGCATTGCAGCATCCTTTGCCGTAATAGGTCCGAAGCGGACAAAGGGTTTCCGGCGGCACGAAAAAATCTGCGGGGAATCAACGAGTTCCAGGAACTCCAGCGTCCTGCCCGCCGATTCCGCGCCTGCGTCGCGGACGCCCAGGTGCTGCCGCCGACCCAGTAACCGCGCGGAAGCCGAGCGTGAAATTCGATGAAGACGCGAACGCGGCAGCATCAGTTGCCGCGTTCGTGCCCGGTCACTTCACGGGCGAAAGCGACAGGGACGAAATGACACTCGCCACCCTCACTCCTCCGCAAGCTTCCGCTCGATATAGGCATCCACCGTCTCGGCGAACGAGCGCTGCACGCCGACCGCGGCACCATGCTGGTCGAGCGCATCGCGCTGGAGCACGCGCAAGCCGCGCCCGCGCATGCACACCGGCGCCGTGTTCAGGTATGAATCGATAGCGCCTTGGGCGAGCGGGATGGCTTTCGGGTCGCCCCTTGCGATCAGAAGGCGCAAGAGGCTCTGGCATTCGGCCAAACCTGGCATGGGATCAGCGCCTCACGCCTGCTGCGATGTCGACTTCGGCCGCTTGACCGGCTGGGTGTGCGTGCCGAACAGCGCCAGCAGAAACGCGACTTCTTCCTTCGAGCCGACCTGGATCATGGTGATCTCCTTTTCGCCTGGTTGGTCGGGCGCCGCGGGCGGGGAGTTCAAGACTATCTGGTTTCAGCACTGTTTCAGGCGTGTTTCGTCGAGACGCGCCATGCCGCATTGGGCACGCAAACGGGCCGGAGCACGGCCCCGGCAGCTACGCGACAGCGAAAAACACGCCACCCGATTAGGAACAGCTTTAAGGGCCAAAGGGTTATTCGGGCGTCGGTCCGGATGAACGACCGACAACCTCCACGGCCTCAGCTCGGCCCGCCGCGCTGGGGCCGTTTCTTTCCACTCGCAGGTCAAAGCAGGCCAGAGGTTCAGCCGCTATGGAGGCAGCGTTGGCAGCCTGAAGGTGCCGACCGAGGCGGCCTTAGTTTTGATCTCGTCTGGGCTTCTCCCAGCATAGCTTGTTGCACCCGGAGCACCGAAAGATGGCAATCGCGCCGTCCGGTGAAGCAACCGCGTCAATGAACGTCATGGGTATGTTGCACGCAGCACAAATAGGCCGCTGCCTGGTGTCTCGGTTCGCCATTCCGCGCAACGCGGGAACGGCGGACGAGGTTTCTATTGTTCTGGAGGCTCAGGGTGCCAGATCTTCGGAACCTTTTGCTGAAGCAGTGTCGTTGACATTTCGATCTGCTCCCGCGAACGGCGCAGCAATTGTCGTGTCGTTTGGCTTGCGTCAAGCTGGTGCGTTTTCTGCACGTCGAGATACGCCTCGAATTCCTTGCTGATGAGCATGACAAGCTCCCGTCTTCCTGCTCCATTCGCAGCGTAGGTTATGAAACGATTTAGGACAGTCCAAAAGTGAACACGCGGAGGGAAGCTCGCCTGCAGCCACCCGGTGCGCTCTTGCCCTCTTGCGCAATCCGAACCCGCGCCTTTCACCTCACATTCATGACCCAGCCCTTAAACCACAGCCGAGAAAACGGCACGTAGGTAGGATCATGTCCTTTGACCCGATGGCCGCTGCGGTTGACTGGCTCGATGCCTACCGCGACGGCGATATCGAAACCATTCTGGCAATGTATGCTGACGACGCGGTCGTCCATTGCGGCTGCGGCGGCAAGAAAACGATCTCGGGCCGGCAAGGCTTGCGGGAGTATTGGGTCGATCGCATGAAGAACTACCCCGCATTCCGCCTGGACAACCTCCAGCCGACCGCGGACGCAACGATCATCTCATACGTTTCGCGCGATGGCATCGTGAGCGCGATCCTCACTTTCAATGCCTCTGGGAAGATCGCGGCGCTGAGCTGCGGGCCTTCAAACTAGCTGTTTTTCAGAGTCTGCGCTTCTGCGTGACCGCCGGCAGAACGGCCTCGCTCACACCCAGACTTCCTCGCGGCAACCGTCGCACCGGTAGATCAGGACCGGGCGATCGCGTTTCACGTCGAGGATTGAGGTCAGGTAGTGCGTGGACGTCTCGCATTTGGAGCACGACGGCCCCGGCTGATGATGACGGACTCTCAACGGCCCGGCTTGCTGGTCCTTGCTCATCTCCCCCTCGCTGGCGAACTGAGCTCCTAAGTCCCAAAGTGACCGTTTGTTCCCTGGCGCGGTAGCGCTTCTAATTCATGGGCGCGCCCAGACGTCCCATGATCGCGCGCTGATCCTCGGCGTAGTCCTGAACGACTTGGTGGGATTCCTGCCGTCGCCGTTCGTCCAGGGTCGGGACGGTGCAGATGCGCGCGGCGCGGCGCGCCAGTTCATCGTAATTTTCCGCCACCTTGCGCAGCACTTCCCGCGTCTCGGCGTACTCGCAATTGTCCGCCTTGGTGCGGAATTCTTCCGCCCGCATTCGCCAGTACCGCGGAGGGTGCATCCTTTCGGCGCCCATGGGCCACTCCTAGGTTGGGTCCAGCCAATTCCTGTTCGTTAATGGACCGCGCGTCCAGATGTTCCCGTCCCGAATCAAACGTAGACAGCGCAGCAAACTGCAACCAATGGCGGCAACGTCTCGCGGGACTGATCGACTTTAGTTCAAATGCAGCAAGGCACATTCGGCAGGATGCAATTCGTTCGCGCCATGCTGGAACGTGTCCCTTGCGAAAGACGCAATCGGGAAAGCTTCGGAGAGATCGTCGATGTATTACGTCGCCGCTGCATTGCTGGTGCTGTCGGGACTGTTCTATTCCGCAAGCCATCACGAGATCGGCTCGTTCGGCGTCACCATGTGCACCTATGGGAGCGCGTTCTGCGACAATCCGCTGATCGTCTTTTCCGGCGCCGCGCTGGCCGGCGCCTGGGGCATGTTCGTCAGCATCAAATAGTCCCGAAGCGTACTCGCTCAGGGGACAAACACCTCGCTGCTCTCCATGCGCACGTTGCGACGCGCGACAGCCGTCCGTGGTCGCCGGTTGCGCTACGGATGCGGGCAAAAGCGCGCACCGAGTGTTCTTCGATGATGCACTTATACAGGTGTTCTGCCCGACGAGTCAAAAGTCGATTAGCTTTAACAGAAATGAGCGAGAAGCCCGCTCATGCGCCGCTCGGAACCTTGTTCCCTCATTAGCATTTGCTAAGGACGCCCCCCGACCGAGGTCCCTCCTGCCATGACCGACAGTGCCCTCACTCCCCCGAAATCGGCGCCGACGCTGTTGCAAAGGCTCGGGCCGGGTCTCGTCACCGGGGCGGCCGACGACGATCCGTCCGGCATCGCCACCTATTCGCAGGCCGGCGCGCAATTCGGCTATGGCTTGCTCTGGACGGTGTTTCTCACCACACCGTTCATGATCGCCATCCAACTCGTCAGCGCCCGGATCGGCCGCGTCACCGGCAAGGGGCTGGCCGCCAACGTGATGCAGATCGCGCCGCGCTGGGCGGTGCTGACGCTCGTCGCCATGCTCGTCGCCGCCAACACCTTCAACATCGCCGCCGACATCGCCGCGATGGCTGAGGCGCTCTCGCTGGTGATCGGCGGCCTCAACCACGAGCACGCGCTGATCTTCGCGGCGGGCTCGACCCTGCTGCAGGTGTTTCTGCCCTATCGGCGCTATTCGCCGGTGCTGAAATTCCTCACTTTGGCGCTGTTCGCCTATGTCGCGACGGCCTTCACCGTGAATATCCCGTGGAGCACGGCGCTGCTCGCGGCGGTGTGGCCGAAGGCCAATGTCAGCACCGACTACCTCATGATGGTGGTCGCCGTGCTCGGCACCACCATCAGCCCCTATCTGTTCTTCTGGCAGGCTTCGCAGGAGGTCGAAGAGATGAATCAGGGCAAGCGCGACAAGCCGCTTCGCGCACTGAAGCGCGGCGGCAATCCCGAACTCGCGCGCATCAGGGTCGACACCCTCGCCGGCATGCTGCTCTCCAACGGCATCGCCTTCTTCATCATCCTAACCACCGCGTCGGTCCTGCACGCACATGGCGTCACCAACATCAACTCGGCGACCCAGGCCGCCGAAGCGCTGCGGCCGCTCGCCGGCGACTTCACCTTCGCCTTGTTCGCGACCGGCATCATCGGCACGGGCCTGCTCGCAATTCCGGTGCTGGCGGGTTCGGCCGCTTACGGCGTGGCGGAGATCTTCGGCTGGCGCGCGACGCTGGAGGCCAAGCCGGACGAGGCGGTCGGCTTCTACACCATCATCGCCGCGGCGACCATTATGGGCTTCGGGCTCGGCTTCACCGGGATCGGCTCAATTCAAATGCTGGTGTGGAGCGCCGTGCTCAACGGCATCGTCGCCGTTCCGATCATGGCGATGATGATGCTGATCGTCTCGAGCAAGGCGATCATGGGCCGCTTCAAGGCCCGGTCATGGCTCGTCGTACTGGGCTGGCTCGGCACCGCGTTGATGGCGCTGGCCGTGCTTGCTCTGCTCGGCTCTTCCGCGATCGGCTGACTAACCTTGCGACAATGGCCGTAAAACGTCTAGGGCCAGGCCCGCTGCGGGCTTCACGCCGATCCGTGGTTGGCCTAACAATTGCGACCAGGGCCGGGGCTTGCGACCGGGCCTCAAGAAAAAGCAAAGCCCGGCCGGGCGACGGGGAGCGACATGACCAAATCATCAAAAGCAACAAGTCTCGAAATTCTCGCCTGCGATGCCGGTTGGAGAAACTACCACTTCGTCAAGCTGACGACCGAAGACGGTATCGTCGGCTGGAGCGAGTTCGACGAGTGCTTCGGCTCGCCCGGCGTCGGCGCTGCGATCCAGCGCCTCTCCGCCCGCGTCATCGGGCAAAACGTTTTCCGGCACGAGCGAATCTACGCCGAGCTGTTCGCGGCCACACGTCCCGCCGCCGGCGGCGTGGTGGCGCAGGCGCTCGGCGCGATCGAGAACGCACTGCTCGATGCCAAGGCGAAGTGTCTCGGCGTGCCCTGCTACGAACTGCTCGGCGGCAAGATCCGCGACCGCGTCAGGGTCTATTGGTCGCATTGCGCGACATGGCGGATCAATCATCCGTCCTGGTACAAGCCGCCGATCGAGAACCTCGACGGCGTCAAGGCAATGGGACGCGAGGTGCGCGAGAAGAAGTTCACCGCGCTCAAGACCAACATCTTTTCCTACGACGACGGCAAGCCGACCGGTTGGCGGCCGGGATTCGGCTCTCCCTTCGCCCCCGAGATCAACGTCGACCGCAAAATCCTGCGCAACCTGCGCATGCATCTGGAAGCGATCCGCGACGGTGCAGGCCCCGACGTCGACATCCTGCTCGACTGCAACTTCAACGCCAAGACCGAGGGCTATCTGAAGATCCTGCGTACCATCGCGGACCTCGACATGTTCTGGATCGAGATCGACAGCTTCAACCCGGAAGCGCTCGGTTACATCCGCAGGCAAAGCCCGCATCCGATCTCGTCCTGCGAGACGCTATTGGGCCTGCGGGAATTCCTGCCCTATTTCCACGAGCAGGCGATGGACGTCGCGATCATCGACACGCCCTGGAACGGCGTCTGGCAGTCGATGAAAATCGCAGCCGCCGCGGAAGCGTTCGAAGTCAACGTCGCACCGCATAATTTCTACGGCCATCTCTGCTCGATGATGAATGCGCATTTCTGCGCCGCGGTGCCGAACCTGCGCATCATGGAGATCGACATCGATCGCTTGGCATGGGACCGCGAGCTGTTCACGCATGAGCCGGAGATTGCGAACGGGCATCTGGTTATTCCAGACCGGCCCGGCTGGGGCACCGAGCCGAACGAGGAAGCCCTTCGCGCGCATCCGCCAAAGGCCAGCGGCGGGCTCCTCAACTACGGTCGCAAGGATTGAGGCCGACTACGGCGTCACGGGGTTGATGGTCGGGGACGTGTTCGGCCCCGGCCGCTCCGGCTCGATCGGCGACTTCTGTTCGGTCGGGAGCACTGCCGCACCAGCGGCGCGCGCAGCTTCTCCCGTGGTCGCATACATCGCGACGTGAGCCGGCTGCGTCTTGGCGCGATTCCACGGCCCATGATCGACGATGAGCATCGCAGCAATCGTCACGCCGGCCACAATCAACGCAATCACGCCGGGATGGCGAAGCGCTGACAACATGGAGTTTGCGAAGCGATCAGTTGCCATCGTATGACCCATATTTTTTCCTCTCGCAGGTTAATTCAATGACGTCCCGCGAGTTCCACCATTCGCATAAGCAAGTTCCGAGCCACCGCGTGGAACCTGATCGCGACAAGGCCATCACTTTTTCACATCAGGCCGGGCATCGTCAACGAACCTGTCGCGGTTCGGCATGTTGACGGCCGCAAGCGATTTTGCATCGAGCGCCGCATCGGCTGCCACCAGCCCGTTCAGGTTCAGGATATAGGCGGACACCGCATAGACGTCCTCGTCACTCAGCGACTGCGGCGCGTTCTGCGGCATGGCGCGACGGATGTAGTCGAACAGCGTCGGCGCATAAGGCCAATAGCTGCCGACCGTTCGGATAGGCTTAGGAGTCCCGATCGTGCCCTGCCCTCCGACGAGCCGATCACCCAGTCCGCCCTCGCCTTGGTCGCCATGGCATGAAGCACATTGCTGGGCGAACACCTCGCGCCCGTGGCTGACTGAGCCACTTCCCTTCGGCAGATTGCTGCCGTCGCGCCCGATATCGATATTCCAGCCTGCGATCTCCGCAGCCGTCGCCGGGTGCCCGATGCCGTACAGGCTTTGCGCCTGCGCTTCGCTTGCAAAGACAGAGACCACGATTGCAACGGCGATGCTGCAAATCTCACGCCAGCGCATTGGTCACCTCACCGTCAGCCGCGATGCGCCAGGGCCAGATCGCATTGTTGTGGTAGAAATAGTTCTCGCCGCGCACCGCGAGCAGCTCGGACAGCATCGGCTGCACATAGCCGGTCTCATCGATGGCCCGGCTCTGGATCACGGCAGGTTTGCCGTCCCATCGCCACGGCAGACGGAAGCGCGTGAGAGCGCGCGTCAGCACCGGCTCCTGCAATCGCGCGTCCTGCCAGCTCTTGCCGTTATCGACGGATATCTCGACGCGCGCGATCTTGCCATGCCCGCTCCAGGCGATGCCGGTGATCTCGTGGAAGCCGGGCGCGTTCAGACGCTGGCCGCCCGAGGGCCGCGTGATGATCGACTTCGCCTCCATGAAGAACGAAAATTCACGTGCGGTGCCGTCCGGCAGGAGGTCGGTGTATTTCGAGGTCTCCTCGCGCGAATAGACCGGCTCCGCCGTCACATGCAGGCGGCGCAGCCACTTCACGCTCATATTGCCCTCGAAGCCAGGCAGGAACAGCCGCAGCGGATAGCCCTGCTGCGGACGTAGCCGCTCCCCGTTCTGGCTGTAAACCAACATTGCGTCCTCGAGGCATTTCTCGATCGGGATGCTGCGGGTCAGCGCAGCGGCGTCGGCGCCCTCGGCGACGACCCATTTGGCTTCCGGCTTCAACCCGGCCTCCTGGAGCACCAGCTTGAGACTGACGCCGGTCCATTCCGCACAACTCACCAGACCCACAAGGTCCGACGCTGTCTTGCCGTAAGGCTTGCTGTAGCCGGGATTGCCGGAGCATTCGAGAAAATGGACGCGCGATTCCGACGGGAAACGCCTGAGATCGTCCATTGTGAAGATCAGCGGACGCTCGACCAGCCCGTGCAGCATCAACCGGTGCTGAGCCGGATCGATGGTCGGAACGCCGCCATGATGCCGCTCGTAGAACAGTCCGTTCGGCGTGATGATGCCATCGAGCTCCTGCAATGGAGTCCGGCCGGAGGCCGATATGTACTGCTTAAGAGTCTTCGAGATGTTCTTGACGACGCCCTTCTCGAACGGTGACGGCGCGCCATAGGGCTGGCTTCCCATCGGTTCGCCCGGCGCCTTCATCCATTCGGGAATGTTGGGTGGAAGGTTGTCGGTCTCGGCGGCAGCCGATGCACCGGCGCCCATGACGGTGCCGCCCGCCACCGCAGCGCTGCCGCGCAGAAAGAGGCGGCGAGTCGTACCTGCGGATTTCTCGTCGGCGTCGAACGTGCTGCTCATTTGCGGATCCTCGGCTGAAGCGCCACCCGCATGAAACATTCTGCGACGTGCATTTGCAATTCGCAGCTGTTTCAAAAATAGGCGATTTCGACCTCGACTGATCTAAATAGCGCGGCGGCGACGGCAGTTCCCTTCTTCGCAACGCACAAACGGCTCGTGCGTCACTCACCCGGCGCGATTGCATTGCTTGGTGTCGGCCGGTCGGCGATCTGCTGGCCGAACAGGCTGCCGATCAGTTCAACCGCGGTCCGCGCGGTGCGGCCACGTTCGTCGAGGAACGGGTTGAGCTCGACGATGTCGACTGATCCGACCGCGCCGGAATCGTGCAGAAGCTCCATGATCAGATGCGCCTCACGATAGGTCGCTCCGCCCGGCACCGTCGTGCCGACACCCGGCGCGACGCAGGGGTCGAGAAAATCGACGTCGAAGCTGACATGCAGCACGCCGTTGCCGGCCCTGACGCGCTCGATGACGCGGCGGATCAGCACGGCGACGCCGAACTCGTCGATCTGTCGCATGTCGACAACCCTGATCCGGCGCGCGCGCATCAACTCCTTTTCGAGCTTGTCGATTGAGCGCGCGCCGAACAGGTCGAGCCTGTCGGGATCGATCGAGGCGCGCGGATCATCGCCGAGCAATCCGTCGAGGCCGGGTTCGCCGCACAGGAACGCTGCCGACATGCCGTGCATGTTGGCGGTAATCGTCGTCTCCGGCGTGTTGTAGTCGGCATGGGCATCGAGCCAGAGCACGAACAGCTCGCGTCCGCGCTCCTGCCAGTGACGGGCCATGGCGTTCACCGATCCCATCGACAAGGTGTGATCGCCTCCCAGGAAAATCGGCAGCGCACCGGTGTTCGCGATCTCGTAGCCTTTGCGGCTCAGCACGCGCGTCCAGCGCTGAATTTCGCGGTAGTGATTGGCTTTGTCGGGAGGCCTGTCCGCGAGGTCCCGGAGCTCGGCCACCGAGAGATCGCCGTAATCAGCGACGTCGAAATCCAGGCTTTCGAGCAGTGTCGCAAGGCCGGCGGTGCGGAGCGCCGCAGGACCCATCAGGGTGCCGCGTTGCGAAGCTCCCATGTCGATGGGAGCGCCCAGCAAGGCGATGCGCCGGGCTCGATCCGTCGGGGTCCGATCGGTCACAGCCGTCTCCTGAGATCAGCAAGATTGCACCAGCCTAACAGAGATTCGCACCCGTCGTTTCACGGGGAAGGTCCGCGTAGCGGCGTATCGACTCGGAACAAAACCCCGCGCGCCGAATTGCTCATCCACGGCCGGTACCCGCCGTAAAAACCACGGCGCCTGTCGCGGATAGCCAAAGGTCGTTTGACCCGCTGTTCAGAACGAGCGCTCGCGCGGATAGCCAAAGGTACCGGCCTCCGTCACATGATCAGCCTGGAGGTCGCGCGCTTGAGCACCGAGATTCCGCAGTCCACTTCCCATCCCGGCATGGCCGAGCGCGCCATCGATGCCGCGACGGACGTATCCCGCACCGTCGGTGAAGTCGCAGGCGGCTTGCATGCAGCTGTCGACCGCATGACCTCCGCAATCGATGAAGCGCGAAAGCCCGGACGGCCTCTCGCCACCGTCGCGGCAATCACGCGCGAAGCGCCGCTTGCGAGCCTGTTTGTTGCTTTCCTGTTCGGGGTCGCGGTGGCGCGTCGGCGCTAGAGCAGGGCCCGTTCAGGCGGCGTTGACGGCAGCGCACTCGACCGCGAGGAATTGCCGCTCGAATGCTTCCGCCGGCATCGGGCGGCCGAAGAAATAGCCCTGCCCTTCCTCGCATCCCATGCTCACCAGAAAATCGGCCGTAGCGCGATTCTCGATGCCTTCAGCTACGACCGTGAGTCCGAGTTGCTTGCTGAGGCCGATGGTCGACCCGACGATCGCGGCATCATCGGAATCCGCGAGCAGATCGAGCACGAACGACCTGTCGATCTTGAGCCCGTCGAGCGGAAATTTCTTCAGATAGCTCAGGCTCGCATAGCCAGTGCCGAAATCGTCGAACAGGACGCGGACGCCGAGCTGCTGGATGCGCTTGAACATGTCGAGCACGCGGCTTTCGTCGTGGAGCAGGATGTCCTCTGTGACCTCGATCTCGAGCAGCGACGGCGTGAGCCCCGTTGCGTCCAGAAGCGTCGCGACCGAATGCGCGAGATCGCCGGAGTGAAGCTGCGAGGGCGACAGGTTGATCGCGACGCGCACGCTGTTGCCGGACAGCTCCCAGGCGCGCGCCTGCCGGCAGGCGGTCTCCATGACCCCATTCGCGATCCGCTCGGATAGCGCCGAGGTGTTGACCACCGGCATGAACTCCCCGGGCGAAACGTAGCCGCGCACGGGATGCCGCCAACGGATCAGCGCTTCGGCCCCGATCAGGCTGGCGTCGATCAGGTGAACCTGAGGCTGGTAGAACAGCTCGAACTCGCCGCGATCCACGGCAAGCGCCAATTCACTCTCCAGCGTCAGCCGATTCTCCAGCTCCTGCCTGATCGCGCTCTCGAAGATCACATGGCCGCCCCGCCGCGTCAGCTTTGCCTTGCTCAGCGCGAGATGGCCATTGCTCAGGAGATCGTCCGCGTTGTGCCCGCCTTCCGGATAGACGGCGACGCCGATGCTGATCCTGACGCGATGCTGCCGTGTGCCAGTCGCAAGCGGTGCTTCGAATGCGCGCGCGATTCGCTCGGCGAACTCTGCGATCGGCTCGCCGCCATCAGAGCCTTCACGCGCAATGGCGAATTCGTCTCCGCTAAGCCGGGCAACGATAGCGCCATCCCCCGCCTGGCCCTTCAGGCGAATAGCGACCGCCTGCAGCACGAGATCTCCGGCGGAATGACCCAGCATGTCATTGATGCTCTGGAAACCGTCGAGCCCGATCACGAGCAACGCGACCTCGCAAGAGCGCTGCCCCGCGTCCGCGATCATGTCGACCAGTCCGGCATGCAGCGTGTTGCGGTTGGCAAGACCGGTCAGCGCGTCGTATTCGGCGAGATATCTGACGCGTTCGGCCTCGCGCTTGCGGAGCGAGATGTCGCGCAAGATGGCTCCGTACTGGAAACCGTCCGTTCCCTGCCAGCCCGAGAAGCTCGCCTCGACCGGGAAAGTGTCACCGTTCTTGCGCCGCCCTTCGAATTCGACGACGACCGCCCCGCCGGGCACGAGGAGCGCCTGGCGTGCGGCGTTGCGCATGGACGGCCTCGCGTCATCGTCCACCGGCACGGCGCAGAGCGTTTCAAACGGGCGGCCGATGATCTCGGCGGGCATATAGCCGAAGATCGCACTGGCGCCGGGATTCCACACCGTGATCAGTTGATCTTCGTCCGTGCAGACGAGGCCATCGCCGAGCGACATCGCGATCCGATGAAAGCGGCTTTCGGCGATGCGTCCCAGGAGACTACGGAAGTCGATTTCGTCCAGTGCGATCGCCGCCAGATAAGCGACAATCGCGATGTGGCACAGCGATGTGTCGATGATGAAGGGCCATCTTGCCTGCACGAGGATAGCGACCAGCTCGAAGGCCGCTCCGGCTGAGATCAAGATTGCGACGCGAACTCCCGGCGCGAAGCGGCGCCACGAATACATCATCAGCAGGCAGATCGCACTGAGGCCCAGGATCATGCCGATATCGGAGGTCCGGCGCACCATCCGGTTCTGGAGGATCGATTCTGCTGCCAGCGCCTGGAGGACGGGTCCCGAGACGATGCGCCCGTTAGGAACGCTGAACCGATCGCCGAGTTCGAGCGCCGTCGCACCAACGATGATTTTTTTATCTCTCAGCTTGTCGAGAGTGGCGGTATCGCCGCGGAGCACGTCGACATAGGAGACAGTCAGAATGGAAGCGCTTCGAATACCGAAATCGATCAGGAAAGGCGGCCGCCGATTGGCGTCATGCCCGGCCAGCACGACGGCCATCGACGGCATCAAGGCATCGCCGAGCTTCTCGCCGAACGGATAACGGCGCACGAGCCCGTCGGATTCGACCGCGACATTGACGACGGCGGGCCACGACTGGTTGCTGAACGGCTTCAGAGGCCGATTGATGTGAGCCCCGCCGCCATTCGGCGTCGGCTGCTTGAAGGACGGCAGGATCGTCGAGCCGCCGACTTCACGAAGCGCAGTGACCAACGCCTCGTCAGAGGCCGGATCAGATGGCGTGCTGAAATCGATGTCGAAGGCAACGTCCTGCGCCCCCGCCGCCTCGAGCCTGTGCAACAATTCCGCATGCAGCCGACGCGGCCAAGGCCATACCCCGATCTGGTCGATCGAGGGCGCGTCGATGGCGACCACGACGACGTTGCCGCTGGCGGCACGCGATTGCCATGCGAACCGCAGATCGGTCAGCGCGTTGCGAAGCGCACCGTGCCACCCCGTGGACAGCACCACCGCGAGTGCGGTCACGACAAGAATATGCGGCCGATAGCGTTTCACCCGATCCTCCTACACACCCGCTTCGGCGGGTGCGCCCCTCATCCCCTAGGAAATCGCCTCAGTGCTTGTTATGGCCGTAGGCATTGCCGTGACCATTGCTGCCATTGCCGTTACCGGTGGCGCCGTTGTTGCCGTTGCTTCCGTTTCCTGGACTTCCACCGGACACATTATCCGGCGGCCCAGCGGTGGTCGCAACGGTCGTCGCGCTTGCCGACGCCGATGTGGCACTGGCTGCGGATGAACTGCTGCTCACGCTGACTGCCGTTGTGTTGGAGCTATTGGCGGCTGCGGTCGTCGTGCTCGCCTTCGTATCACTCCAGACCGTCTCGGTACCGGCGCTGGCGCTGGCGTTCGCGTTGCGCACCTGCCCGGGAGCGACAGCGCCGTGGGCGAGTCCGTGCGTGACCTTGTGGACGTTCAGCTTGACCTCGCCGAGCGAAGTCGAGATGCGCACGACGCCAGCCTTGGGCGCGTGAACTCCGGCCGCCTGATGCGATTGCTTAGCTGCGCCGGCCGCCTTGGTGCCCTTGTCGAGCGGACCGCGCGCATGAATCGCATGGCCATTCGCTGCGTTGCGCGGAGCCGACAGGCCCGATTTCGGCACGGGGACGCGCTCGATCGTCGAGGCGCGCGGCTTGCCGTGCTCGATCGGATTGAAGGTGCCGGCACCGCTCAGGCTGATACCGGGCTTGCCGTGCTCGAAGGCGGTAGCCGCTTGTCCCGGCATGACCTGAGCGATCTGTCCTGTCTTGAAGTCGGAGACCTCGACTTGGCCGCGAAGCACGCCGACCTTGGTGCTGCCCGCATTCACAGTGACGCTGAACTGCGTTCCCTTGACCACGGCGGCGAGATAGGGCGTCTCGACCTCGAAATGCTTGACATTGCGCTTCTCGACCTCGAGCAGGATCGAACCTGCCTGCTGGATGATGGTGGTCGAGAGGCCCTCCTTCTTCTCGGCCGGCAAGCCGACCACCGAGTTGGGAGAGATCAGTATCGTTTCCTCGCCGCGGACGAGCAGCACGCGCCCGTTACGTCCGGTGCGAATGGTGTCGCCGGGCTTGAGCGCCTCCTGTTGGTTCAACGAAACCTGCTGAGCGCCGTTGGTGGCGACCCAGACGTCGCCGGTGGCCTTGCCGACCGACCAGACGCCATCGTCCGCGGCGGAGGCGCCGGAGGCCGTTCCCAGGATCAGCGCAGCCACCAAGGCGCACCGCATTCCAATTTTGACCAGCATGACGATCCTCAGTCCGCGTTACAGCCAGTCCTGGGGGGTATCCGAAATCACTCAAAATAGAATTAGCGGGAAGCGGCGAGCGGAGCGGTCGCGTTAACGATTCATTGACCATAAAAACTATGAAAAATCATGTGGCTAACGACCTCTTACCGCCTTAGGGGCACTTCTCCGTCAAACTACGGGAACAGGCTTGTTGCGCGCGTTGAGAAGCAGCATCTCCTTACCGCGCTAGCGCTGTTGGTACCGATTTTTGCGGGAGTTGCTCAGGCTTTCGCACAACAGGCGAGCCAGCCGGGTTTCGATCCGCGCCAACCTGAGAAATACTTTGAAAACCAAACCGAGCGGGAATCGCTGAGCCGTCCTCCGGTCAGGCTACCAACAGTCGGCCAGCCCAACACGGGCGGCGATACCAAGCCTCAGTTCGTGCTGCGCGGCGTGAACGTCAGCGGAGCCCAGGCCGTTTCCCCCGATCGCATCGCCGCGGTCTACCAGCCCTATGTCGGCAAGAAGGTTTCGCAGGCGGATCTCGCCGCGATCGCCGGCGCGATCAGCGATCTCTACCGCGCCGATGGATTTCACCTGAGCCGGGCGATCGTGCCGCCGCAGGACATTGCCGACGGACGTGTCCGGATCCAGGTGGTCGAAGGCGCCATCGTGCAGGCCGAGCTGAAAGGCGATGGCGCCGAGCAGTTCGGCGTGAGGCCGATGCTCGGGCCAATCCTGGCCGAGCAGCCCTCGCGCCTGGCAACGCTCGAACGCCAACTCTTCCTCGTCAACGGCAGGCCGGGCGTCCGCATCACCGATACCGCGCTGGAGGAGATCGGCGGTTCGACCGGCCGCTTTCGCCTCACCGTCTATTTGAAGACCTGGCACGTCTTCTCGTCGCTCGGTCTGGACAATCTCGGCTCGTCGTCAGTGGGCCCGTGGCAGACCTACGCGACCGGCGCGTTCAACTCCTACCTCACGCCCGGCGACACGCTGGCGGTCAACCTGTCGACCATTGCCAACGACCCCCGTGAGCTCGGCTTCGCACGACTGTCCTATGACGCGCCCGTCGGCGTCGACGGTGTGCGTCTCGGCGCCTCCGTCCTGTACAGCGCGGTGCGGCCGGGCGATGCCCGCCGCCTCGACAGCGACATCACCACGACCGAAGCTTTCGAGGTGCGGGCAAGCACTGTGCCCTTCCTGTCGCAAGCGTCGGGGCTGACGCTTACCGTGGCCGGGACATTCAGCAACGTATCCGAGCATGATCTTTATGGGCCTTGGTACAGCGACCACATCAGGACCGCGAGCCTGACCGCCGATTACCGGCTCCAGGATTATTTCGGCGGCACCAATTTCGCGACGCTGACCTATCGCCAGGGCCTCGACATCTTCGGTGCCTCGCATTTCGACGACGATCTGTTGTCGCGCGATGGCGCGGCATCGAACTTCTCGGTGCTGAACCTCTGGTTCACGCGCTACCAGACGCTCAACGACGCCTGGTCACTCAAGCTCTCCGCTGCGAACCAGACGGCGTCGCGGCCGCTGTTCACCTCGCAGCAATTCTATCTCGGCGGCGCTGCCTTCGGCCGCGGCTATGGCGCAGCCGAGATCAGCGGCGACAACGGTCTTGCCGGTTCACTCGAACTGCGCTTCGACCAGAAGCTCAATTTCCGCTACTGGACCGGCTATCAGCTCTATGCTTTTGGCGATGCTGGCGCAGTCTGGAACGACGGTTACCGCCTGAGCGACGGCCTGTCGTTGACCTCGGCCGGAGCTGGCGTGCGGTTCTTCCTGCCGGACGATTTCCAGGCCGATCTCGGCGTGGCGGTCCCCTTGAGCTACCGGGCGCCAGACAACGAGCGCCGCAGCCCGCGCTTCCTGTTCACTCTGTCGAGCGCGTTCCGGCTCTGCCCCGAACGCAGCAGGGACGGCTACCTCTAGCCGCACGACCCTCGTTGCCGCTGCCTTGATGCGGCCCTTTTGCGGCGTTCCTCACAGACTGTCCTAAATTTAATCCCGTAACCTGCTCACGATCGCTCGATCCGGCAGTTCACAATGGCCATGTTCAGTGAAAAGTGATTTGAGACGGAACCATGAAAAGGGTGTTTGCAGTTCTGGCGTTTCTCTGTGTCCTCGGCGTCGGCCAGTACTTCGTCGTCAGCCGGTTCGCGATCCGCCACGAGGTTTTGGCCCTGTTCGACGCCGCCCGCCAGCGGCCGATCGCGGTTGAAATCGCGGTGCGGCGCGATTACGAGACCAAGGCCAATCTCGGTCTCTGGAAGCTGCCGCTCGCCATCATCAGCAACGGCAATACCGTAAAGGCCACCGAGTATTCCTTTCTCGCCAACGTGCTCGCCGCCCGCGGTTATCTTGTCGCCAGCATCCAGCAGGACCTACCGAGCGATCCGCCGCTGATGACCCGGGTCGGCCAGGAATATGTCGGCCGGCGCGAGGTCTATATCCGCTGCGAGACCAACATCCTCTTCACCTTGGCTGAGTTGAAGAGGCGGCAGGAGAACGCCGACTTCGACCACATCACCCTCGTCGGACATTCGAACGGTGGCGACGTTTCGATGTATGTCGCTCATCAGCACCCGGAGTTGGTGTCGAAAGTGATCACGCTGGACAATCTGCGGGTGCCTTTCGTGCTCAGCGACAACATGAAGATCCTGTCGTTCCGCTCGAAGGATCCGCATTTCCAGACCGACCCGGGCGTGCTGCCGACGCCGGAAGAGGCCAAGGCGCTCGGCATCGACATTATCCACACCGGCGCACAGCATACCGAGATGAGCGACCGCGGTCCCGATGCGGTCAAGGAGAAAATCCAGGCGACGCTCGACCGCTTCCTGCGCGACAGCGCCAGCAGTGCGCTCGCGCCTGCCGATACGAAAAGTCCGATGATCATGAACCCCGGCGACTATTAGCCTGGCACCTTTGCGGCAGGTCAAGGCTGCCCCGGGCCGGGCACGATAGAAAGGGCCTCGCCATCTCGGAGAGGCACGTGTCGCACTCCATCAAAGCCTTGACACGAAAAATCTCGATACCACAAGCTTTGCCCTGCCCGTGGCAAGGACGCCGAGATTCGCGCGGCATCTCTATCGTTCGGCCCGCAGGCTGCTGCTGTCGGTCATTGCCCGCATCGGCCTCTCGCAATTTCCGGGTTCGTGTTGCGGAATGAGCACGGCGTTGCAAACTAACGCGTGCCCTAAAATGCAAATCGCTGCCGGAGGACCGGCAGGGATCAGCAGAGGATGATGGAGTCACACACCGAGATCAGGACTTGTCCTTTCCCGGTTGCATGAGACTGCCGGTCATCTGGCGCATGTGATCTCCGGCGCTGGTGAACTGGCTGCGCAGGAAATCCGATTGGATTCGCATCGCCTCCTGAAGGTCGGTGGCATGAACGAGCTTGCGAGCATGCTCGAACGCCGACTTCATGTTCTGCTCGGTGAAAGCGAGCGCCTGCTTCGACACCTCCGCCCCCGCGCCCGGAACGGTCGTCATCGATTTGGTGGCGGCTTCGAAAAACATGCCGAATGCCTTTTCCGCCTGGTCAATCGTCTTCTCCGCCAGGTCGCGCAGTTCGGCCGGAACTTCGATCTTCGGTTCGATCATGGTCGCACTCCTCCCTTTTTCAAACTGAATACCACATTTGCCGGATCGCCTTCCAGCGTCCAGCCCGGGGCAAACCTCGCCCGGCGACCGGTTCTGGCAGGAAAACGAAGGGCAAGGCGGAAGGCCGGCGCGCAGCCCGGCTTAGGACAGGGGGTGTTCGGAAACAGTTTCTTCGGTGGCGAGGTCTTCGACGAGCTTGATGACCTCGAAACGCTGCCGTGGCGCCAGCTTCAGAAACGCGCGGAGCAGACGCAGGCTTTCGACGGTGCCGCCTGCAGGCGCGCCGAGCTTGAGGTGCAGTTCAGCGGCGAAATTGAGGTTTTTCATCTCGCACCTATAACAAGCATCGGCTTTCGTGATCCGACATCGAGGTCCCAACTGAGAACCGAACGCCATAACCGAACGCATAACTGGATACCATGGCGACGGCGAGCTTTCGGCCGGAGCGGACCCTCGCGTGTTAGCACGCTGAGCTACATGTCCGAACGTTCGGGCTCAACCGAGCAGGTTGCACTTATGCCAAGGAACAACTCCTCCGGCAAGCCCAACAGTTGGCGTAGCAATGCTTCGTCTGCATCGCGCTACAGCAATTCCGGATAACAGGAATATGGCCCCCCGTCACCCACCTGCGTCAAGAAGCGGCATCAATTCGGCATACTGTCTCGATCGCTGACCTTGTCCTGCGGCTTGGACGAGGTCCTGATATCTCTCGCCTTGAAGGCAGCCTCTTTTCCCATCAGCCGCGCCTGCCCGGTGCTGTCAGGCTTGCGTTGCGGATCGGCCCATGGCGCGACGGCGGCGGCAGTCAATGTCCAGTTGCCTATATAGAACGGATCGGCAGCCACAGCGACGTCTGCTGCCCCAAGCGACATGAGAAGGCAAACTGCGCCGGAGAATTTCATCATACCCGCCGCCTCGAGCTGTCAGACTCGGACGCGGCTCTTCATTCGGGCCGTATTTGGTTGCTGGCCATGAACCGTTCTTGAGGAGCGAACGACAAAGCGGATGCGAAACAGTCACGCAGATCACGGGCGCCATAGCCGACGGACTGATCGATTCGGGCGCGCCCCAGCACCTAAGGACGACGGCATGCTTTCTCGCTGCGATTTCATCAAAGGCGCCGCGGTCGCGCTTCTCACCCTCTCGATACAAGGCGCATGGGCGCAGGAGACCAGGATGAACCTGTTCAAGGTCGTCACCATCAAGGACGAAATCGTCGTCGGATTGTCGGCGGAGGAGCTTCAAGCGCTCGGCGGCAATGATGCCAGCGCGATTGCGCATGCTCTTGCGCAGAAGGGCGATCTCACCGTGTGGCAATACAATGTGCATCGCGGTCCGAGCGGAGAATTGCAGCAGGCGCCGACCGCCAAGATCGGGCTTTTGGCCAACGCCTCGCTCCGCGTCGAGCCCTATACCACGCCCTACCAGATCCTGCCGCATCCCTAAGCAGCAGACTGGCACACCGGCGGCCGAGGCCGCAGGCGTGCCGTTGTCATCCGCGCTGCCCTGCACGCTGTCTCCCCGTTTCCGTCGCAAAGCCATAGATCAGCGCCAGCCGGTCCAGGCATTCCCGAAAGCGCCGCGAAAAATAGTCGTTCCAGCGCTGGGTACGGACGGCGCGACGCTGGCCGATCTCGTCCATGGTCAGGCCCAGTACCAACACATCGTGCACCAGCGCGGCGCCGTCGGTGCCGAGTTCGCGCTCGACCCCGTTCAGACGCAGCACCGCCTGACGCTGGCTCTCGGTGACGGGCTCGCGCGTGCGCGCGCCATCGACATATTCGCGGGTCGGGTCCATCGCCTGAAGACCTCGCTCGGCCCTCTCCCAATCGTTCTGGAAGGCACGCCCGCCGCGAAATTGCGCCTCGTCAATCTGATGGTGCGCGTGCAGCCTGCCGAGCGGATCGCTGCGGATCGACCGCACGGCCATGATCTTCTCTCCGGGGTCGAGCGCCAGCGGATTATCGACCTCGACGTCCGCCACCTCCGCATTGAACGGTACCTCGCGCGAGCGCCGGTCGTAGATCTTCGCCAATTTGTAGGACCTGTTGCGTCGGACACGTGCCACTCGGATACTCCTTTGCGAAATTGACGATTGAACGGGCGGTCGCCAGGTCAGGCTGCGGAGACCAGCCTCAGCACGACCGGACCGGCGGCGCGGCCGGACCCCGCTCCAGAGCGGCGGGTCAGGCGCGCGTGCGGCGCGCAATAGCTCGAGCCCGGCTGGCGCGAATGGCCGCAGAAGGTAATCGCCTCCCCGTCTCTGTCGCCGCCGTAGGGATAGCGACAGTCGTCGCGATCGAGTTCGGCCAACGGAACCAGACGCGGCTGGACGCCGACGCAGCGCAGCTTGACCGGGGCGGCGGGCTTCATCGCGGATTTCGGCGGCAGGTTCAGTAACGTGGGACGGTGCGGGAGGATAAGACAGGCTCCGGACGGCAAAACCGGCACGATCGACGGACTCCTCATCGGTACCTTCACGACCAGCCCGAGCCGCTTGGCGCGGCCGACCACCGCATTGCGCGTGTAAGCCGTTCCAAACCTTGCGTTAATCTCCCTTCCGATCTCCGCATAAGACATTCCCTTGAGAAAATATTCGCGAAGCGCGTCGGAGTGCTCCGACGGCCAATGGCCCGGTTCCATGCTGCTGTCCTGTGATGCACCTCCTCCGATCGCACGATCGCGAGGCCGAGCGTACATTCCGTTATTCCGAAGTAAGTGTCAAGCGATAATTCTGATATTCATAATTGCATCAATTCCGAATTTCGGATTACAAGAGGCGGGACGATGGACAATCGAGGGAATCACCATGTTGGACGCTGCAATGATCGAGCGGGGCCTGGAAAAGACAGGCAAGAGCAAGGGCGGCCTGGCGGCAGCCATGGGCGTTCGGCCCGGCGCGGTCTCGGAGATCCTCGGCGGCGAACGCCTGGTGAAGGCCTCGGAAATCGTTCCGATCATGGAGTATCTCGAGCTCAATCTCGCGCCAATCATGGGCCGCGTCGGCGCCGGTGCCGTGATCGAGCCGGATTATGAGCAGGTTCCCCCGGAGGGACTCGGCGACATCGCGCTGCCCTTCCCGATCATGGAGGAGACCATCGCGTTCGAGATCGTGGGCGATTCGATGCTGCCCAAATACGAGAGCGGCGACGTGATCGTGGTCTACAAGGACCAGCGCCATCCGCTGTCGAGCTTCTACGGCGAAGAGGCCGTGGTCCGGCTCAAGTCCGGCGAGCGCTATCTGAAGACCATCGAGCGGGGCAAATCCCCCTCCGTCGTCAATCTCAGCAGCTTCAATGCCAAGCAGATCGTCGGCGTGAAACTGGAGTGGGTCGGCGAGATCTGCCTGTCCATGCCCAAGGGCCAGCTCGAGCGGTTGCGCGCCAAGTCGGCGCGCCCTCGCAAGAAGAGCAGGTAGGCGCCGACTTCCGATTTCTCGAAATATAACTTGACTTGATTCCGTTTTTCGGAAATACTCTGCCGTGCCCCGGCCGTCGGGCACGGCAGGATCGTTTCATGCAGTATTTCGTCGTGATGATCGACTATGGGCGGCGCGGCCGCGAGGCGGTGGTCGATCCTGAAATCACCAGGCGCGAGGTCATTTCCCGCGTCGCGTCAGGCGAATATCAGAACATCTCGTTCATCCACGAGATCGTGGAGAGTTCGGTCGAGGACGTGACCGAGGCGATCCTCGCCGAGGCTGTCCTGCCCCGGATCCCTCCCCAAGATATCGACCTCCAGGCGATCCGGCTCGATCACGCCCGCGATCTGCGCAAGCACGAGCGGACGTGACGCAGGCCTAGGGCCGTTTCCGTTCCGATCGAAGCGGACCGGCCCTAGATTCTTATTTTGACGCGTTTTCTTTGCGCGAACCGGAATCCACTTCGCTCGAAAACGCTCTGCCAGTCTGCGTCACAGCCCGGTCGGAGACTACACTGTCAGGACGGTCGAGCCCGTGGTCTTGCGCGCGGCGAGATCGGCATGCGCTTTGCCGGCGTCCTTCAGTGGATAGGTCTGGCGCACCTCGATCTTGACCGCGCCGGACTTGACGACGTCGAACAGCTCGCCTGCCATCGCGACCAGGCTTTCACGCTTGGCGGCGTAGGTGAACAACGTCGGCCGGGTGACGTAGAGCGAGCCCTTCTGTGCGAGCAAGCCGAGATTGAGCGGCTCGACAGCGCCGGAGGATGCACCGAACAGCGCGGCGACGCCGAGCGGCGCGAGGCAGTCGAGTGACTTGAGGAACGTATCCTTGCCGACGGAGTCGTAAACCACCGGCACCTTCTTGCCGCCAGTGATCTCATCCACGCGCTTCACGAAATCCTCGCGCGTGTAGATGATGACATGATCGCAGCCATGCGCCTTGGCGAGCTTGGCCTTCTCGTCGTTGCTGACGGTGCCGATCACAGTCGCGCCGAGATGCTTGGCCCACTGGTTCAGGATCAGGCCGACGCCGCCGGCAGCCGCATGGAGCAGGATGGTGTCGCCGGCCTTCACGCGATAGGTCTGCCGGATCAGATATTGCGTGGTGAGCCCCTTCAGCATCATCGCCGCGGCGGTCTTGTCGTCGACGCCGTCGGGCAGCTTCAGCAGCCGGTCGGCGGGAATCAACCGCGCCTCCGAATAAGCCCCGAGCGGCGAGGCGCCATAGGCGACGCGATCGCCCGGCTTCAGATCGGTGACACCCGAGCCCACTTCCTCGACGACACCGGCCCCCTCGCTGCCGAGACCGCTCGGCAATTGCACGGGGTACACACCGGAGCGGTTGTAGATGTCGACAAAATTGAGACCGACCGCAGTGTGCCGGATGCGTGCTTCGCCAGGTCCGGGCTTGCCGACGCTGACTTCCTCCCAGACCAGGACTTCCGGACCACCAGTCTGGTGAAAGCGAATGGCATGTGTCATGGGCGTTGCTCCCTTATCGTTGAGGTAAAAGTCCGAATACCGGATCGGCCCTTTGAAATAGGCATTTAGTCCGCCCGTCACAGTACCGAGACGTAACAAGAATGTCACAGCGAACGACAAACCTCCGCCGTTCTGTCTCTGTTCGAAAGAGTTGATGTCAGCCTTGCGCCGACCAGCAGTAGCCTTTGCGCGGGTTTGGTGGTCGCCTGCGAAGGAGAGCCGAGATGCCAGCTTATGTACAGCATCATCAGGATATGGAAATCGCGCCTGTGATCTGCCCTGCTTGCATGGGGTTCCTGCCGATGTATGTGCGCGAGGTTGAACCGCATTGGAGCCTTGCCAAGATCGACTTCGTCTATGAATGCGCCGATTGCGGCGCCGAGGTCAGACAGACCATCCGCAAGCCGGAGTTGCTGCGGCACTGATCGCGCGGCCGGTGGGCCGTTCAACTATTTGCGTTGAGCGGAAAATACGTCCGTACGCGCGGGTCTGGCCCCTCCCAAACGAGGCTTGTTCTTTGCCGGGAACACAGGCAGAACAAGCCTCAAGCAAGACCTTTGGGAGCGCCTTTCGTGGCTGAACAGAAGGCCTCGACCGCGATCGAGGCAGTGGAGAGCGGCCTCGCCGCGCAAGGCTACATCGCGAGCCGGCAGATCGCGACCGCCGTCTATTTGTCGCAACAGATCGAAAAGCCGATTCTAGTCGAAGGCCCTGCAGGCGTCGGCAAGACCGAGCTGGCCAAGGCGATCGCGGCCTGGCGCGGCCTGAAGATGATCCGCTTGCAATGCTATGAAGGCCTCGACGAGGCCAAGGCGCTCTACGAGTGGAAATACGCCAAGCAGCTTCTTTACACACAGATCCTGAAGGACAAGCTCGGCGAAGTCCTCGGCGGCGCGCAGACGCTGCACGACGCGCTCGCCCAGCTTCACGATTTCGGAGACGTGTTCTTCTCCAAGGAATTCGTCGAACCGCGGCCGCTGCTGCAAGCGCTGGAGCAGCCCGGCGGCTGCGTGCTCCTGATCGACGAGATCGACAAGTCGGATGCGGAATTCGAATCGCTGCTGCTGGAGATCCTCTCCGACTTCCAGGTCACGATCCCCGAGCTCGGCACCGTCTCTGCGATCACGCCGCCGACGGTGATCCTCACCTCCAACAGCGAGCGGGATCTCGGCGACGCTCTCAAGCGGCGCTGCCTGCATCTGCATATCGGCTTCCCCGAGCAGCGGCTCGAGGAGCGCATCGTCGAGAGCCGCGTCCCCGGCATCTCGCAGACGCTGCGGCGGCAGATGGTCGGCTTCATCCACGAGATTCGCTCGCTCGACCTCAAGAAGCTGCCGTCGGTCAGTGAGACCATCGACTGGGCGCGCGTGCTGGTTCTGCTCCAGGCTTCCGAGCTCGACACCGACATAGTCAAGGACACGCTCAACGTGCTCCTGAAATACGAGGCCGACATCGAGGCGGCTCAGCCTCAGATAACGACCTTCATTGCCAAGGCAGCACGATCCAACGTCTTCGGTTGACGCCGATGCGCGAGAACCTCCATCGTTTCTTCCGTGCGGCACGCGGCGTCGGCGTCCATGTCTCGCCCGCCGAAAGCATCGATGCGATGCGCGCGGTCACGCAGGTCGGCGTTTCAGACCGGACCATCCTGCGCGACGCGCTGCTCCTGACGCTTGCCAAATCGCAGGACGAAAAGCTCGCGCTCGGCGACTGTTTTGATCTGTTCTTCAGCCAGCCGGAGCCGCGGCAGAATCAGCCCGAGGCCGACAGCGAGGACGCTTCGGAGGACACGGATCGATCGCCCTCCTCCAGCCCGGCCAGCGAAGCGGGCGAAGGTCAGCCTTCCGAGGGATTGGGACCGCTCGCGCAGATGCTGCTGTCGCAGGATCGCAACGCGATCGCAGCCGCGATCGCCAGCGCCTCAGGCGCGGCCTCTCTGTCCGAGATCCGCTACTCCACCCAGCGCGGCATCTTCTCCAGCCGCATCCTCGACGCCATGGGGCTCCAGCGGCTGCGCGACGATCTCGACGAGCTGACCGCGACCAACCCGGCGCTGGCAGAGCGACTTCGCTCCGCGCTCGACGCCCTGCGAGAAGCCGTCCGCGACACCGTCGCGCAGGGGCTTGCGCTCTATGCCCGCGAGGAGGCTGAAAACCTCCGCAACGAGATTCTGCGCAACGCGCCGCTTGCCCGCATTGAGCGGCGCCATGTCGCGGAGATGCGCGCTCTCATCCGCCAGATCGCGCGGCGTCTGCGCGAGCGCTATTCGAAACCGCGCAAGCGCCAGCGCCGCGGTCATCTCGACGTCCGCCGCACTCTGCGCCGCAACGCCGCCTGGGGCGGCATCCCCTTCCTCACGGCGTGGAAGCGCAAGCATCGCGACCGGCCGAAGATCGTGGCGCTCTGCGACGTCTCCGGCTCGGTCGCGCAAGTCTCCGATTTCTTCCTGCTCCTGATCCACTCGCTGCACGAGGTGGTCGACGACGTCCATTCCTTCGCCTTCTCTTCGCATCTGATCGAAGTCAGCGACATCCTGGAATCGAGATCGCCGGAAGAGGCAATGGCCGAGATCATGTCCAAGGTGGGCTTCGGCTCCTCCGACTACGGCTCGTCGCTGGTCGATTTCGAGAAGGAGTTCATGAGCACGTTGACACCGCAGACCACGGTGATCGTGCTCGGCGATGCCCGCAGCAATAATCTCGACCCACGCGCCGACATCCTGCGCCGCATCTCCGAACGATCCAAGCGCCTGGTGTGGCTCAATCCCGAAGGACGTCTCGCCTGGGGCTTTGGCGATTCCGAGATGCCGCGCTACGCGACCTTCTGCAGTGTGGTGCGCCAGTGCGCCACCGCGCAGCAGCTCGAGCGCGCGGTGTCCGATATCGTGGCGACTTATCAGTAGGCTTTACGCCACGGCCGACGTCAGTTTCGCGCAAACTCCGTCGGAGCCAAATTGCACTCCCGGAAATGATAGGCGATTTCATCAAGTGCGCGCTGCTCCCATTCCTGGGCTTGCGCAAGCCAGAAAACCCGGCGCTCGAAATCAAGGGCGGCGCGCTCCCGGCACAGGGATTCTTGACTGCGAATTTCGACCAGCCTGATCATGCACTCCACTCCTGCCGTGTGAAGCCGTTCCCCGCGAATCAGCGTAGCAGCATCTCGAGCGTTTCGTCTCATGATTTCCATGCATATCGCGACGCGGAATGGGACAGCAGCGCTTCCCGTGCAGCGCGGCATCTCCTCGCCACATCAAGCCCGCTTCATCAATATGTGATCGAGGCCCCGGGAAGATGTTCGTGATCGAGCGATCTTAATTCTTATGGCGCAACGACATGCGGCAATTTGTGAAGAGGAGTTCTAAACACCTCACCGAATTCCCGACTCATTGTCGTCGCACGGTCTTCACGCAGCGCCGCTAACAGGGTGAGCGAACGGTACTATCGCTTGAGGCAACATGAGCAACGACATCGACTTCGATCTTTCGCCGGACCAATGGGAAGTTCTGAAAGCGCTCCGCAATCCGCCGTCGCGCGGTCGCCTCACGAAGACCCATGTCGTCGAAGGCCTTATCAAGCTCGGCCTTGTCGCGATCAGGGACGGCGTTCCCGAGATGACATTGACAGGACGCAAGGTACTGGTGCGCGGATCATGCCGCCTGCTGGATCTCGTGGCGTAATATCGCGCGCGCAACGACGCGGCGCGAGGACGGCAAGCAGGCCGATGCGGGAGCTGATCAGGAACGGGTTTGGCGAGCTGAACAAATCGCCTGTCAACGAGACCGACGGCGCCTCGAACGGTTTCACGCTGCCGATCCGGCTGTTCGGTAGCTCCGCGAAAGCGGCGGGATAGTCCTCCTCCCAGCGAGACGCGCGACAATCTGGCACGGTTGTTGCTCCCTTTGACGTCGAAGACGCGTCAAACCGGGGAATCCAGCATGTCGACCATCACCGCAGCATCCGCCGCCGAGCCGAAGCCGCTCTACACATCGCTATTCGTCCAGGTCCTGGCGGCCTTGATCCTTGGCATGATCCTCGGCGTAGCCGTTCCCGACTTCGGTATCAGCCTCAAGATCCTGAGCGACGCCTTCCTGAAGCTGATCTCGATGATCGTGGCGCCGATCGTGTTCTGCGTCGTCGTGCACGGAATTGCCGGCGCCGGCGACCTCAAGAAGGTCGGCCGGGTCGGCGTCAAGGCGCTGCTCTATTTCGAGGTGATGACGACCGTCGCACTCGTCGTCGGCCTGCTGCTCGCTTACCTCTTCGGCCCCGGCCATGGCATGAACATCGACCCTTCGACGCTCGATGCCAAGGCGCTCAACACCTACGCCGACAACGCCCACAAGCTGCAGGGCGGCGGCATCGGGTCCTTCCTGCTCAACGTGATCCCGAGCACCTCGTTCGACGCCTTGTCGCGCAACGACGTGCTCCAGGTCCTCTTCTTCGCCGTGCTGTTCGGTGTCGGCCTCGCGCTGGTCGGCGGCGAGAAGGGCAAGCTCGTGACCTCCATCATCGATGCCGCCTCGACCGTGCTGTTCCGCGTCATGGGGCTCATCGTTCGTGTCGCCCCACTTGGCGTGCTCGGCGCGGTCGCCTACACCGTCGGAAAATACGGAATCGGCTCGCTGAAGCAGCTCGTCTCACTGGTGGCGCTGTTCTACGTCTCGGTCGGCATCTTCGTGCTGGGCGTGCTCGGTGGCGTCATGGCGCTCGCCGGCATCAACATCCTCAAATTCCTCGCCTACCTGCGCGAGGAGCTCATGATCGTGCTCGCCACCGCGTCCTCCGACGCCGTGCTGCCGCAGATCATGAAGAAGCTGGAGCGGATGGGCGTGAAGGATTCCGTCGTCGGCCTCGTCATCCCGACCGGATATTCCTTCAATCTCGACGCGTTCTCGATCTACCTGACGCTCGCGGTCGTCTTCATCGCGCAGGCGACCAACACGCCGCTGTCCTTCGGCGATCTGCTGCTGGTGCTCGGTGTCTCCCTGATCACGTCGAAAGGCGCGCACGGCGTGCCGGGCTCGGCGATCGTGATTCTGGCGGCGACGCTCAACGCGGTGCCGAGCATTCCGGCGATTGGCCTTGTGCTGGTGTTGTCAGTCGACTGGTTCATCGGCATGGCCCGCGCGGTAGGCAACCTCACCGGCAACTGCGTCGCCACCGTGGTGGTGGCCGCCTGGGAAGGCGACCTCGATCGCGCCAAGGCGGCCAAGGTGCTGGACGGCGGCGAGCTGGTGGACGTGACGGCGTGATAGCGCGGATCAATCATTCCAATGGAGGAGCGGCGTTCCATACGCCCTCCTCCAGACCGACAGGAACCGCGGAAACCAGGAGTGGGCCACCGCACCCTTGTAGGCCCAGGTGCGATATTTCAGGCCCTGCTCCGAGATCAGTTCCTGATAGCCGCCGTGGATTTCGGTCGCAGTGCGAATGTCCTTTAGAATTCACTGGGCGCAGGAACGGTAGATCTCGTCGCCGGAGAATTCATCGGAGTCCAGCATGCGATCCGCGAACTCGACGTTGAACGTCGGCCAGAAGGACCGTCCCTGGTAGGCGGGAGCCGCAATCTTGTGGATCATCTTGTTCCGCGGATTATCCGCGGACACCAGGAAATGGAACGTGCTGGGGATGCGAAAGCGCGGCTCCGCAATGATCAGATCCGCCGTGGCCGCGAACAGCGCGCGCTCGCCCGGCTCGCTCATATCCCAGAAGCCGCGATGGACACTGACGAAATCCAGCGCGACCGAAGCCACCGGTGAGCCCGTCGGGCCATCCAGGGAATGCCTGATATAGCCGCCCTTGCCGAACAGGCGGAGCAGGTCCCGCTTGTACTGCGCCAAGTCGCGCCCGAGCAGCCGCTTCAGTTCGTTCTCGTCGACGATTCCGAGCTGCACGCCCCATACGAACGTCGTGTAGACGCAGGCATTGGTGACAAAACGCCTGCGCTCGGCGCGCGTGTCCGTCGCGGCGGAACGAGGAGCGCTGGCGTCGCACAGCAAATAGCTGGTGCCGCCATCATTGAACGGCTCGAGCTCGCTTGCGAGCTGGAGGAGCGCGCGCTTCAAATCGCCGTAATATTCCTCCAGCAGCAGATGGCCGGCGTGCGCGCATTGTGACATCGCCAGATAGGATGACGCTCTCTTGTCGGCACTGATCATCTGCTGCAGGCCGGCCAAAATGCCGAGCAGCGTATCCGAGGGGCGCGAGAAATAATTCACGCCGAGATACCGGGCGCGCCCTGCCGGGACGATGGTGGTCGTGATGACGTTGGCGCGAACCGCCTCCAGTAGCAGGCGCACGCTCCTTTCGAGCAGACGTGCCCGCCGCACCGCGTCCTGCGGATCCATGATGGTTTCGGGGTCGAGAACGTCGGGATAGAACCAGGCGAAGTCGCGCGGATAGTACGCGGAGGCGTGCGGCGCGCCCGTGACGAGGAATGCTTCGGTCACCGCGAAGGCGCTGTCCATCGAGTGCCGGTAAAGGTCCTCGATGGCCGTGAACGGATGATGTGACTTTCGCAGGAATCGATCGCCGAGAAAATTCACGGCCTGAAGCGCGTTGGCGACGAAGGTCGCCGCCCGACCCTGATAAAATCGGTTCTCGCGACGGGATGGAAAAGAGATGTCGCTGTTCATATGCGGCGTGGAATGGTGTCTCGTGGTGGCGGCGGTAGGCCGTCACGCTTCCGGACCTGCCTGATTCGTGTCTCTATCCCGTGACTTGCGGCCTCAACTTACCCTTCCCGCGGCTGAAAATTCTCAATCACCCGCAGCAACACCCGCGCGCCGGCGTCGGCATCGGCGGGCTCGACATGCTCGTCCGGGTGATGGCTGATACCGCCGCGGCAGCGGACGAAGATCATGCCGACATCGGCAATGTCGATCATGGCCATGCCGTCGTGCCCCGCCCCGCTCGGGAGCTCGAACACGGAAAACCCTTCCGCATGGATCGCCTGCGCGATCTGGCCCTTGAGCCAGGGCGCGCAAGGCGCGGTGCGGTTCTCGTGGGTGACGTCGAGCTGAAGCGTCAGTTGGCGGCGCTTTGCGATCGCTTCGATCTGACGGACGATGTCGGCCACCGCGCGCTTGCGATGCATGTCGGTCGGCGCCCGCATGTCGATGGTGAAGGACACCTCGCCCGGAATGACGTTGGTCGCGCCGGGCCTCGCCTGGATGTCACCGACAGTGCCGACCAGGCCGCTCGCGTCGGTCCGGCAGAATTGCTCGATCGCGCCGATGCATTCGGCAGCACCAGTGAGCGCGTCACGGCGCAGCGCCATCGGCACGGTGCCCGCGTGACCGGCCATGCCGGTCAGGCGCGCGGCAAGCCGTGTCGCGCCCGCAATCGCGGTGACGACACCGACGGGCAGGTTTTGCGCTTCCAGCACGGGCCCCTGCTCGATGTGCAGCTCGAGATAGGCGAGCAGTTCGCGCCGTGCCCGCGCAGCCGCGCCGATGTGATCGGGATCGAGCCCGAACGAAACGAGCGCATCGCGCATCGACACGCCATCGCGGTCGCGTGTATTCAGAACATTCTCGTCAAATGTGCCAGCGACCGCACGGCTGCCGAGCAAGGTCGAAGCGAAGCGCACCCCCTCCTCATCCGCGAAACCGACGATTTCGATCGCGAATGGCAGGCGCCTGCCGCGGCGGTTGAGATCGGCGACGCAGGCGATCGCAGTGATTACGCCCAGCGGCCCGTCCCATTTGCCGGCATCGCGCACGGTATCGTAGTGCGAGCCAAGCATCAGACAAGGCGCGCCCGGCCGCTCCCCTTCGTAGCGCCCGCAGACATTGCCGATCGCATCGAGACGCGCACTCATGCCGGCCTCGCGCATCCAGCTTAGGATCAGATCCGCGGCCTTGCGCAGCTCGCTGGTCAGATAGATGCGGGTAAGTTTGTCGCCCTCTTCCGAGATCGCGGCGAGCTCGTTGATCCCTCGCACGATCGCTTTGCCGAACGATGCATTCTGAACGGCGTTACCAGCAGCCATCTCGGCGAGCTTTCCATCTCTTGGGACCGCGGCAACGGCGGTCCTGGCGGCAATCGATACAAGTTCGGTGCCAGCGAAAATCACGGGCGCAGTCCTGATCCGCGCGTGGGGTAGCATGAATGAGGGTAGCCGGCAGACCGTAGCTCCCGTCGTGCACACGCGCGAGCTGGTCGGTCTGCTTAACTCCATTGCATACAACAGACAGATATTGCCTATAAAGTAATCTGCCGATTTTCTCGGCAAGATCCTTCAAACTAAAAAATATTATATTTTTCCATAGCTTACGATAATTTGCCCGCTTCCCGACCTCTGGCATGAAGCTTGCGACATCTTGTTCCGGGCTCCGCCAACCCGGCGCAGCCGCGAGATCGAGGCGGTCAATCCGTCAAGGGGAGCAGGCAATGGAATTTGGCAGGATCTCACGACGTCATTTGTTGCAGGGCGGTGCGGCCCTCACCCTCGGGGCGGCGGCAGGCATCCGCCCGGCCTTCGCTGCCGAGACGACCATCGGCTTCATCTATGTCGGCTCGCGCGACGACTATGGCTACAATCAGGCGCATGCCCAGGGCGCTGCGGCATTGAAGAAGATTCCCGGCCTCAAGGTCGTGGAAGAAGAGAAGGTGCCTGAGACCGACGCGGTCGAGAAGACGCTCGAGTCCATGATCAATCTCGACGGCGCCACCCTGCTCTTCCCGACCTCGTTCGGCTATTACAATCCGCACACGGTCAAGATGGCCAACAAGTTCCCGAAGCTTCGCTTCGAGCACTGCGGCGGCCTCTGGAGCGACAAGGACCCGAAGAACGCCGGCAGCTATTTCGGCTATATCGACGAAGCCCAGTACATCTCGGGCATCATCGCCGGCTATAGCTCCAAGAGCGGAAAGCTCGGCTTCGTCGCCGCAAAACCGATCCCGCAGGTGCTGCGCAACATCAACGCCTTCGCACTCGGCGCCAGGCTCGCCAACCCAAAGGCGACGACGCAGGTGATCTTTACCGGCGACTGGTCGATGCCGGTCAAGGAAGCCGAAGCCACCAACAGCCTGATCGACCAGGGCGTCGACGTACTGACCTGCCACGTCGACGGTCCCAAGACCATGGTCGAGAACGCCGCGCGCCGCGGCGCCATGGTCTGCGGCTACCACGTCAACCAGTCGCCGCTCGCGCCGAAGGCCTACCTGACCGGCGCCGAGTGGAACTGGGAGGCGCTCTATCCGAAGTTCGTCAAGATGATCGCCGCCGGCGAGAGCATCCCAAACTTCTATCGTGGCGGCCTCAAGGAAGAGATCGTCAAGACCTCGCCCTATGGCGAAGCGGTCTCCGCCGAAGCGCGCAAGCACGCCGACGAGGTCAAGGCCAAGTTCTTGTCCGGCGACGGCTACGCCATCTTCAAGGGAGGCCTGGTCGATAACAAGGGCAAGACGGTAATCGCGGCCGGCACCGATCGCGGCCAGAAGGATCCCGAGCTGGAGAAGATGGACTATCTCGTGGAGGGCGTGGTCGGAGCGACTTCGTGACAGCGGAGGCGGCGGATTCCACTGAAACGGTCGGGACTGTTGCCCCGGCCGCCGATCCGGGATTCCTCCAACGTCACGGCGGAGCGATCGAATATGTCCTGATCCCGGGCGCGGCGCTGGCCGGCGCGCTCGCGGTCTTCGGCATCTTCGTCGCGATGTTCGGCAAGAACCCGCTCGACCTCTATTTCTACATGTACTACGGCGCGTTCGGCACCTGGTTCTCATGGCAGAACACGTTGACGCGCGCGGCGCCGCTGATCCTCACCGCGCTCTGCACGGCGCTTCCCGCGCAGCTCGGCATGGTCATCATCGGCGGCGAAGGCGCGCTGCTGATCGGCGCGCTTTCGGCAACCAGCGCAGCACTGCTGTTTCAGGGCATGGCGCCGCTCATCGTGCAGATCGCCATGGTCATCGGCGGCGTCATCGGCGGTGGCTTGTGGATCATGCTGGCGGGCGCGCTACGGCAGTACCGCGGCGTCAACGAGACCATATCGAGCCTGCTGCTCGTTTACATCGCGCTCGCGGTCCTCAACCATCTCGTCGAAGGCGCGATGCGCGACCCCGCCAGCCTCAACAAGCCCTCGACCCGCGAGATCGGCGCGGCCAACATGATCGGCTCCATTCCCGGTACCGACGTGCATTGGGGCCTCGTGTTCGGCCTGATCGCCGCGGTCGCCGCCTACATCCTGATCTATCACACCGTGTTCGGCTTCGCCGCGCGCGTCGCCGGCGGCAACATCCGCGCCGCGAGGATCGTCGGCCTCAATGTCAGCAAGCTGATCCTGACTATCTGCTTCCTCGCCGGCGGCGCCGCGGGCCTTGCCGGCATGGTCGAGGTTGCCGCCGTGCAGGGACGCGCCAACGCCAATCTGGCCGCGGGCTACGGCTTCACCGGCATTCTCGTCGCCTTCCTGGCGCGGCAAAATCCGCTCGCCATCATCCCCGTCGCGATCCTGCTCGGTGGCATCAGCGCCAGCGGCGGGCTGTTGCAGCGCCGGCTCGGATTGCCGGATGCGTCCGTGCTGGTGCTGCAAGGCATCATCTTCGTCTTCGTGCTGGGCAGCGATGCGCTCTACGGCCGCATCGGATTTCTGAAGGGAAAGTCGTGAAATGGCAGACGGCTCGATCGGACTCTGGACCGTCCCGCTCGCCGTGCTCGGCGGCGCCATTCGCGTCTCGACGCCGTTCCTGTTCGTGAGCCTGGGCGAATGCATCACCGAGCGCTCCGGCCGCATCAATCTCGGCCTTGAGGGCACGCTGGTGATGGGTGCGATGAGCGCCTATGGCATTTCCTACCTCACGGGATCGCCGTGGCTGGGTGTGCTCGCCGCCGGCATCACCGGCGCATTGCTGGGAGCATTGCACGCCGGCATCTGCTCGCTGCCGCGCGTCAACGACATTGCCGTCGGCATCGCCTTGATGCTGTTCGGCACCGGGCTCGCCTTCTATCTCGGCAAGCCGCTGATCGAACCGACCGCGCCGCGGCTGCCAGCGATCGATTTCGGCTGGTGGAGCGATATCCCGCAGCTTCGCGCCGCGCTCCGCATCAATGTGATGTTCCTGATCGGCGTGGCGCTGGCCCCGATCCTATACTGGGCCTTCCGCACCACGCGCTGGGGTCTGTTGATCCGCACCGCCGGCGAAAGCTCGGATGCCGCACGTGCCATGGGCTACTCGGTGCTGCTGATCCGCCTGCGCGCGACGATGGTCGGCGGTTTCCTCGCCGGCATCGGCGGGTCATTCCTGTCATTGTTCTATCCCGGAAGCTGGAACGAGGGCCTGTCCTCGGGCCAGGGCATCACGGCCGT
Source organism: Bradyrhizobium sp. LB8.2 (assembly GCF_040548035.1). NCBI lineage: Bacteria > Pseudomonadati > Pseudomonadota > Alphaproteobacteria > Hyphomicrobiales > Nitrobacteraceae > Bradyrhizobium > Bradyrhizobium sp. LB8.2. The sequence continues at coordinate 307,411 of NZ_JBEPQV010000004.1, read as the reverse complement.
GGCGCTCGTGATCTTCGCGCGGTGGGACCCCTTGCTGTGTCTCTGGGCCTCGCTCGCCTTCGGCGGCGCCGCGGCGCTGGGACCGGCGTTGCAATCGGTCGGCGTTACCTCCGGCTATCACCTCTTCAACGCAGCACCCTACATCCTGACACTGGCGATCATGATCATCACCTGCTCGCCGAAGCGAACGCTGACCGGAGTCCCGGCCGAATTGTCGATCACCCGCTAGGAAGCGAAATCATGCCCGAGCGCACCATCAAGTCCGAGCCCTATGCCTGGCCGTACAACGGCGATCTCCGCCCCGAGAACACCGCGCTCATCATCATCGACATGCAGACCGATTTCTGCGGCATCGGCGGTTATGTCGACAAGATGGGCTATGACCTCTCACTGACGCGGGCGCCGATCGAGCCGATCAAGAAGCTGCTCGCGGCGATGCGTGCCCAAGGCTTTCATATCATCCATACACGCGAAGGCCATCGTCCCGATCTCTCTGATCTTCCCGCCAACAAGCGCTGGCGCTCGCGCCAGATCGGCGCCGGCATCGGCGATCCCGGCCCCTGCGGCCGCATCCTGGTACGCGGTGAGCCCGGCTGGGACATCATCCCGGAGCTCGCGCCCCTCCCCGGAGAACCCATCATCGATAAGCCCGGCAAGGGCTCGTTCTGCGCCACCGACCTGGAGCTGATCCTGCGCGTGCGCGGCATCGAGAATATCGTGCTGACAGGGATTACCACCGACGTCTGCGTTCACACCACCATGCGCGAGGCCAACGACCGCGGCTTCGAATGCGTGCTGCTGCACGATTGCTGCGGTGCGACCGACAGGAGCAACCACGAGCACGCGCTGAAGATGATCAAGATGCAGGGCGGCGTGTTTGGCGCGGTCTCGACGTCAGACGCCTTCATAGGAACGATTTCGTGATCATCGGCGAAACGCCACCGCCGTCAGGCGCCTTCGGTGTCGACGCGATCGCCATGACCATGCGCTTCGGTGATTTCCTGGCGCTGGACAATGTCGCGCTGAAGGTCCGGCCGGGTTCGTTCCATGCGCTGCTGGGCGAGAACGGCGCCGGCAAGTCGACGCTCGTCAAATGCATCATGGGTTACTATCACGCCACCGAGGGCGACATCCTCGTCGGGGAGCGCGAGCAGGCGATCGGCAATCCGAAGGACGCCCACGCGCTCGGCCTCGGCATGGTCTACCAGCATTTTACGCTGGTGCCGGCGATGACGGTCGCCGAAAATCTGGTGCTGGCGCGCGACGACGTACCGGCCGTGGTGAACTGGCCGAAGGAAATGAAGGAGCTCGAGGCCTTTCTGGCCCGCATGCCGTTCAAGGTACCGCTCGGCGCAAAAGTCTCCGCCATCTCGGCCGGCGAACGCCAAAAATGCGAGATCCTCAAGCAGCTCTACCTGAAGCGCCGCTTCCTGATCCTGGACGAGCCGACCTCAGTGCTGACGCCCGCGGAAGCCGACGAAGTGCTCGGCATGCTCCGCGACATGGTCGTCAAGGGCGAGCTGACCATCCTGATGATCACGCACAAGTTCCGCGAGGTCATGGCCTTCGCCGACGACGTCACGATCCTGCGCCGCGGCAAACTCGCCGGAGCGGGCAAGGTTTCCGAGCTGACGCCGGACGCGATGGCGCGCACCATGATCGGCGCCGAGGAGCTGACGATACAGCCGCCGCGCACCGGTGAGGCCGGCAAGGCGAGGCTGGAACTGGCGGAGCTGCGCGCGCTCGACGACGCCGGCGCCATCGCTGTGCACGACGTCTCGCTCACGGTCCGTGCCGGCGAGATCGTCGGCATCGCCGGCGTCTCCGGCAACGGCCAGCGCCAGCTGGTCGAGGTGCTGGCCGGCCAGCGCGAAGCCGAGAACGGCGAGATCCGCGTCGCTGGCGATCCCTATCGCGCCAGCCGCGAGGAGATGCGCCGCCACAAGATGTCGCTCCTGCCCGAGGAGCCGCTGAAGAACGCCTGCGTCGGCGGCATGAGCGTCGCCGACAACATCGCTTTTCGCGAGTTCGACCGCGCGCCGTTCGCCAGCGGCGGCTGGTGGCTTAACCGCGGCGCCTTTCGCGACGACGCCAGGAAGAAGATAGCCCAGTACAAGATCAAGACCCGCACGCCGGAGACGCCGATCTCGGCGCTGTCGGGCGGCAACGTCCAGCGCGCCGTGCTGGCCCGCGAGCTCGGCAGCAAGGTCGAAGTACTGATAGCGGCCAATCCCTGTTTCGGGCTCGACTTCGCCGCGGTGGCGCAGATCCATGCCGAGATCATGGCCGCGCGCAATCGCGGCGCCGCTGTGCTGCTGGTCAGCGAGGATCTCGACGAACTGCTGGAACTCTCCGACCGGCTGGTGGTGATGTTCCACGGCGAATTCGTGTATGAAGCACGGACCAGCGAGGCCGATCTCACCGTAGTCGGCCGACACATGGCGGGGCATTGACCAGGGAAGAGCGATGAGCGGCGCATCCGAGCGCGACGAACATTTCCTCCGCCTTTCGTTTGCGGTCGCCCGCCGTTCCCTCACCCATGGCAACCATCCCTTCGGCTGCGTCGTCGTCGATGCCGACGGCAAGGTGCTGATCGAGACCGAGAACGGCTACATGCCGAATCACGATGGCACCACGCATGCCGAGCGTCTCGCGGCGACGCAGGCCTGCCGTACGCTCGGCCGCGAGGTGCTGGCGAAGGCCACGCTCTACTCCTCCGCAGAGCCCTGTGCGATGTGCGCCGGCGCGATCTACTGGGCCGGCATCAGCCGTGTGGTCTATGGCCTCAGCGAGCACCGCCTGCGCGGCATCACCGGCGACCATCCCGAGAACCCGACACTCGACCTGCCCTGCCGCGAGGTCTTTGCCAGCGGGCAACGGCCGACGGAGGTTGTGGGGCCACTGCTCGAAGACGAGGCCGAAGCGCTGCACGACGGCGTGTGGACGAAGTAGCAAACAAGAGTTCAACTTCGTTGGGGGCTTACGCCAGCGGACTGCGCTTCGCGCAGCCGCGTGCTAACTAATCCACCCTACTTGCCTTATCCACAAACGAAGATGACGCCGCGGAAGTTTGACGCGGCGTCATCGTCGTTCAGCCGAAGAGTGTCAGGTGGCTAGAACTTCACAGTGACACCGGAGTAGAGCGAGGACTCTGTGCAGGACCCGGTACTCACCTTTGCCCCGCCGGCCAGGGTGGTGCAGGCCACGGCGTTGTTGTGATCGAGGCCGAACTTGTTCTGCCAGTAGCGGTAGGCGACCCAGACGTCCACGAAGTGCGAATACTTCTCACCCCAGACCGCCTTCGAGGCATCGAGGGTCAGGCGGATCGGCTCGGAGTTGAACTCGACCTTGGTGGGATAGACGCCGTTGGCGACGCTGGCGGGAAGCGGCTCGGTGTCTGTTCCCTTCTTGCCGTACCAGCCCGCGCGGCCGCTGATCGAGAAATACTGCATGTTCGGCGGCAGGAAGCCGAGGTCCATATAATAATTGGTCTCGATCGCCCAGGTTGGCTTGAACGACGTGTTGCCGTCGGCAATACACGGCGCGGACCAACCGGCGCCGCACTGCGAGAAGGAGTTGTGGTTGGCAAACTCCCAGTACACCAGCGGCGCTACGTTGAAATAGCCCTTGTAGGGAAGGTCGAAGGCGAACTGCAGACCGGCGACGACGTCGCGCTTGGCGGCGCCGAAATACCGGTTCTCCGTATTGGCATCCATGCCAACCTCGAACGAGATGTTGTGCAGCGGTCCTTGCGTGAAGGCCTTGGTGTTGAAGATCTCGTTCCAACCGAAGGTCGAGCGGAAAAGGCCATAGATTTCGGTCGCGCCGGCACAGCTCGCCGGCGTCGCTGCGAAGCCCGCAGCCGGCGAAACGATCACGCCTGTGGCGGTGCAGGGGGCCGCCGGATCGTTGTGGTCCGACTTGAACATCGAGATGGTGAAGAAGTTGGTGCCGTAAGCCCAGGCATCGAAGTGGGTGAAGGAGTAGACCTGCTTCGTCGTCTTGGCGTTGATCGCGCCGTTGGTGTTGGTGAACGCACCGGGCTGCGAGGCATTGAAAATGTAGGAGAAGGTGACACGGTCGTCGATCACCAGGAAGAATGGGAGGTCCGCCGCCTTCTTGGCAGCCTTGACCGGCAGATCCGCTGCCTGAGCCAGGCCACCGGTAGCGAGCGTGGCAAGTGACAGCGCCCCTGCTGCAATTGCCTTGAAACGAAACGACATCCTGAATACCCCCAAATCTTGGACACGTAAAAATGAGCGTCCCTTGGTGCGACACTTGCGCCGATCTCCCGGAGTGAGAAGCCTCAACTTGTTTCAAGGCATGCCGCTTGTTTGCACAGGAGGCTGCGTTTCACCGGCGGATTTGGAGAGCCAATCTCACCGACACGCGGTCAGGCGAGAGCGGCCATTGCCGGATATTCCCATTTGATTTCGCTTGCCTTTCATGTCGAGCGGACAAGGCAGACACGATGGCGGGAGCTACTGTCGCGGTGTTCGCAAATGCATACGCGTGATGGCGCGTCTCTGCTCAAGTTCACGTCAAGCCTGCATAGCGGGTTCCGATTTGGTTTGATCCGTCACAAATTTGCAACAGGCGTCACACGCGAGCCGGCGCTGCAAAGGCTGTTCGGGAAGCATTTGAGGTCGATCGCCGCCCGGCGAAAGCAGCGACTCGCCGACACCACCTGCCTGCCGAAGCGTTGAGCAAGGGATGACGCTTTTTCACACCTTACGCGACGGTTCAAACTAGCCCACTATTGAGGCACTTCACCCCGTGCAAGTGCATCAGCGAATGTTGGATCCAACGACTAACGGCCTGCATTCCGGCGAAACCCCGCTCCTCAGGACGATCGGGCTTACCAAGCGCTATGGGGATTTCCTCGCCAACGATGCCATCGACATTGATATCTGGCCGAAAGAGATCCACGCGCTGCTGGGCGAGAACGGCGCCGGCAAGTCGACGCTGGTCAAGGCGATCTACGGGCTGATCCAGCCCAGCGCCGGCGATATTTTCTGGAACGGCAAGCCGGTCGCGCTGACCGGTCCCTCGGAAGCTCGCAGTCGCGGCATCGGCATGGTGTTCCAGCATTTCTCGCTGTTCGACAATCTCACCGTCGCCGAGAACGTCGCGCTCGGCCTCGATGGGAGAGAGTCTTTCAAGGACATCTCGGCACGGCTTGAGCAGGTGTCGAAGACTTATGGTCTGCCGCTCGATCCCAAACGCGAGGTCTGGCAATTGTCGGTCGGCGAACGCCAGCGCATCGAGATTGTCCGCGCGCTGATGCAGGATCCGCAATTCCTGATCCTGGACGAACCCACCGCGGTGCTGACCCCGCAGGAAGCCGACCAGCTCTTCATCGTGCTGGAGCGGCTCAAGGCCGAAGGCCGCGCCATCCTCTACATCAGCCATAAGCTCGAAGAGGTGAAGCGCCTGTGCGACACCGCGACGATCCTGCGCGGCGGCAAGAAGGTCGAGACCTGCAATCCCAGGCTTGAGACCGCCGCTTCGCTCGCGCGCATGATGGTCGGCGCCGAGGTCAAGCAAGTGAAAGCGGCCGCCGGCCGGAAGACCACCGTGCCGCGCCTCGTCGTCAACGACCTCACGCTCGCTCCTGGCGAGGCGCATGGCGTGCGGCTCGAGCATATCTCGTTCGAGCTGAAGGGTGGCGAAATCCTCGGCATTGCCGGAGTCGCGGGCAACGGCCAGGACGAATTGTTCGCTGCACTGTCCGGCGAGCGCTTGTCGAGGGACCCCGGCACGATCGTGATCGAAGGCCTTGCTGCCGGCCACCTCTCGATCACGCAGCGCCGCAAGCTCGGCGCGGCTTTCGTTCCCGAAGAGCGGCTCGGCCACGGCACTGCGCCGCGCATGAAGCTTTCGGAGAACGCGCTGCTCACCGGGCACGCCGCCAGCGGTATGGTCCATCACGGCTTCATCGACATCGCCGCGACGCTGAAGACCGTCGATCGCACGACCGAGACGTTCGACGTCCGCAAGGCCAAACGCGATCCGGAAGCCGCGAGCCTCTCCGGCGGCAATCTGCAAAAGTTCATCGTGGGACGCGAGATCCTGCGCAACCCCGCGGTGCTGGTGGTGAGCCAGCCGACCTGGGGCGTCGACGCCGGCGCTGCCGCCGTCATTCGCCAGGCGTTGCTTGATCTTGCAACCGCCGGCGCCGCCGTGCTCGTCACCAGTCAGGACCTCGACGAGCTCGCGGAAATCGCCGACCGCATCGCCGTGATGTTCCACGGCCATCTGTCCGCCCCGCTCGCCATCAGCGAGGCGACCCGCGAAAAACTCGGGCTGTTGATGGGCGGCAGCACGCTGGAGCCGGAGGAAGCCGTGCATGCAGTTGGTGCTTGAGAAGCGCGCGGAACGCTCCAACACGATCGCACTGATCTCTCCGCTGATCGCGATCGGCCTCACGATCGTGACGATGGTCATCCTGTTCGCGATTCTCGGCAAGAATCCGCTGCTCGCCCTGCACGCCTATTTCATCGCGCCTTTGACCGACAGCTATTCGCTCGAGGAAATCGCGGTGAAGGCGACGCCGCTGGTGATGATCGCGATCGGGCTGTCGCTCTGCTATCTCGCCAACGTCTGGAACATCGGCGCCGAAGGGCAGTTCCTGATCGGCGCGGTCGCCGGAAGCTGGATTGCAGTGAAGACGCAAGGCACCGACGCCGGCGCCTGGGTGCTGCCGGTCATGCTTGTGCTCGCCGCCGCAGCGGGCGCGCTCTACGCGCTGATCCCGGCGATCTGCAAGGTGAAGTTCGGCGCCAGCGAAATCTTGACCAGCCTGATGCTGGTCTATGTCGCCGACCTCTTCCTCGACTATCTCGTGCGCGGGCCATGGCGCGATCCGCACGGTTTCAACTTCCCGACTACGGCCGAGTTCGATCCGGTCGCAACGGTGCCGCTGCTGATCGAAGGCGGCCGGCTGCATCTCGGCTCCATCGTCGCGCTGTTGGTCGTCGCGGCAGCGGCCATATTGCTCGGACGCACCATCAAGGGATTCGAGATTCGCGTGGTCGGTGCAGCGCCCCGCGCCGCGCGGTTCGGCGGCTTCAATTCCAATCAGTTGGTCATCCTGACCTTCGCGGTCTCCGGCGCGCTCGCGGGCCTCGCCGGTATCATCGAGGTCGCAGGACCGGTCGGCCATCTTCAGCCCGGTATCTCGCCGGGCTACGGTTTTACCGCGATCATCGTTGCCTTCCTCGGCCGATTGAACCCGCTTGGAATATTAATTGCAGGCCTTTTTCTTGCGTTGACCTTTATCGGCGGCGAGCAGGCACAGATCACAATGAAGATTCCGTTGGACGTCACCAAGGTTTTCCAGGGCATCCTGCTGTTCTACGTGCTCGCCTGCGATTCCCTCATTCTATACCGCTTCAAGCTGGTGTTCCCGAACCGACAGGTGGCTCGTGGAGCTGGTTGAAGCCATCATCCTCGCGGTGCTCGCCGCCTCAACGCCGCTTTTGATCGCGGCGACCGGCGAGCTCGTGACTGAACGATCCGGCGTGCTCAATCTCGGGGTCGAGGGCATGATGATCGTTGGCGCCGCATGTGGCTTTGCAGGTGCGTGGCTGACCGGCTCGATATTCATTGGCGCACTGTTCGGCATCGTCGCCGGCACGATGATGTCGCTGGTGTTCGCGCTGATGGCGCTCGGGCTTGCGGTCAACCAAGTTGCGACAGGTCTCGCACTGACCATCCTCGGCGTCGGTCTGTCCGGCCTAATCGGCGCTGGCTTCGTCGGCGAGCGCATCACGCCGGCAGTGCATCTCTACGTCCCCGGTTTGACCGACATCCCGCTGATCGGCCGCGTGCTGTTCGGCGAGGACGCCTTCATCTATTTCTCGCTGGCGCTGGTCGTCGGCGTCTGGTGGTTCCTGTACCGCACGCGACCCGGCTTGATCCTGCGCGCCTGCGGCGACAACCACGTCTCCGCGCATGCGCTCGGCTATCCCGTGCTGCGCATTCGTACCTTGGCCGTGATGTTCGGCGGCGCCTGCGCCGGACTTGCCGGCGCTTATCTGCCGCTCGCCTATACGCCCTTCTTCATTCCCGGCATGACCGCAGGCCGCGGCTGGATCGCGCTGGCGCTGGTGGTGTTCTCGTCCTGGCGGCCCGGCCGACTCGTGGTCGGCGCCTACCTGTTCGGCGCGGTGACGATCCTGCAACTGCACGCGCAGGGTTGGGGCGTCGGCATTCCCTCGCAGTTCATGTCGGCGCTGCCTTACCTTGCGACCGTCATCGTGCTGGTCCTGCTCTCCCGCGCGCGCACCGGCGGATCGACCGCGCCGGCCGCACTCGGCACCGTGTTCGTGCCTGACCGCTAGCGTTTCATTTCTGCCGCGTGCGCGATGGGGCGCGCACGTTGCGGATCGTGGCTTTCCCCTGATGTTTGGAGATTGATGATGAGGAAATCACTTCTTGCGCTGGCTGCCGGGCTTTTGCTCGCCGGAAGCGTCAGTGCAGCCTCCGCCGCCGACAAGCTGAAAGTCGGCTTTATCTATTTGGGTCCGATCGGAGACCTCGGCTGGACCTATCAGCATGAGCTGGCACGCCAGGCGCTGGTGAAGGAGCTCGGCGACAAGATCGAGACCACCTATCTGGAAAACGTGCCTGAAGGTCCCGACGCCGAGCGGGCCATCGAGCAGCTCGTCCGCGCCGGCAACAAGCTGATCTTCACGACGTCGTTCGGCTATATGGATCCGACGCTGAAGGTCGCGAAGAAATACCCGAACGTGCATTTCGAGCACTCTACCGGCTACAAGCGCAATCCGAACATGTCGACCTACTCGGCCAAATGGTACCAGGGCCGCTACATCCAGGGCCTGATCGCGGCCAAGATGTCGAAGTCCGGCGTGCTCGGCTATATCGGCTCGTTCCCGATTCCGGAGGTCGTCTCAGGCATCAATGCGACGATCCTGGCGGCGCAGACCATCAACCCGAACATCAAGGTGAAGATCATCTGGGCCAACACCTGGTTCGATCCGGGCAAGGAGGCGGACGCTGCCAAGGCGCTGATCGACCAGGGCGCTGACGTCATCATGCAGCACACGGATTCGCCGGCGGCGATGCAGATCGCCAGCGAACGCGGCAAGCTCGCCTTCGGCCAGGATTCCGAGATGATCAAGTTCGGGCCGAAGACCCAGCTGACCTCGATCCTCGACACCTGGGGTCCCTACTACATCGCCCGCGTCAAGGCGGAACTCGACGGCACCTGGAAATCCGAGGACACCTGGGGCGGCCTCGACAGCCACATGTTCGCGATGGCGCCCTACACCAACATGCCCGACGACGTGAAGAAGATCGCCGAGGATGCCCAGGCCGCGATCACCGCGGGCAAGCTGCATCCGTTCAAATGCCCGGTCGTTGGGCAGGACGGCAAGCCGGTCGAGTGCAAGGGCGGCGCAAATCTCGACGACGGCCAGATCCTCGGCATGAATTTCTACGTCAAGGGCATCGACGACAAGCTGCCGGGCAAGTAGCACGCTTCTTGCATTGCCTAAATCACCTGCTCCTCCCGGAGGAGGTTCGGAGGGGGTGGCCAGAAGCACCCGGCACTTGTGGTCGCCCCCTCTTTTTATTTTCGCCGGGATGTTATCCCGCCTGCATAGTCCGCGCCGCCGAACTGTGGCGGCGGATGAGGTCAGGGACGTCCAGCCCCGGGATCGCGCCGTCGATCACGGCCCATTTTCCCGCCACCATCACCCGGTCGGCCCGATGCGCCCCGCACAGCACCAGTGCGGCCAGCGGATCGCCGTGGCCGGAGAAGCGCAATTCGTCGAGCCTGAACAACGCGACATCGGCAGACTTGCCGACCGCGATCTCGCCGAGTTCCGGCCGGCCCACACACGCCGCCGACCCCTTGGTAGCCCAGCGCAGCGCATCCTTGTGGCTGACCTTCGTCACCCCGTAGCGCGCCCGTTGCAGCAGGAAGGCGGTCCGCACCTCCTGCATCAGGTTCGATCCATCGTTCGAGGCCGAGCCGTCGACACCGATGCCGATGCCGACACCGGCCTCCTCCATCTCGCAGACAGGGCAGCCGCCGGACGCCAGAATCTGGTTGCTGCACGCGCAATGGCTGATGGTCGTCTTTGCCTTGCCGAGCCGCTTCATCTCCTCGGCGTTGAAGAAGATGCCATGGGCGAGCCACGTCCGCGCATTGAGCCAGCCGCATTGCTCGAGATAATCGAGCGGACGGCAACCATACATCTCCTGGCAGAATTTGTTCTCGTCCTCGGTCTCGGCGAGATGGGTATGCAGGCGCACGTCGAGCTTGCCGGCGAGATCGGCGGTGGCGCGCATCAGGGACGTCGTCACCGAGAAGGGCGAGCACGGTGCGAGCGCGATCTGTACCATCGCATCCGCGCCGCGCTGGTGGTGCCTGGCGACCACGCGCGCGCTGTCCGCGAGGATGGTGTCCTCATCCTGCACGACGCTATCGGGCGGCAGGCCGCCGTCGCGCTGCGACAGGTTCATCGAGCCGCGCGTGAGCAGTACCCGCACGCCGAGCCGTTTTGCGACTCCGACTTCGATATCGACGGCGTCTTCGAGCCCCGCCGGAAACACGTAGTGATGATCCGTCGTGGTGGTGCAGCCGGAGAGCAGAAGCTCCGACATCGCCACCGTGACAGCGAGCTCGAGCGCATCCGGCGTCAGCTTCGCCCATACCGGATAGAGCGCCTGGAGCCAGGGAAACAGCTCGCGGTCCATCGCCGCCGGCAGCGCCCGTGTCAGCGTCTGGTAAAAATGGTGATGGGTGTTGATGAGTCCCGGCAGCACGACGTGGTCGCCAGCATCGAACACCGCAACATCCGCGGTTGCGGGTACACCGCCGGCCGGCACGAGTTCGACGATCCGACCGTCCTTCACCACGACCCCGCGCTCGGCCCCGTCGGCCAGGATAGCCAGGGGATCCCTGATCCAGATCGGCTTTGCATCGCTCATAATCCCGCTCCTCCTCACATCCGTAGACGGCGGCCGCCCCATGCGGAAGCCGCCCGAACGCCTTCCAGCTAGCTACTTGTTGTTGCGACTTGGCTCCGGTCTTGCAAGACTCTGTTGCATGATTCACGGGGCGGAAGCGTTGGCGCAGCCATGGATTTGAATACCATCACGACAGTGGCCCATCCGCAAACGCGCGCCCAGCTGCCGATTTGGAGGGCAGGTGATGCTTGGCTCGCGGGCGGCACCTGGCTGTTCTCGGAGCCGCAGGTCCACCTCACTCGGCTCATCGATCTGGCCGACCTGAAATGGCCGGCACTGACCGTCACCGAGAGCCATCTCGGCATCGCCGCCACGTGCACCGTTGCGCAGCTCGATGGACTCGTCTGCCCACCCGGCTGGTTCGCTGCGGCGCTGATCAACCAGTGCTGCCGCGCCTTCCTTGCATCGTTCAAGATCTGGAAGACTGCAACCGTCGGCGGCAATCTCTGCATGTCGCTTCCGGCGGGACCGATGATCTCGCTCACCGCCGCGCTCGACGGGGTCTGCACCATCTGGAAGGCAGACGGAGGCGAACGGAAGATACAAGTCACCGAATTCGTCACCGGCAACCAGCGCAATCGTCTCGCGACAGGGGACCTGCTCCGGCAGATCGATATCCCGATTGCCGCGTTGAAGCGTCGCGCGACCTTTCGCCAGATCTCGCTGGCGCCGGTCGGCCGCTCGGCGGCGCTTCTGATCGGCAGCCTGGATACCGACGGCACGCTGAAGCTCACGGTCACCGCATCCACGGTACGACCGATCCAGCTGTCCTTTCCCAAGCCGCCCAACGCGAGCGCGCTCCGCGATGCGATCGAGCAACACATCACCGACGAGCTTTACCACACCGACATCCACGGCAAGCCGCTCTGGCGCAAGCACATGACACTACGGCTTGCCGAAGAGATCCGTGACGAACTCCTGGGCGCGGCACCATCATGAGCTTCGAGGTCAACGGCAAACCGTTTTCGCAAGCACCGCGCGCCGGCCAGTGCCTGCGCACGTTCCTGCGCGAGCTCGGTCATTTCGGCGTGAAGAAGGGCTGCGACGCCGGCGATTGCGGCGCTTGCACCGTGCTGCTCGACGGCGAGCCGGTGCATAGCTGCCTGATCCCGGCCTTCCGCGCCGAGGGGCGCGCCGTCACCACGATCGAAGGTCTCGGCGGGGACAGCGGCGCACATCCGATGCAGCAGGCCTTCCTCGATGCGCAAGGCTTTCAATGCGGCTTCTGCACCGCCGGCATGATCCTGACCTGTGCCTCGCTCAACCAAGCGCAGCGCACCGATCTGGGCGTGGCGCTGAAGGGCAATATCTGCCGCTGCACCGGCTATCGTTCGATCGAGGATGCGCTGCTCGGCAAGTCCAATGTCGATGAGAACGTCGAGGCCGGCGCCGCATTCGGCCGCAGCCTGCCGGCGCCAGCTGGCCCTGACGTCGTGCGCGGCAAGGCGCGCTACACGTTCGACACGCAGATTGACGGCCTGCTGCATATCAAGCTGCTCCGTTCACCGCACGCCCACGCGAAGATCGTCGCGATCGACAAGTCTGCGGCGCTGAGCATTCCCGGCGTGCACGCGGTGCTGACGCATGAGGATGCGCCTACGGTGCTGATCTCGACCGCGCGGCACGAGAAGGACTGGATGGATCCCGAGGACACCCGGATCCTTGACGACGTTGTCCGCTTCATCGGACAGAAGGTCGCCGCCGTCGTCGCAGACAGCGAAGCCGCCGCCGAGGACGCCTGCCGCCGGCTGAAGGTCGATTACGAGCTTCTGCCTGCGCTGATCGACCCTGAAAAGGCGATGGCGCCGGGTGCACCTGTCATTCATCCTGACCGCACCACCGCGAACCGGATCGCCGACGCCCAGCGCAACGTCGCCGCGGAGACGCATGGCGAATTCGGCGATGTCGCAGCTGCGCTCGCGACGTCCGCCGTCACTTACGAGGCTACCTTCCACAGTCACCGTGTGCAGCATGCCGCATTGGAGACCCATGGCGGCCTGGCCTGGCTCGATGCTTCGGGCGTGCTCAATGTTCGCACCTCGACGCAGGTGCCGTTCCTGACCCGGCGCGCGCTGTCCGATATCTTCGAGCTTCCCATCGACAAGGTCCGCGTGTTCTGCGAGCGCGTCGGCGGCGGCTTTGGCGGCAAGCAGGAGATGTTCGTCGAGGACATTCTGGCGCTCGCGGTGCTCAAGACCGGGCGGCCGGTGAAGCTGGAGCTCACCCGCGAGGAGCAATTCATCGCGACCTCGACGCGACATCCGATGCGGGTCCACATCAAGGCCGGTGCGGACGCGGACGGCAGGCTCACCGCGCTCCAGCTCAACGTGCTCTCCAACACCGGCGCCTACGGCAATCACGCCGGCCCCGTGATGTTCCACTCGCTGTCCGAGTCCATCGCCGTCTACAATTGCCCGAACAAGAAGGTCGACGGCTACGCGGTCTACACCAATGCGGTGCCGGCAGGCGCGTTCCGCGGTTATGGCTTGCCGCAAACACTGATCGCGACCGAAGCCGCGATCGACGAGCTGGCAAGGCAGCTCGGCGTCAGCCCCTACGAGATGCGCCGGCGCAACGTCGTCAAGCCCGGCGATCCCATGCTGTCGCCGCCACCGTCGGAATTTCACGACGTGCTCTATGGCTCCTACGGGCTCGACCAGTGCCTCGATCTCGTCGAGCGCGCGATGCGGGCCGATGGTCCCCAACCGGACCTGTCGCCGGAGTGGCTGATCGGCGACGGCCTCGCGCTGACCATGATCGACACGGCGCCCCCGGCCGGCCATCTCGCGGATGCCATGGTCGCGCTCAACGATGAGGCCGGCTTCGACCTCACGGTCGGCACCGCCGAGTTCGGCAACGGCACCAGCACCGTGCACCGGCAGATCGCGGCGACAACGCTTGCGACCACCGTCGACCGGATTCGCCTGCGCCAGTCCGACACCGCCCACGGTGGCCACGATACCGGCGCCTATGGCAGCGCCGGCATGTTCGTCGCCGGCAAGGCGACGCATGCGGCAGCCATGCAGCTTGCGACCGAGCTGAAGACAGCCGCCGCCGGCGCATGGCTCTGCGACGTCGGGAGCTGTACGCTCGAAAGCGAGGCCGTTGTCAGTGGGGTGCGGCGCATGACCTTTGTGGAATTGGCAGAGCTCGCGCGCGAACGCGGCCAGCCTTTCGCCGGCACCGGCAATTCCAGCGGCACGCCGCGTTCGGTCGGCTTCAACGTGCAGGGGTTTCGCGTCGCCGTGAACAAGGGCACCGGCGAGCTCAATATTCTCAGGAGCGTGCATGCGGCTGATGCCGGTGTCGTCGCCAATCCCATGCAGTGCCGCGGTCAGGTCGAAGGCGGGGTCGCGCAGGCGCTCGGTGCCGCGCTCTACGAGGAGATGGTGATCGACGCGGACGGCCGCGTCACCAACCCGAAATTCCGCGACTACCACCTGCCCTCCTTTGCCGACGTGCCGCGCACCGAGGTTTTCTTCGCCGAGACATCCGACACGATCGGACCGTTGGGGGCGAAGTCGATGAGCGAGAGCCCGTACAATCCGGTCGCCGCCGCGCTCGGCAACGCGATTGCCGATGCCACCGGCATCCGCTTCACCGCGCCGCCCTTCAAGCCGGACCGGCTGTTTCCGGCGCTGCGCGAGAAGTTCGGTAATTAGCTGCCGCGATAGGTCGAATAGCTCCACGGCGTGACCAATAGCGGCACGTGATAGTGCCCCTCCGGCTCGCTGATCGCGAAGCGCAGCGGGATCTCGTCGAGGAACGGCGGATCGGCGAGCTGCACGTTGCGCTCGGCGTAATATTTGGCCACGCTGAATCGGAGTTCATAGCGGCCGATCGGCAACGGACGACCGCCGATCAGCGGCTGCTCGGTGCGGCCGTCCGCATTGGTGACGGTGCGCGCGATCACGCGGCTCTCGCCGAGCGCGGAGAGTTCAACGAGCTCCACCGGGATGCCCGACGCGGGCTTGCCGACGTGATTGTCCAATACATGGGTCGACAGCCGGCCATGTACCCTAAGCTTGTCATTGGCTGCGACGAGTTGATCGAGCCGCAACGCCGAGATACGGCCAATCTCCTCGATGGCACGTCGCGTCTCGGTCTTGGCGATATTGCGCAACCGCGTCTCGAAGTCGGCCAGCACGGAATCCTTGGTGTGACGACGCACGCAGACGATATAGGGAATGCCGAACTTGTCACGATAGGCGTTGTTGACACGCTCGAACGCTGCGTATTCGGCCTCTGACAGCCGGTCGAGCCCGGCGCTGTTCTGCTCGGCGGTCGATTCCTCCGTGAGCCCCGCCGCGCGCTGGGTCTTGTTGGCGAGGTCCGGATGCGCCCGGATCAGCGCCAATTGCACGTCGGGCTCGGCACTCTGGATCGCCGCCATTAGCGCGGCGTGCAATTGGTTGATGCCGGCGAACGGCCGCTTCGCGGCGAGTTGCCCGGCGATCCACGGCGAATGTTCGACGACGTTGGCAAGCGCGGCAACGAAACCGGCTTCGTCGGCCGCATTGAGATCAGACAGCGAGATCTGCGACATCGCCCCCCTCACCCGATCTCAAACGCGTCGGCCGCAAGATGCGCGTGCTTGTCGTGCCAATGCTGTGCGATCTGCAACCGCGTCGGCACCCAGACGCGCTCGTGCCTGCCGATGTAGTCGAGGAAGCGGATCAGCCCCGCGGCGCGGCCGGGTCGGCCGGCGAGTCGACAGTGCAGGCCGACCGACATCATCTTCGGCGCGCTCTCGCCTTCGGCATAAAGTACGTCGAAGGCATCCTTCAGATAGGTGAAGAACTGCTCGGCTTCGGCAAAGCCCTGCGGGTTGATGAACCGCATATCGTTGGCGTCAAGCGTATAGGGGATGACGAGCTGCTTGCCGCTCGCGCCCTTGACCCAATAGGGCAGATCGTCGGCGTAGGAGTCGCAGAGATAGAGGAAGCCGCCCTCCTCCATCAACAGACGGTTGGTGTTGTTCGAGGAGCGCCCGGTGTACCAGCCGAGCGGCCGCGATCCAGTCGCCTCGGTGTGGACGCGGATCGCTTCCGCAATCTCCGCGCGCTCCTGCGCCTCGGTCATGTCCTTGTGCTCGATCCATTTCAGGCTGTGGCTGGCGATGTCCCAGCCCGCCTCCTTCATGGCAGCCACGATTTCCGGATTGCGCTTCAGCGCGGTAGCGACACCGAACACGGTGGTCGGCCATTTGCGCTCATTGAACATTCGCCACAGCCGCCAGAAGCCGGCGCGCGAGCCATACTCGAACATCGATTCGATATTGGCGTGGCGCTGGCCGGGCCAAGGCTGCGCGCCGAGCACGTCGGACAAAAACGCTTCCGAGGCGCGATCGCCGTGCAGAATGCTGTTCTCGCCGCCCTCCTCGAAATTGACGACGAACTGCACCGCGACCCGCGCATCACCGGGCCATTGCGGGTGCGGCGGGTTGCGGCCGTAACCGCGGAGATCGCGCGGGTAGCGGGCGTCAGTCACTCAGACTTCCTCGAAGCGGATCGGCAGAGCGCCCTTCCACAGCACGCTCTTGCCGAGCGTTGCCAGGTTCTCCAGGCCAGAGGTCAGCGTGATGAAATGATTGCCGGCGAGCTGGCCCATCTTGCTTGCGAAGCTCACGCCGCCATAGGCCATCAGGATCTCGGTCTCGCTGATGCCGCCGGGATAGAGGATGATCTGGCCGGGCGCGGGATAGCTGGTGTGGTTCTCGTAGCCGACCCCGAAATCGAGGTCGCCGAGCGGCATCCACACGCCCTCGCCGCTCCAGCGCACATGGATGATGTGGCTTTCGAACGGCAGCGCCTTGCGGAACGCGGCGACAGTTTTGGGCGCCAGCTGCTCCTCGAAACGGGCATCGAAGGTGAAGTCGCCGGCGCGGATAACGAGTTTGCTCATCTCATCTCTCTGGATCGGGGCGGTGGCCTCCCGGGATACTCTCACCGGAAACTCTTGGGCAAAAAGCATTCCATCGAGCTTCGCGCAAGGGGCGAGGCCGCATCACCTGCGGTCGTAGGACCAGCCGAAAACGCCGCTCCGCCGCGCCCCCAGCTCCGGCTCGGCGGCAGGCTGCGGCGCCTCCCTCAGTTCCGCCTGCGGTGGCGGGGGCGGCACCGGCAGATTCTCGCATTTCATCGAGTAGACCAGTTTGCCGTCCGCGGTACGCCCGATCGGCACGCAGGGGTCCGGATGCGCCGCCGAGGTTTTTGGGGTCAGCTTGACCTGCGCCACGGCCGGCGAGGCGATCAGCAGAAGGACCAGCAGATATCTCGACATCATTGTCGCCTAAAAACCCAATTGGCCGTATTGAACCGGATTGCTGCGGGCAAGTCCATCGGCGCCGCAAGCACGATTGCCGAATATTTAGTCGGGACCCGGTGCTCACTCTCGTGTCCCGGGCAAGCTGCAACGCCTCTTAGCGTTGCGGCGCGGAGCCGGGACCCAGAAGCTGCGAATTCTCTGCAGCATGGGCCCCGGCTCTGCAGCGCACCGCAAGGCGCTGCGCGGCGTCCGGGGCACGAGAGCGGAATTCAACGTCGCATCCATTTCAAACGACAGACACACCTTCGCATCCTCGCGGCGCATTTCGCCCGAGCTTTGCTTGGTCGCTCCACCCTCTTGTCCAAGAGGGCGCAGGGAAGGCCGGGTGCCGGCTGGCACCCACGGTCCGCTGCGCGAAAGTGTAGCGCAAGGAAACCGCACAGCAGCATACAGGTGTAGCCAAATCACTCGGCCTTCCCTGCGCAGTGGCTTTACGGCTTATGCCGTGCTCTCCCGGGAGCCGAGTTCCTGTTGGCCTCCCTCGCCCCAGCGAAAGTCGCGGACACCGCGCCGGTTGACGCGAATGCCGCCTCCGCAAAGGCTTGACCGTAGCAACGACGGCCAGGACCACACGGTTTTGCCGTACGCACGGCCCGCCATTTCGCCACAGGGTCCGACGGCGTTGTGCACGTTGCCATCGAAATACTGGCGAGACGAACCTGACAGCGCCGCTCGTCGACACGAAGCCTCGGGCTCACGGAGAGCAATCCGCCCTGCCCGCACTTTCGCGCCCGACGCTGTCGCGTCCACCGCAAGCCCGGCTCTACGACCATCACGACACATGGTCGCCCCTCAAGGGTGAGCCGGGATGGGCGACACATACGCCAAAACCGAATTTCGGTAAAGCGGAATCTTTTTCTCGGAGAAGATTGACGCACCCGCAACACAGGTCGCGCAATGAGACGCCTCGCGCAGAAGCAACAAGGGGCGATGCAAAACACCGCCCCTTGGCGCGATAGAGATTGCGGCGAGGACAGGCGCCTAATACGGCTGATAATAGCCGCGCGGACCATAGTAGGGACCGCCGCCGTAATAGCCCTGGCCTCCGTAGTAAGGACCGGGGCCGTAATTATAGCGGTCCTCGTAGTACTCCTGGCGCCTGCTCTCTGCGATCGCGCCGCCGATCAGACCTGCCGCCACGCCCATGAAGGCGAGGCCTGCAGCGTTCGGACCTCGTCGATAATAGCGGTGGCGGCGAGCGGCGGCGCTGAAATCGGTGGCAGCCGGAGCGGCCGGGCCCGCGGCAGCGGCCTTGGTGGGCGCGGGCGAGTTGGCAGCCGAAGGCGTGATAGAGGCTGTAATCAGAACAAGACTTGCGAAAGCTGCCAACACAAGGTTGCGGCCGGCTGCAGAAATCATCGGTCCCTTATTCATCTTGACCTTCCTCTGTTCTCGCTCAAAGCGACATAATCAAACGAGACATAATGCGCAAACCACTGAAATGGTTTCCTGATCGCGGCAATCTGTCACGCTTTGAACGATTGTAAACCGACGACCAAATCCAGCTTGAACCATCCAACATGAGCGGATAATGAACAGCCGCGCCGTTTTTTTTCGGTCGCCGTAAGCGTTTTACGTGAACCAACGCATCAACCGACGCCGTCGGGATCGATGCCATTTTCAGGTTCACCGTGACTGACGCGTCCTATTCCAAAGAGAAATCAGATGATTGCGGTTCGCAAACTGCCGGCGCGCTATGCGCCGATCGTGATGCCATTCGTGCTGTCCATCCTCATGACAGCCGTGGTGTCGATCATTTCCACGCTTCGGAGCCTCGGCGCAACGCCGGCGTTCCTCGCGACGTGGCCGGGCGCCTGGGGGCTGTCATGGCTCGTCGCCTTTCCGACGCTGCTGATGGTGCAGCTACTGGTCCGCCGGATCGTGGCTAGCGTCGTCGCGGCTCCCTCCCAACCGGGCCGATAGAAGGCGCGGACGGCGGCGCATGACGCACGCCGTCCCGCTTTCGCGTGTCCTTACGATAGCGCGCCGAGCACGCCGCGCGTCGCCTTGTCGATCTCCTCGACATAGCGGCGGCGGACGAACGTCTCGGTCAGGAAGCCGACCACCTTGCGGCTGTCGGTGGAATCGACCACCGCGAGCATCTCGGCTTCCGCTTCGTCGAACACCGCCATTGCCGATTTCACGTTCATTTCCGGGATCAGCACGATCTCGGTCAGGCGGGCGAGCTCGATCACCTGGATCTCGTCGGCGATGGTGTCGAGGTCGCCGGAGAACAGATCGGGCAGCAGGACCAGCCCGACATATTCGTCTGCATTGTTGACGATGACGATACCGGGACGCGATCCCAGCGGGAATTCGCCGCGGACCGCCGCGATGGTCGTAGTCGACGGCACCTTGCCGACGTCGGAGCGCATCAGCCGCTCGACGGTGAGGTTGCGCAGCCAGCCGACATCGTTGGCGCTGCGGATCGTCTCGCCACGCAGATGCAGGCGCCAGGTCGAGAAGGAGTGTCCGAACATGAAGCGGACGCAGATCGAGGTGACGATGCAGCCGGCGAGCACCACGGCGGTGACGTCGACGTTGCGGGTCATCTCGAGCACGAGGAACGACATGGTCAAGGGACCGCCGACGATGGCGACGCCGAGCGTCGCCATGCCCGTCAGCATCGCGACCAGCGGGTCGATCACGAAGTTCGGGCTGATCAGCAACAGCACCGCGGAAAAGAACTTTCCGATCAGGCTGCCGACAAACAGCGAGGCAAAGAACAGCCCACCGCGGAAGCCCGAGGCGAGCGAGATCAGGCAGGCCGTCACCTTCAAGGCGATGATCAGCGCGATCAGGCCGATCGTCATGTCGTGAAAGAGATCGAGCACCATGGCGCCGTGGCCGGCCGCCAGCACCTGCGGTGTGACGATCGCAAAGCCGCCGACGATGAGGCCGCCGATCACCGGGCGCAGCCAGATCGGCATCCATTTGAACAGGCGCTCGAACATCGAGGACGAGCGCATCACGGCGATGCCGACGCCGCTGGTGACGAGTGCAAGCCCGATCAACGCGATATATTGCTCGACGCCGACAGCGCTGACCTTCGGTATTTCGAGCGAGTACGGTGCGCCGCCGAGCCATTGCGCGGTCAAGGCGCCGGCGAGCGAGGCCGCCAGGATCGGGGCGGCGCTGCCGACCGAATAGACGCCGACAATCAGCTCGCAGGCGTAGAAGGCCCCGGTGATCGGTGCACCGAACGCCGCCGCGATCGCAGCGGCAGCGCCGCAGCCGACGATCAGGCGCAGATCGTTGCGGCGCAGATTAAAGAACTTGCCGAACAGCGAGGCGATACCCGAGCCGATCTGGGTATAGCCGGCCTCGAGACCGACGGATGCGCCGCAGCCGTTCGAGATCAGCGTCTGGCTCGACACCACCAGGCTGTCGCGCATCGACAGATTGCCGCCGCGCAGCGCGTTCGCCTCGATCGGGTCGACCGCGTTGGAGATCTTCCACCGCCGCCGCCACCACTCCATGATACCGAGCGCCAGCCCGCCCAGCGCAGGCGCGATCAGCGCGGCCCAGGGGCTGACGCGCGCGTTGGCGGAAAGGCGGACGTCGATGGGAATGCCGTAGATCACCATATGAGCAATCTGCGCAATCTCGGCCATCAGCGTCACGACGGCGCCGGCAAGCGTGCCGATCACGAGGGCGAGCGGGATCAGATAGAATTCGTTGCTGCGCAGCAGCGCCCGCAGCCGAACCATGACGCGGTTCGTCCCCTTGCGATCGGTGAGATGTCTGATCCGCAGGAACACTCTGCCCGCCCTACTCTTCCGACATGCCGTAACCGGACATGCGCTGGCGGACCCGCTCGATCTCGGCGCTCGAAAGCAGCGGCGGCTCTCCGATCTGGAGGCAGCCGTGATATTGCCGCGCCAGTGTCTCGACCTCGACCGCGAGCCACATCGCCTTTTCCAGCGACTTGCCGACCGCGATCATGCCGTGATGGTCGAGCAGGCAGGCGAGCCGGTCCTCCAGCGCCCGCACCGCATGTTCCGACAGCTCGACCGTTCCGAAGGTGGCATAGGGCGCGCAGCGGATGCTGTCTCCGCCGGCGGCTGCGATCATGTAGTGCACGGGCGCGATCTCCATGCCCATGATCGCGAGGATGGTGCAATAGGTCGGATGAGCGTGGACGACGGCGTTGACGTCCTGCCGGGCCTTCAGGATGTCGAGGTGGAAGCGCCACTCGCTGGACGGCTTCTGACTGGGCGCATGTGAGCCGTCCATCGCCATGAAGACGATCTGGTCCGGCGTCATGGCGTCATAGGGCACGCTGGTCGGTGTGATCAGAAGCCCGTCCACATGTCGGACGCTGATATTGCCCGAGGTGCCCTGGTTGATGCCGAGCGCATTCATGCGGCGGCAGGCGCCGATGATGGCCTGTCTCTTGTCGAGCTCGTCCGCTGTCATCGAGATATCGAATTCCTGACGATGGGCGCTTGTCAGACGGGGAGTACGTCAAAGCAATGTGGCAGCGCAAGAGAAAGCAGACCGGATCGCCCGCGATCGCGCCGGCGCTCTCGCCGCATCGTGAAATAATCATGAAAATCAACGCATTAACAGATTGTCGCAGCCCTACGGCAAGCTCGCCCGGACGGCCGCGATCCCGTTGATCACGAACTGCACCGAATAGGCCGCGAGCAGCATGCCGAGCACCCGCGAAAGCACGGCGTTGCCGGTGCGCCCAAGGGTGCGCGCGATCATGTTCGCGGAGGCAAAGCAGAGCATGCAGATGAGGCAGACGCAGAGCACGACCGCGATGATGATCGCGAGCCTCGCCCCGTAGCCGGCATCGCCCGAAAGCAGCAGCGTGGTCGCGATCGCGCCCGGACCGGCCATCATCGGGATCGCCAGCGGGAATACCGCGACGTCGGAGGCATGCTCTGACGTCGCCTTGTCGGCCTCGCGGGCCTCGCGATGCGGACGGTCGCCGAAGATCATCTGGTAAGACACGCCGAACAGCAGCAGCCCGCCGGCGATCTGGAAGGCGGGGATGCCGATCCCGAGCTGGCGCAGGAGCCAGTTTCCGATCAGCGCGATCACCACCAGGATCGACGCCGCAATCAGCGGCGCGCGCAGCGCGATGGTGCGTTTGGTCTTGTCGGGCATGCCGCCGGTCGCGGCGAGGAAAGCCGGCGCAAGGCCCACGGGATCGACCACGAGCAACAGCGTCACGAAGGCCGACAGGGTGAAGTCGATCATGTCTCGGTGGGCTCCCTGGACGCAGGAACGATGGCTGGCGGACTGACTTAGCCCGGCAGAACCGCTTTGAAAATCACCGGAGATGCACAATGAGTGACAGTGGAATTGGAATGTTGCTGGGCCACCTCTCGGCCAATTTGCTCTGGCTTTGGTTCATCGGAGCCTTCCTGCTCGGTGCGGTGCTCGTCTATGGCGTGTCGAAATCGGGACGCCTGCGGCGCAGCGAGCGCGCACGGCTCGACCGCAACACCGAGGCGCGGCAGCGACAGGAAGATCCTCATAAGCGCCCGACCTGAACGATCGCCGTGAGCGCAGGTTGCAGTTTGGAACTTTCGTTCTCGAAAAGGTTTTGATCGCCTGAGGATTGAGGAAGGCGATGCCTTCCCGTGTCACCCTCAAGAGGAGGATCTATGGCCAAACGAGCAAAGAAACGTACAACCAAGAAGACCGCGGCGCGGCGCCCGCGTCAGGCGCCGAAGATGTTGAGCGATCTGTTTCTGGAGACGCTGAAGGACATCTATTTCGCCGAGAACAAGATCATCAAGACGTTGCCCAAGATGGCCAAGGCTGCAAACTCGAAGCAGCTCGCGGCGGCTTTCAACAAGCATCTACGCGAGACGCAGGGCCAGGTCAAACGTCTGGACCAGATCTTCAAGATGCTGGGCAAGCCGGCCCGCGGCAAGCCTTGCGAAGCGATCAACGGCATCACCGACGAAGGCGCCGAGATCATGAAGGAGTTCAAGAACGCTCCTGCGCTCGACGCCGGCCTGCTCGCAGCTGCGCAGGCGGTCGAGCACTATGAAATCTCCCGCTACGGCACCTTGCGCACCTGGGCCGAGGAGCTCGGCATGCAGGACGCAGCAAGATTGCTGCAGGCGACGCTGGACGAGGAAGAGGCGACCGACCACGCCCTGACCGAGCTCGCCACTTCCGTGATCAACCTCGAAGCGGAAGAGGAATACCGCAAAGCGGCCTGAGCCGCTCACGCCTGACAACGCAACGCCGCGGCCCGGAAGGCCGCGGCGCTTGTCTTTTCGGATCGCACGATCCGCATGGCACGTCCGCGCCGCCGGGCTGGAATTCCCGGGAACCAGCCCCATATGCAGCATTCCCCACCGCCGAGCCTGCATCATGCAACCCAAAAATCCCCTCGACTGGATGCTGTCCGAAGCGCTGGACCAGCTGACCCGCGCCGAACGGCTGCGTCAGCAGTTCGGCCGCCAGGAGGCCTGCTGGGAGCCGCCGATCGACGTGCTCGAAACCGAGCATGAGCTGCTGATCCTGGTCGCGCTTCCCGGCGTCAATCCCGACAATGTCGAGACTGTCATCCATGACGGCGTGCTCGTCATCTCCGGCCAGCGCACCCTTCCGCCGGAGCTTCGCAACGCCCGCATCCATCGGCTCGAGCTGCCGCAGGGCCGCTTCGAGCGGCGCATCGCGCTTCCCGTTGGCCGCTACGCCATCAGCCGCTTCGTGATGGACGGCTGCGTCGCATTGCGCCTCGCCAAATCCTGAGGTCGATCATGGCCACCGAGCAAATGAATACTGCACAGACCAATCCGCAAAACACTTCCGACGTGAAGATTCCCGAAGACGCGCTGATCATCATCGCCGTGCGCGACATGGTGCTGTTTCCCGGCGCCATCGGGCCGATCGCGATCGCGCGGCCGAAGTCGATCGCCGCCGCACAGCAGGCGCTGCGCGAGCAGCGGCCGATCGGCATCGTCCTGCAGCGCAGCCCCGAGACCGACGAGCCCGGGCCGGACGACCTCTACCGGGTCGCGACCATCGCCAACATCGTGCGCTACATCACCGCGCCCGACGGCACCCATCACATCGTCTGCCAGGGCGTGCAGCGCGCGCGCATCCTCGACTTCCTGCCGGGGACGCCGTTCCCGGCCGCGCGGATCCAGCAGATTCCGGAGCCGACTGCGAACTCGCCCGAGATCGAGGCGCGCGCGCTGAACCTGCAGCGCCTGGCCATCGAGGCCATCGAACTGCTGCCGCAGGCGCCGCCGGAGCTGGTCGCGATGTTCCAGAGCACCACCGCGCCCGGCGCGCTGGCCGACCTGGCGACCTCGTTCATGGACATCAAGGCGCAGGACAAGCAGGAGGTTTTGGAGACCATCGACCTCGCTTTGCGTGTCGAGAAGGTGTCGAAGCATCTGGCCGAACGGCTGGAGGTGCTACGCATCAGCAATGAAATCGGCCAAAAGACCCGCGCCAGCTTCGACGAACGGCAGCGCGAGGCGATCCTGCGCGAGCAGATGGCGACCATCCAGCGCCAGCTCGGCGAAGGCGACGGCAAGGCGGCCGAGGTCGCCGAGCTGACCGCTGCCATCGCCAAGGCCAACATGCCGCCCGAGGCGGATGCTCATGCGAAGAAGGAGCTGCGGCGCTACGAGCGCATGCCGGAGGCCGCCGGCGAAGCCGGCATGGTCCGTACCTATTTGGACTGGCTGATCGAGCTGCCCTGGGCGCTGCCCGCGGAGAAGCCGATCGACATCAAGGAAGCGCGCCGCATCCTCGACGCTGATCACTTTGGCCTGGAGAAGATCAAGACCCGGATCATCGAATATCTGGCGGTGCGCAAGCTCGCGCCGCAAGGCAAGGCGCCGATCCTGTGCTTCGTCGGGCCGCCCGGCGTGGGCAAGACCTCGCTCGGCCAATCCATCGCACGCGCGATGGATCGCCCCTTCGTGCGCGTCAGCCTCGGCGGCGTGCATGACGAGGCCGAGATCCGCGGCCACCGGCGCACCTATATCGGCGCGCTGCCCGGCAACATCATCCAGGGCATCAAGAAGGCCGGCACGCGGAACTGCGTCATGATGCTGGACGAGATCGACAAGATGGGCCGCGGCGTGCAGGGCGATCCTTCGGCTGCGATGCTGGAGGTGCTCGACCCCGAGCAGAACGGGACGTTCCGGGACAATTACCTGGGCGTGCCCTTCGACCTGTCGCGCGTGGTCTTCATCGCGACCGCCAACATGCTGGACCAGATCCCGAGTCCGCTGCTGGACCGCATGGAGCTGATCAGCCTCGCCGGCTACACCCAGGAAGAGAAGCTGGAGATCGCGCGGCGCTATCTGGTGCGGCGGCAGCTCGAGGCGAACGGCCTGACCGCCGAGCAGGCCGAGATCGAGCCGGAGGCGCTGAAGCTGGTGGTCAAGGGCTACACCCGCGAGGCCGGCGTGCGTAATCTCGAGCGCGAGATCGGCAAACTGTTTCGGCACGCCGCGGTGCAGGTCGCCGAGGGCACGGCTGTAAAGGTCGTCGTGACGCCGAAGGATATCGGCACCGTGCTCGGCCAGCCGCGCTTCGAGGGCGAGATCGCGCAGCGCACCAGCATTCCAGGTGTGGCCACCGGCCTTGCCTGGACGCCAGTCGGCGGCGACATCCTGTTCATCGAGGCCTCGCGCGTATCGGGCCGGGGCGGGATGATCCTGACCGGCCAGCTCGGCGAGGTCATGCGCGAAAGCGTGCAGGCTGCGATGACGTTGGTGAAGAGCAAAGCCTCGCAGCTCGGCATCGATCCGCAGCTGTTCGAGAAGAGCGACGTCCACGTTCACGTGCCCGCAGGCGCGACCCCGAAGGACGGGCCGAGCGCGGGCGTCGCGATGTTCACGGCGCTGACGTCACTGCTCACCAACCGCACGGTGCGCAGCGACACCGCCATGACCGGCGAGATCTCGCTGCGCGGCCTGGTGCTGCCGGTCGGCGGCATCAAGGAGAAGGTCGTGGCGGCCGCGGCTGCGGGCCTGAAGCGGGTGATGCTGCCGGCGCGCAATAAGCGGGACTACGACGACATCCCGCAGAGCGCGCGGGACAACCTCGAATTCATCTGGCTGGAGCGCGTCGACGAGGCCATCGCCGCGGCGCTCGAACCGGCGGACGCCAAGGTCGAAGCGGCGGAGTGAATGCGATGAAGAAACTGCTGGAAAGAGCAATGCGATCGCGGAAGACGCAGCGGCTGCGCCAGTTGCTCGATCGCGCCATCGACGGGGTTCGCGATGCGCTGGCGGCACCAGGACCGCGGCTTCAGCCGGTCCCGGTCCGGGTGAAGCGCCGCAAGGGTTGAGCCCTCCGTCTCAAGTCCTCGCGGCAGCCCCAAACAAAAGGCCCCCTCGCTCGAGGGGGCCTTTGCGCTATTAGCCCACGGCGTCCTTGGCCGCCTTGACCGGGCGGGCGCGGACGATCTTCCGGGCCGGCTTGGCCTTGAACATCATCTCTTCACCCGTGAACGGGTTGGTGCCCTTACGCGCCTTGGTGGCGGGCTTCTTGATGACCACGAATTTGGCGAAGCCCGGCACGAGGAACAGGCCGTTCTTCTTGAGCTCCTTGTGGCCGACTTCCGTCAGCGTCTCCATGACGCTCTTGACGTCGCGCTTGGAAAGCTCGGTGGTGGTCGCAATCTTTTCGATCAGCTGCGATTTGGACATTTGGGTTGGCATCGTGTCTCCTCTGATTCGTTGGCGGCTGCATATTAGACCAACCGGCGAAGGCCTATAGCCTTCTGCACAGTTTTGTCGCGGTTTTTACGGGCTTTTTTGGCCCTCTGTGGCAAAAAACCCTGCATTTTAGCCACTTCCAGTGCGGAAGGAGCCTCGGGCAGCGGATTCTACCTTGTTTCAAAGGCCCGCACGCAGCCTTGCTAAAGCTGATTCGATGCTTTCGACAAGCGACGACCGGCCTCTTTGTGGAAGGCCGGTCGCGATTCACCCTAGAAAATAAGGCTAGACGCGCTCGATGATGACGGCCGGGGCCATGCCGCCCGCCGCGCACATGGTGACGAGACCGCGCTTGAGGTCGCGCCGTTCGAGCTCGTCCAGCACGGTGCCGATCAGGATCGAGCCCGTGGCGCCGATCGGATGGCCGAGTGCGATCGAGCCGCCATTGACGTTCACTTTGGCGCGGTCGAGCTTGAGGTCGCGGATGTATTTTTCCGCAACCACGGCAAAGGCCTCGTTGATCTCGAACAGGTCGATGTCGTCGATGGTCAGTCCCGCCTTTGCCAGCACCTTGCGCGTCGCCGGCACCGGCGCGTTCAGCATCAGGGTCGGCGAGTCCCCCATGTTGGCCATCGCAACCACGCGGGCGCGCGGCTTGAGCCCATGTGCCTTCGCGTAAGCAGGCGACGCCAGAAGGATCGCGGCCGCGCCATCGACGACGCCGGACGAGTTGCCGGCATGGTGCATGAAGTCGATCTCGAGGTCGGGGTACTTCTGCAGGATGAGACCGCGATACGTCGTGCCCTCGTCGTCGATCGCATAGTCAGCGATGGCGGGGAATGCCGGCTTGAGCGCGCTCAACCCTTCCATCGTGGTCTGCGGCCGCGGATATTCTTCATGGTCGAGCGCGAGGCTGCCGTCCTCACGATGCACCGGAACGAGGCTCTTCCTGAAGTGGCCGTTCGCCATCGCATGTGCTGCGCGCTTCTGGCTTTCGAGCCCGAGTGCGTCGACGTCCCTCCGCGTGATGCCTTCCATGGTCGCGATCGCGTCGGCGCAGACGCCCTGATGCGACTGCGGATGCCGCGCACGCAGGCGCAGATTGCCGCTATCCATCATCATCGGACCGCCGCCGCGACGTCCTTCCATCGACATCATCTCGCAGCCGCCGGCAATGACGAGGTCTTCCGCACCCGCCATGATCGAGCTTGCAGCCATGTTGACGCTGGTGATGCCGGAGCCGCAGAAGCGGTCGAGCGTCACGGCGCTCGCGCGCACGTCGTAGCCGGCATCCAGCGCCGACATGCGGCCGAGATCGCCGCCTTGCGTTGCGACCTGCGCGCTGCAGCCCCAGATGATGTCGTCGACGTCGGCGGTGTCGATCCCGGTGCGCTCGGCGAGCGCGCGCAGCACGGTTGCACCCAGCTGCTGCGGATGGATGCCCGAGAGCGCCCCCTTGCCGGCCTTGCCGACGCCGCGCGGGGTCCGGCAGGCATCGATGATGAGTGCGTCGGTCATTGGCGTTATCCTCTTTTTGAATGGTTAGAGGCGTTTTGAATCAGGGGGCGAAGCGAGTCAATGCGCGCTGGCGGAACCCCTCACCCGCCCCCGTCAGCGCCAGCCAGGCTCGTCGCGCCCCCGCAAGAACCGGGCGAGGGAGAGCAATCACGCCCCCGCCGCGTTCTTCGCGATCACGTTGCGATAGAAACTGGCGCTGAGTTTCGGCGTACGGACCTGCGTGTCGAAATTGACGTGGTAGAGCCCAAAGCGCTTGTTGAGCCCGAACACCCATTCAAAGTTGTCCATCAGGCTCCAGAGGAAGTAGCCGCGCACCGGTGCGCCTTCTGCGGTGGCGCGCTGAAGCTGGGCGAGATAGTTGCGCAAATACATGATGCGGTCGGTGTCGTAGATCTTGCCGTCGGGCGTCACGACGTCTTCGCCGGAGGTGCCGTTCTCGCTGATATAGATCGCATCGGTCTTCCAGATTTTTGCAGCGAGCTTCGGCACCCAGTAGAGCGTCTCCGGGCCGACGCGCAGCCAATCCGAATTCATGTGCGGGAACGATTTCGGGATCGGCAGCGGCATGAAGCCCGCGCCCTGGTCGGAGGCCACCACATAGTTCTGCGGCGCGTAGATGTTGAGGCCGAGGAAATCGACCGGCGAAGAGATGATCTTCAGCTCGGCATCGGTGTATTTCGGCGCGTCGCGCCCGGCGAACTTCAGGAAGGCGTCGGTGTACTGGCCCGTCATGATGACGTTGAGATAGCCGGCGTTCATCTCGCGCAGCGCGATCTCGGCGGCGCGGACGTTCTCGGGCGTGTCGATCGCAGGCGCGCAGGCATCGATGTTCTCGGCCGGCCCGACCCGCGTGCCGCGGCGGCCATGGGCACGCACCGCCTGCACCGCGAGCCCATGCGCGAGCGCACTGTTGTGCCTGATCTGGTTGACCTCGGCTTGCGGCAGCGTCAGGCCCGGCGCATCGATGCCGATGCCGTATCCGAAATAGACGAAGCGGCCGCTCTCGTTCAGCGTGAACACGTTCTTGACGCGATCGGTGAGATGCTCGGCGACATAGGCCGCGTAGTCACCGAAGATCTTGCAGGTCTCCGTCGAGCGCCAGCCGCCGAAACGATCCTGAAGCGATTGCGGCAGGTCCCAATGATAGAGCGTCAGCCACGGCTCGATGCCGTTTTTGAGAAGCTCGTCGACCAGACGATTGTAGAAGTCGAGCCCCTTCGGATTCGGCTGGCCGTCGCCGTCCGGAAACACCCGCGGCCAGGCCACCGAGAAGCGATAGGCCTTGCAGCCAAGCTCCTTCATGAGCGCGATGTCCTCCTTGTACCGGTGATAATGCTCGTTGGCGCGGTCGCCGGTAGAGCCGTCCTCGATCTTGCCGGGGATGCGGACGAACTTGTCCCAGATCGAGGGACCCCGCCCGTCCTCGTTGACCGCACCCTCGACCTGATAGGACGAGGTCGCCGTGCCCCAGAGGAAGCCCGCGGGAAAGCCGTCCATGCCTCGCGGCGCCGGTGCCCGCTTGATCTCGGCGGCCTCCAGAGGATTTGCCAGCCCGGCCGCGGACAATCCCGCGATTTTCGCGAACTGGCGACGCGAGACCTTGTCCGACATTGATGTTGCTCCGGGGTGATGCTCTTGCCGCGGCACCATGGCGAATCGCGGGTCGTTCGAGAAGCGGGCGGGCCGAGGGCTGAGGATGCAGAATTGCCGGATGCGACAACGCGGTCTGAAAGACCACCGCGATCGTCGGCCGACCTACTGAGGCCTGACGAGCGCCCCCAAGTCCATCCACTCCTCGTCCGTGTACCGGAACGGGTAGGAGATGGCTGACGCCGAAACAGGGAAAACGGGCCAGGCGGTCGAGGTCAATTCGACCTCGGACAAACTTTCGACGACCAGGCTGTCTGTACTGCCCGTGAAGTTGGCCGTGGCGACAGAACTGCCGAAAACATCCTGTGCCCATGTTAATTCGCCAAGCGGCGTGAGGTGAATGACATTGGAAAGAAGCCTGAGATCGCGACTTTCGCGAGGGCGCAGCAAAAATCGATGGTGGTTCAGGCTGACTTGGCCTCCAAACCGGTACACGGTCTTGTGTGCCTTATGCCCAGAACCATCAAACCGCTCCCGCGCCGTCCATGTACGAACCCAGATGCCTGGACCTGGCCCAGCCCAATCCGGAAAGGAAGGGGTCAGTTCCCTGCGAGACGCAGGCCGTATGCTTGCAGAATGCCATAGTCCCCTCAGAATTTACGACCAAAGTTGCCAAATGTGATGTATGGTGGGGCCATCGCCGCTCCGCTCCAGGCAATTGGCGGCGACTGAGAGTGCTTGCACTCCCGGCTTTTTGGGGAGGGCTGCTGTGGACCAGCTAGTGGGTGAGTCAGTTCGCAGCTTGAGGCCGCAGCGTCGGAGCAAACCAATCTAGAGAGCCTGATCAACTGCCTGCACGAGTCAAAGAGGAGAACGACCGGCTCACGGCGCGGATAAACGCTGGAGACTGTGGTAACCCCTTCCGCTTGACTAAGCGCCTGTCCTGACAGGACACAACGACTGCCCCCACGTGAGAGCAACTGTGAATTCCGAGGTAGATATATGTCGTATGCCTACAAGCTAAATGAAGACGTTCGCCATCAGCCCCAAGGTCCACAAGGACGTGCCGCAACTGATGAGCCGATGATTTACACCATCGTCCAGCATATGCCCATCGAGGCCGATGGACGTCTCCGATACCGCATCAAGTGCAAGTCGGAGAAAATTGAGCGAGTCGTTACGGAAGATCAGCTTTCATATTCGCAGTGATCTGCCGATGACAGAAGTGCGTCGGACAAAATCGCGGGACTGCCCCTGAGTATCGGGAGCGCGTCAGACAGCCTGCTGAGTGACCTGCTCTTGCAGTCGCCGAGCATGGTGGAGGGCGATCATGTCTTCCGGAAAGTCGATCAAGAAAGCGGAGAGTTGAAACGAGGCGCTTTCGATAGCTTTCTGCTCTATTGATCGAAAAACGTCTTCCCAGCGCCGGCACATCGCGACCTCCTCCGGAAGAGCGTCCGGAAGTTCCGCGCGAAGTTCGCTGATGTCTACGGCGTCCGCGAAGCCTTTCGGGCAAATACGGTCGACGCTGCGAAACAGGAAGCGATCGGCGACACGCGCGCGGACGGCGGAGCTCACCAGGATGTGCGTGCCATAGTTCTTGTTGAGACCTTCCAGCCGCGAGCCAAGATTCACGGTCGCGCCGAGCGCGGTATAGTTCATTCGATCGTTGGAGCCGATATTTCCTACCACGGCGTCACCGACGTGAAGGCCAAAGCGGGTATGGTAGGGTGGCCACCCCTCTGCTGCGAACGCCCTGTTCAGCTCCTGATTGGCCTGGATGCAGGCCAACACGGCGCGGCAGGCGCCTGCCGTATGATCCGGATCCTCTGCCGGTGCGTTCCAGAAGCCCATCAGGCCGTCACCGATGAACTTGTCGATGGTGCCGCGGTGACGCATGATCTCCTCGGAAAGGGCGGCGAAATAGCGCGACGTGTAAATCATCACTTGAGACGGGTCGGCCATCTCGGTTTTGGCCGTGAAGTCGGCCACGTCAGTGAACAGAACCGTAATTTCGCGCCGCGATCCGCCTAGTTCGAGCGAGGCCTCGGTCTCGACCAATTGTCGCACGATCTGCTTCGGGACGTAGCTCGAAAAGCTCCGGACGACGCTGCGCATGGTGAAAACCGAGCGGCCGAGCTCGTCGATCTCAACGATGCTGGAGCGAACGCGCGGACGATCGGCGATCTTGAATCGCTGGATCTCGTCGGTCTGGTCGGCGAGCTTGCGCAAGGGGCGCGCGATCAGAGAGCCGAGCCAGAACGCAAACGGCAAGGTCGCACCGACGAAAGCGAGCGCCAGCGCAAACAGAGAGCGTTGCTCGGAGAGAATCTGGCCGTAGAACTCGTCGAGAGGCGCGACCTCCGCCAGCCTGACGTCGGCGTCTCCCGTCGACTGCACGCGATGGAAACCGGCCAGGTAGGTTCGCCCGGCCTTGTCGACGAAGATCTGCTGTGAGGGACCTCCTCGCCGCCAGGCCTCGATTGCGGGCATCAGGCCGGGCACGTCCAGCGCTGCCAAAGTCGGAAGCTCCTGCCCCGCGCCCATCAGGCGCCTCATCTCCGGATGTCCGACGACTCGATTGGAATCATCGAACAGGAACGCAAGACCGGACTTGCCCAGCTTCTGTTGCGCCAGCATGTCCTCGAACGTGTTGAGAAGAATGTCGCCGGCGACGGCTCCGGAACGCCCTGCCCCGAGAGGCACCCGTAGCGTGTAACCGGGCTCGCCGGTCGCAAAGAACACGTAGGGGCCGGTCAGAAGCGTCTTGTCCACCTTGAACGCCTCGACATACCACGGGCGCTGTCTGGGGTCGTAGTCGGTTGGCTCAGTCCTTGTGCTCACCGCATCCAGCGTCTCGGACAAATAGATCGTCGAAAAATTGGTCCGACCGCTGCGCTGTATCACCACCAGGCGGAAGGCGGCCTCGTCCGCGACTTTCAAGCTCGCCCTGAAGGCCGGCGAGGCGCGATCGATGACGTCCATTTCGAGGAACGATCCGTCATCATAGCCGACATAGAGATTGAATAGCTGCGGATTGTTGCGCAGCATGGAGGCCAGCACGGCATAAAGGCGCGGGTTGTCGACGATGTCCGCCGAACGGATCGACGGAAGCCCGGTGAGTATCCTCAGATTGTCACGCACGTTGGTGAACTGCTCGTCGACGTGATCGGCGCCGAGCTGGGCCACCTTCTCGATGAAGCCAGTCGCGGCGTTGTAAGTGATCCTCGTCACCCGTTCGAAGCTGAGCCAGACAAGAGATAGTCCGACTGCGAGCACGACTCCGACGAATACGGCAATAATCGAGGTCCGGAAGCCGACCCGGAAGCGACGGGCGTTAGGCGTCTTTTCGCCTGCCATCGGAGCTACCTTCGCTCTCAAATATTGCGGGCCAGAGGCTTCGCCGAAGCGGAGGGTGCCTCCGGAGCGAGAAGGTCGCCCAGCTGCTCCACCCTTGCGGGCGATTCTCGGTCCCGATATCCTCGTAAGCCTTGAGATCGCGCCGTTTCCATTTTCTGCCCGCTTCTATTTCTCGTTGTATTTCAACGATAAGGTAAAATCGCCCTCCTGTGACGTCCAGTTTGTGCCAAATGTTCGAAAAGCAGCGATTGCTGGAAAACGCGGAAAATTTTTGGCGATGTTGATCCAAATCAAACTGCGGCGCGACGCATCGCCGCGCCGTTCGAAACATGCCCGAGTTGCAAAGTGTGCCTCAATAGCGACGCCGGATAATGCAATATAGTCGCCGACGGCGCGGTTTGAATCGAGCGGGATCTGACAATGGCAGGATTTGCCTTGCTGCAGACGCATGAGATCAAAGGGTTCGAGGAATTCAGAGAAGTCGTTGCTGGCGCGCCTCGCGAGGTGGTCCAGATTCAAAAAGGAATGCTCTCCGGCCGCCTCTCGCACGCATTGATCGACGGTCTGCGCATTGACACCGCCAGCTTCAATCTTGGTCTCAGAACGAAGGGTGTTTCCGGCGCGGATGGCGTCGTCATCGGCATGCTCGCGGACAGCACCGATCGTGTGACGCGCTTCTCTTACGAATCCTGCCCGGGAGACGTTTTGGTCACGCCGCCCGGTACTGAGCATGAGAACCGTTATTATGGCGGCAGCAAAGTCATCATTGCCTCGATACGATCCGAAGACATCAGTTCGTCGTTTGCCTGCGAAGGTGAGCTGAGCGATCCCGCGGCGTGGCGAAGAAGCCATTACAAGGGAAATGCCCACACGGTTCAGAGTGTTGTCCCTCGCCTGCAGTCCTTGGTGGCAAGGCTCGGCAACGCGCCACTGACGGCCGAATCCGCCGATTTCTGGAAGCGCGCGGTCATCGAAGCGATGAGTGCCAACATCGTCCAAGGCCGGTCGTCGGAACGTGACGGTCCGCGGCCGTCTGCGTTGAAGATCGTACGGCAGGTCGAGGAGTATCTCGACGAGGCCGGCCCCGGGCCGGTCCATATCTCCAAAATTTGCAGCTATATGCATCTGCCGCGGCGCACGCTGCATCGCGCCTTTCAGGAGGCACTCGGTATCGGCCCGATCGCCTTTCTCAAGCACCGGCGGCTTTGTTCGGCCCACACGGCTCTCCGCCTGCCAAGGGATAGCAGGACGATCTCGGACATTGCCCTGCACTATGGCTTCCAGAGTCTCGGCCGATTCTCCGGCCACTATCATCGAATGTTCGGCGAATATCCCTCCGAGACGAGGCGTGCGCGTCGAACCCCACATCAAAACGGCAGCCCCCGAATAGAAAGCCCGCAGCCTTAGCGGGCTGGGCTCCCTGCGATCAGCGCGAACGCTTCGGCAACTTCGGGAGCTTGTCGGGATTGAACGCCGGTGCTTGCCCGGTTCGTTCACGTGCGGGCGGCGGCTGTTCCGTAAGAATGAGCGTGCCCTGGAGGATCATTCCCGGCACCTGTGCTGCCGTCGCCGTGTAGGTCCCGACCTTGCCGGGGCAGTTTCCTTCGATGTCCAGCGTGAGCTCATCGTCGACGCCGAAGACCGTTGCACGTCCGTCGGTATGGCGCTTCGTCGACACCGTCGCGGTGAAGCGATCTCCATCGACCTTGCAGGAGCCGTGATATGTCATCAGGCTGTCGCAGCCCCAGATTTGTCCGTCTGCGACATGAACGATCCCCGTCCCCTGGTCGAGCGGCGTCTTGTACCACGCCGAATAGGTGCCGTCCTTCAGCATGGGAGCAGTCTCCCTTGGCAGTCCCTCCTGAATAATCCGCATGATTAGCGCTAATAAAGCGTTAATCGCGCGGCCCGTGCCAATCCGCGGTGTCCCTGCGCAGCTCGGCTTCCAGGTCTTCGATGATGCTGTGAAGCAGGCAGGCGGCAAGCGGATCGGTCACTTCGCGCTCCAAACGCCTGTAACGCGCGATCTGGAATTCCAGCTCTCTCAACTGGTGCTCTGTCATCGGACGGGCCCTCCGACAAATCGACTCAGAGACAGCCGAACAGTTTCGTTAAAGTTTTCCGATCATTTACCATGGTTTCCGAGCGGTTAAGGGCGAGGCCGTGCCGACTTTGGCTTGGAAAAGTGGAGTTGGCCGCCGTCTCAGACGTCACGGCACGTCGCCGCTGCGACTTCCACCGATGCTGTGCGGCTTGTTGAGGAAGAACTCCCGGTTACCGAGAGCGGCTTCCGCATACTGATCGATCGCGACCTGGATGGCCTCGATGTGCATGCGGCACCAGCCTTCGAAGCAAGACAGGCGGCGCGCCTGATCGAGAGCCTTCAGGAACTCCGGCGGCTCCTGCATGTCGGAGAAGTAGCTCGGCCTCTGTCCTTTCATGCCCGTGCCGCCTCGCGCGGCGGAACGAGACGACGCCTCTCAAGACGAAGGCGCAGCGCCATCGGCCGTCGGCGGGGAATGAAAAGGCTGGCGACGACGATCGGGTCGGTGTCACCGAGAGCGGCCCGCTCCTGGACCAGCTCGCTCATCACCGTGCGCATCTTCATGACTTCCCCGGCGACGAAGGCGCAATCTTCGTCCCTGTTGATTTGCTCGTGCATGATAGCTTCAGCCTCACGCATGCTGACACGTAATGCCCTGATTATTCTGCGGATTTCATTGATGCGGTTGTCCATGGCTCGCTCCCTTGGCTGGACGACCAGCATAAGAACAAAACATGAACATTGAGTCAATCGGCCTGAGGTAGAACAGAACCGGGGTGACACGCGCTCGGGGCGGCAAAAACCCCGGCCTCCTCGTCACCCATAAGCCCCTGGGCGTCCTGCCAGGATCAGAACGTCACCCGCATCCCCGCATAGAACGCACGCGGCCGTGCCGGGCTGAGCGAGCGCGGGTCAGTGAACTCGGCGCCGCCATTGGTGAAGTTGGGCAGCGCTTCCCTGTCGAAGAAGGTGCCGAGCGTCGAGTAGCGATTGTCGAAAATGTTGGCTACGCGACCATAGATCTGGAGGTTCTTGGTAACTTGGTAGGAGGTGTTGAGATTGAACACGGCGTAAGATGGCAGCTTCGGAAACTGGTTGGACTCGTCGCCGACGAAATACTGGCTCGAGACGAAGAGCGCGTCACCCCCGACCTTCCAGACATCGGTCACGGAATATTCGACGCTGGCCTTAAGGAGATGGCGCGGCAGGCGCGGAATCTGGTTACCCGGCAGGACCTGGATGTTGCCGTCGCCGTCGGCAAACGGGCTCTCCGAGCCAAGCTGCAGCGCATCGAGAAAGCGTGCATCGAGGAACGCATAGCTCGCCTGGAACTGAAGCACGTTCGACTTCAGGCTCACCTCGGCTTCGATACCCTGCCTGCGTGTCCGGCCGACGTTCTGGAAGAAGCCAAAGCCCGTCAACCCCGGAACTGGGGTCGCGAGGATGTCGTCGTAGTTGGTCGCGCGGTAGGCACCGATTTTCCAACCGAGCGATCCGATGTTCAATTCCTTTGTGCCGCGGAAACCCGCTTCGAACGTCTTGGATACGACTTGCTGAAGTGGGGGATCAGCGATCAGGAACTGCCCGATGATGCACGGCCTTGCCGGATCGGCGCAGCCGAGTTCGAGTGGCGTCGGCACCCGGTTGGCTTCGGAATAGCCTGCATAGGCGGTCACTTCGGACGTGATCTTGTAGGTGCCGCCGATGATCGGGTTGAACCGATCATAGTTGTGATCGCCATTGAGCGCGGTGCCAAGCTGGTCCATCAGCGAGATATGGGCCGCATTGAACCGCCCGCCTGCCGTGACCGCAAACCGATCGTCCACATTGAACGTGTCGAGCGCATAGAGTCCCTGGTATTGGTTGACGGTGCGAAGCGACACAGGGCCGACCGATGTCGGGGCGCCGGACGGACCCAGGAATATCCCGCTGCCGGTGACGACATAATTCGTGCCTGTCGTTCCCAAGTCGGCGCTACCGGTGAAGCGCGTGCTGCTGACATCATAACTTGCGCCGATCACGAGGCGGTTCTCATGACCGAACAGCTGATCGCTGTTGGTCGCCTGCCCGGATACGCCAAATGTGGTCGATCTCGTGCTGGTGCGATCGACCTCGCTGAGTACGGCGCCCGGCGCAAAGGGATTGGCGAGCTGAACGCCATTCAGGCCAAAAGCCGGAACCGTATCATCGCCAAAGCACAGGAGGGTTGGATCAGCACAAGGCTGGGCGTCGGTGGGGTTTCCGTCCACAGTGTTCTGTTTGAAGCCCCGCAAATGCGCCGTGCCCTCAAAGGTCCAGGTCGGCGTCGCCTCCACCTTGGCGGTCAGGTTGAGATAGCCGACCTTGTTGGAAATGGTCTGCGGCGTTGTATAGGTCGCGCCCCAATATTGCTGGAGCAATTCGGCCGGAACGGTGCTGGGTCCCGCCAGGGAATTGTTGGCGACGCCCGTGTTGAGGTGAAATTCGTTGCCTTCAAAGCGATAGCCGACATCGCCATAGAAGCGCCGGACGTCCGATGACGAGAAATTGCGGAAGCCGGTGTCATGGATGCCTTCGAGTGCTCCGTAGACTGCCCAGTTGTTGTCGACCTGCTTGCCCCATTGTGCAGAGCCCTGGATGCGGCCGAACGAGCCGCCCATGACGTCGATCTCGGCACCTTGATAGTTGAAGCCGTTCTTCATCTGCAGATCGATGGCGCCGCCGAGCGCATTGAGGCCGAACGCGGGGTTGTTGGTCACGACCAGCGCCGATCGGATCGCAACCGTCGGGATCAGATCCCAATTGACCGTATCGGAAAACGCCTCGTTGATGCGCACGCCGTTCTGGTAGACGGCGAGGCCCTGCGGCGTGCCGGCCAGAGGTGAAGCGACGAAGCCGCGAAACTGCACATCGGGCTGGAATGGATTACCGGTCACTTCGTTGATGCTGACACCAGGCACATACTGCTGCAGGGCGTCGGCGATATTCGGCGAGCGGGTGCGCCTGATCTGGTTTGCATCGACCGCGTTGATGCTGGCTGGAATCTTGTCGACTTCGATGCTGCCGCCGGCTCCGGGCGACGTCGGGTAGACGTAAATGCGGGTCCTGGGGCTGGCGGATGACGGCGCTCCGATGCGCGCGACCGGGCGTGGTGGCGCACTTCGCCTCACAGTCGGCGGCGGTGGCGCCGTGATCTCGACCGCGGGCAGGTTCTGGACGTTGGTCTCCTCGTCCTGCGCAGCACCCGCAGGAATCGCGAAAACCAGCCCCGACATCAGCCCCGTCGACACCGAGGCCATCCACAAACGACGCTTGCTACTCAGCTTGCCCATCCCTGCCGTCCCATCCGTGACCACCGGCTGTTTTGATTTTCGCCGTTTGGTTGAGACGAGTGTAATCGGCGGCCGTTGGCGCGCCAGCCACAAAAGGTCGGGCGATATTCGCACCCGTTTTCCCGACAAAATCGGGAATTTTTCCCGATTGTATCAGGCGCGATCACGCCGCCGCCGTCGGAACCAGTGCCTCCACGGTCAGACCGCCATCGCCGGAGACGACGTTGAGCGTGCCGCCCAGCGCCAGTATCCGCTCGCGCATCCCGACCAGGCCGAAGCCGAGCTTATGGCCCGGCTCCATGCCGCGGCCATTGTCGCTGACCCGCACCCGGGCGCAGCCACGGCCATCGGCCGCCGCCTGCTCCACCGGCTCGATGAGGACATTGACCGAGGTCGCGCCGGCGTGGCGGAACACGTTGGTGAGCGCCTCCTGCACGATGCGGTAGATCGTGAGGTCGGCGGTCTCCCCCGTGACGCCAAGCGCCGGCGAGATCACGGTCTCGATGGCGACATCGGGATGCGACTCCCGCCACAGCCGCGAGAGCGATTCCAGCGCCTGGCGCAGGCCGAGCTCGGCAAGGCCGACGGGCCGGAGCCGCTCCAGCACGCGGCGATTGAACTGCTGAAGCGCGTTGATCTGCTCCATCATCGCGCTGCCGTGTTTTCGCACGGCCTCCGCACTCGGCGCGCGCCCGTCCGCCTGCTTCGCCAGCGCGCTCGCATGTGCGCGCAGCGAGAACAGATACGGCCCGAACTCGTCATGGAGCTCGCGCGCGATCTCCTTGCGCTCGACGTCCTGGAGCGACACCGCTCGCTCGGCGAGGCGCCGCTTGTCCTCGACGGCCTCGCTGAGCGTTGCCGCAAGATGATTGAGCTTGGTGCAGATCGCGGCGAGCTCCGGTGCGCCGCCCGGCGTGACGCGCGCCTGATAGCGCCCGTCTTCGAGCTCGGCCATCACATCCGCCAGGGACTGAAGCGGCGCCAGGGCGCGGCCGACCACATTCATCATCACCAGGAACAGCGCGAGCGCGATCCCCGAGCCGACCTCGAGCTGAGTCACGATGGCGTCCCAGATCTCGGCGATCTCGTCGTCGGGATGCGAGGTGATCAGCAGCGAGCCCGGCTTGCCGTGGATCGAGACGGGCACGCTCACCGCGGTTTGCTCGGGATGAACCAGGCCGACGAACCAGGCCGGCGGCCCGCGCGTGTCGTCATCGGCGTCGGCCCGGGGCTGCGTCAGCGGCTTGCCGCCGGCGTCCCGAAGCGCGATGCTGACATGGCGCAGGCGGCTGAGGTCGCGCGCGATCTGATTCAGCCTGGTGTCCGGATCGGGCGCCTCGTTGAGATCGGCAACGATCATCCCGATGAATTCGCGCGCGAGCCGGATCACGCTCTGGTCTTCGGCCTGCACGCGCGGCCCGGCTTCCGCGACCTGCCGGCCGATATTGACGGCGAGCCCCAGCGCCAGCAACAGCGCCAGCAGCAGGTTGATGCGCCCGCGCAAGGATAGATTTTGCCACATTGGTGTCGCCCGTGCCCCCGCGGAGGATTGCTCGCGCCTGTCCGATGACGTTGACAGAGGCGAAGCGCCCGATATCTAATCGAAAGCGTACAGCAATCCCGGCCGGGCGCGAAACAGGCCAAGACGCTGTCGCGAGGAACGCCCTATGCGCATTTTGATCGTCGACGATCATCCCATCGTCGCCTCCGGCTGCCGTGCCGTGCTGGCCGACGAGGGCGAGATCGAGATTTTGGAGGCCGCCGACGCCGAAGACGGCGAGTGCGTCTTCATCGTCGAGCGCCCCGACCTCTCCATCATCGACATCAACCTGCCGACCGTGTCCGGCTTCGAGCTCGCGCGCCGCATCCTCGAGCGCGCGCCCGAGGCCCGAATCATCATGTTCAGCATGAACGACGACCCTGCCTTTGCCGCGCGGGCGATCGAGTGCGGCGCCAAGGGCTACGTCTCCAAGACCGGCGACCCCGACGATCTCGTCGAGGCGATCCGCACCGTCGGCAGCGGCGGCACCTATCTGCCGAGTGCGATCGCGCGCAGCATCGCCTTTGCGGGACCCGCGCTGGCGCAAAGCCCGCTGGCGAAGCTCAACGCGCGCGAGATGGAGATTTTGCGGCTGCTCAGCGCCGGAAAGAGCCTGTCCGAGATCGCCTGGCTGGTGCAGTCGTCCTACAAGACTGTTGCCAACACCTCGTCCATCATGCGCCAGAAGCTTGGGGTGAAGACCTCGGTCGAGCTGGTGCGGCTGGCGATCGACAGCGGCGTGGCCTGACGGCCGCCACGAATTCGGTCACACAAGCGTTGCAATCCTGATGTGGTTTGACGCCACGGAGCTAACGGCATGACGATTCAGACTGTCTCGACCAATACCTCCTATGGCGGCGTGCAAGGCGTGTACCGCCATGCGAGCCAGGCGACCGGAACCGATATGACGTTCTCGGTCTATGTTCCCCCGCATGCGGCCGGCGCCAAGCTGCCCGTGGTTTGGTATCTGTCCGGCCTCACCTGCACGCATGCCAACGTCACCGAGAAGGGTGAATTCCGCAAAGCCTGCGCCGAGCTCGGCCTGATCTTCGTCGCGCCCGACACCAGCCCGCGCGGGCCGGACGTGCCGGGCGATGCCAACAATGCCTATGATTTCGGCCTGGGCGCCGGCTTCTATGTCGACGCGACGGAAGCGCCGTTTTCACGCAACTATCGCATGTGGAGCTACGTCACCGACGAACTGCCAAAACTCGTGGCGGAGAATTTTCCGGTCGATGCCAAGCGCCAATCGGTGATGGGCCATTCAATGGGTGGCCACGGTGCGCTGACGGTCGCGCTGCGCAACCCGCACCGTTTTCGCGCGGCCAGCGCCTTCGCTCCGATCGTGGCGCCGTCGCTTGTGCCCTGGGGCATCAAGGCGCTGACCGGCTATCTCGGTCCCAACAAGGACGCCTGGCGCAGCCACGACACGGTGGCGCTGATCGAGGACGGCGCGAAGTTTTCGGGCTTTCTGGTCGACGTCGGCGAGGCCGATAACTTTTTGAAGGAGCAGCTTCGTCCCGAATTGCTGCAGGCAGCCTGTGCCAAGGCCAACATCCCGCTGACGCTGCGGCGGCAGGCGGGCTACGACCACAGCTATTATTTCATCTCGACCTTCATGGGCGATCATCTGCACTGGCATGCGGAAAGATTGAAGGGATGATGGCTTCTTTCCTTCTCCCCTTCTTGTGAGAGAAGATGGCGCGAAGCGCCGGACGAGTGGTTGTGTCCGCGCGTTCAATGAGAATTGGAATCGCGAAGAGAAGTTCCCTCCTTACGGCTTGCCGTAATTCGGTGCCAGCAACCGGTTGCGGATCAAATAGCTCATCGTGCGCGTCCAGGATTCATCCGTGTTGCCACGCATGTCGGCGCTGGCGGCCGTGATCATGGTGCCGGTCTTCACGTCGCGCAGGTAGATGTTCAGATTGATGATCAGATTCGAGACCTTCTGCACCATGCCGGTGATCTCCAGGTCAGCACCGAGCTGCCCGGCAAGCTTGAGGTCGCAGCCGCCGCAGGCCTGCAGATTGGCATGACGGGCGGCGTCCCTGATCGGCGCGATATCGAGCATCTGGAACCTGCCTGACTCCGTCAGTTCCTTGCGCAACTGCTCGCCGATGAGCAGGAGCCGCGCCTCCTCCGTCTTGGAGCCGTAGAACTCGCCGGGCAGGCTGGTGTCGATCAACTCGAAGTCGAACACCGCGAGTTTTGGCGGATCGGCAAACGCGACCGATGTCGTCAACAGCAAAGCAGCAAAACATATCAGCGCTCGCATGATCGTGATTTCAGTCCTCGTGCACGCGGGGCGAAATGCGGGGTTGCATGCCCTGACAAATCGGTCATGCTTTAGCAGAGACAATTCTCCACCGGCGGTCAAGCCAGGGAGAACATCTGGAGGAAACATGATCCGATGGTTGGTCGGCCTGATCGGCCTGGGTCTTGCTGCGACGAGCGCGCTCGCCGCCGACCCTGTCATGATCGGCGTCGGCTATCTCGGCGTCGCCGGCACCAGATCGACGCTGTCGCTGGTCGAGCAGCCCGCGGAGAATGACGGCGTCGCGGGCGCGCGCCTCGCCATCGAGGACAACAACACCACCGGCAAATTCCTCAACCAGCGATTTGTGCTGGAGGAGCGCCGGATCAAGGAGGGCGAG
Organism: Bradyrhizobium sp. LB8.2; assembly: GCF_040548035.1. Lineage (NCBI taxonomy): Bacteria > Pseudomonadati > Pseudomonadota > Alphaproteobacteria > Hyphomicrobiales > Nitrobacteraceae > Bradyrhizobium > Bradyrhizobium sp. LB8.2. Next base: position 264,407 of record NZ_JBEPQV010000004.1, on the reverse strand, counting down.
GATGCCGTGCAGGCCGCGACCGATCTCGCCGCACGCAACGGCTTCATCATCGCCGACCTGCCGGCGGATGCGCTGCTGAAAGTCTCGGACACCTTGCGCGACCGCGGCACGCTGCTGTTCAATGCCGGCGCGATCGACGAGCGTCTGCGCGAGGCCGATTGCCGTGCCAACGTCATCCACACCGCGCCGACACGCGCGATGCTGGCGGATGCGCTCGGCCAGTATCTGGTGTGGAAGCAGTGGAAGCGCTGGCTGCTCGTGGTCGGCTCGCATGACGAGGACAAGCTGTTCGCCGACGCGCTGAGGCGCACGGCCACGCGGTTCGGTGCCAAGATCGTGCAGGAGCGCAGTTTCGAAGACAAAGGCGGCGCGCGCCGCACGGACTCAGGCGTGACGCTGATCCAGCGCCAGATGCCGGTGTTCACGCAACAGGCACCGGCTTACGACGTGCTGGTCGCCGCCGACGAGAGCGAGGTGTTCGGCGCGTACCTGCCCTATCGCACCTGGGATCCCCGCCCGGTCGCGGGCTCGGCCGGCCTCGTGCCGCGGAGCTGGGACGCATCGCAGGACCAGTGGGGCGCGATCCAGATGCAGAACCGCTTCGTCAAGCTGAACGCGCGGAGGATGACTGCGCTCGACATGCAGGTCTGGACCGCGGTGCGCATGATCGGCGAGGCCACCTCGCGCACCAATTCCGGCGACGTCAAGAAGGTCACCGACTTCATCAAGGGCCCGGACTTTTCGGTTGCTGCCTTCAAGGGCACAAAGCTGACCCTGCGCGACTGGAACCTGCAGCTGCGCCAGCCGATCCTGCTGGTCGACGGCCGCATGGTGGTGTCGGTGTCGCCGCAGGAAGGTTTTCTGCACCAGGTCTCCGAGCTCGACACGCTCGGCTATGACCGCCCGGAGAGCAAATGCAAATTGAAGTGAGCATTGTGAGATGAGTTCGAGCTGCGACTACAACGACGCTGCGCTCCCTCCCCCGCTCGCGGGGGAGGGTTGGGGAGAGGGTGTCTCCGCGAGCGAGAACCTCCTAGAGGAGAGAACCCTCACCCGCATCGCATCTATCGATGCGATGCGACCTCCCCCGCAAGCCGGGGAGGTGAAACCAACCCGCAGCGGAATACCGCGCTTGTGGCGTGTGGGATTGCTGTCCGGGCTGGCGCTGGCGGCAGCGCCGGCGCATGCGTTCATCGCCTATGTCTCGAACGAGAAGAGCAACACGGTGTCGGTGATCGACACCGACAGCTGGACGGTCACCAAGACCATCAAGGTCGGCCAGCGCCCGCGCGGCATCGACTTCACGCGCGACGGCAAGTTCGTGATGGTCGCGGTCGGCGACGACGACACCATCCAGATGATCGACGCGAAGACGCAAGCCGTGGTGGACAGCCTGCCCTCCGGACCCGACCCTGAATTGTTCGCCCAGGATGCCGCCGGCAAGATCCTCTATGTCGCCAACGAGAACGACAACACGGTGACCGTGATCGACCTCGAGAAGCGCGCCCGTCTTGGCGACATCCAGGTTGGCGTCGAGCCCGAGGGCATGACCATCAGCCCGGACGGCAAGACGCTGATCAACACGTCCGAGACGACCAACATGGCGCACTTCATCGACACCTCGTCGCGCCAGATCGTCGCCAATGTATTGGTCGACGCGCGGCCGCGCTTTGCCGAATTCAAGCACGACGCTTCCGAATTGTGGGTGTCCTCGGAGATCGGCGGCACCGTGTCGATCATCGACCCCGGAAAGCACGAGGTGACCGGCAAGGTCAATTTCGAGATCCCGGGGTTGAGGAAGGAGGCAATCCAGCCCGTCGGCATCGGCATGACCAAGGACGACAAGACCGCCTTCATCGCGCTCGGTCCCGCCAACCGCGTCGCCGTGGTCGATACCGCCACGCGCAAGGTGACGAAATATCTGCTGGTCGGACAGCGGGTCTGGCATATGGCGTTCACGCCGGACGAGAAATATCTGCTCACCACCAACGGCGTGTCGAACGACGTCTCCGTCATCGACGTCGCCGCGCAAAAGGTGATCAAGACCATTCAGGTGGGCGAACTGCCCTGGGGCATCACGATCGCGCCATGACCAGCCCTGCTCCCATCGCCGAACAACGCGAGGTGCCGAAGCCCAATCCCGCTGCGGTGCCGGCGCTGTCGATCGACGGCGTCAGCCATGCCTATGGCCCGCGCCGGGCGCTGATGGACGTGTCGTTCAACGTGCAGCCGGCGAGCTTCACGGCGCTGCTTGGCCTCAACGGCGCTGGCAAGAGCACGCTGTTCTCGCTGATCACGCGGCTGTTCGGCATCCAGACCGGCCGCGTCGGCATTTTCGGCCATGACGTCAGCAAAAGTCCCGGCGAGGCGCTGCGGTTGCTCGGCGTCGTGTTCCAGCCGCGCACGCTCGATCTCGATCTGTCGCTGACACAGAACCTGCTCTATCACGCCGCGCTGCACGGCATCAGCCGCCGCGAGGCCGCAGTGCGCAGCGCCGAGTTGCTCGGCCGCATCGGGCTGACCGAGCGCGCCGGCAGCAAGGTGCGCGATCTCTCGGGCGGGCAGATGCGGCGGCTGGAGATCGCACGCGCGCTGCTGCACCGTCCGCGCCTGCTATTGCTGGACGAGCCGACCGTCGGCCTCGACGTCAAGGCGCGCGCAGACATCATCAGCCATGTGCGTCAGCTCGTGACCGAGCAAGGCATCGGCGTGCTCTGGGCCACGCATCTGTTCGACGAGATCATGGCCGGCGACGATCTCGTGGTGCTGCACCAGGGCAAGGTGCTGGCGCAGGGACCAATGAGTCGTGTCGTTGCGGAAGCCGGCGCGCAGGACGTCAACACCGCCTTCATGCGCCTGACCGGCGCGCAGACCCTGCCGGGCAGCGGCGCATGAGCAGCATCACGACACGCGACACGCCGCGCGGCTTCTCAGCCGCCGAGTATATGACTTGTCTCACCGGCATCGTCTGGCGCGAGGGCCTGCGCTTCCTGCATCAGCGCGAGCGTTTCGTCTCGGCGCTGGTACGGCCGCTGGTCTGGCTGTTCATCTTCGCCGCCGGATTCCGCCAGGTGCTCGGCATCTCCATCATCCCTCCGTACGAGACCTACATCCTCTATGAGGTCTTTATCGCGCCCGGGCTGATGGCGATGATCCAGCTCTTCAACGGCATGCAGTCCTCGCTCTCGATGGTCTATGACCGCGAGATGGGCAACATGCGCACGCTGCTGGTAAGTCCCTTGCCGCGCGGGTTCCTCTTGTTCTGCAAGCTGCTCGCGGGCACCGCGGTGTCGCTGCTCCAGGTCTATGCGTTCCTGCTGATCGCCTGGTTCTGGGACATCACACCTCCCCCGATCGGCTATCTCACCGTACTACCGGCGCTGATCCTGTCCGGACTGATGCTGGGCTCGCTCGGCATGCTGATCTCGTCCGGCATCAAGCAGCTTGAAAGCTTTGCCGGCGTCATGAACTTCGTGATCTTCCCGATGTTCTTCGCATCCTCCGCGCTCTACCCGCTCTGGCGCGTGCAGGAGGGCAGTCCCTATCTCTATTATCTCTGCGAGGCCAATCCGTTCACTCATGCGGTCGAGCTGATCCGGTTTGCGCTGTACGGACAGATCAACTGGGTCTCGCTGGCGGTGGTCGCGACCTGCACAATCGTCTTCATGATCGGGGCGATCTATGCCTATGATCCCTCGCGCGGGCTGGCGCGACGGGGCCCTGCGGGAGGCGAAGGATGAAGGTTCGGGTTCTGGCCATGGCCGCTCTGATGCTCGCAGTCGCGAGCACGGCGGCACGCGCGACCGATCCGCGCCATCCGGATTGGCCCTGTACGCAAGCCAAAGTGCCGGAAATCTCGCTCGCCGCCGTGTGGGCTGGTCCTTCGCTCGATGACGTGCAGAACAAGTGGAAGGAGGACGCCAGGGTCAGCGCGCTGGTCTCGAAACTGGCGGCCCGCAAGACGCCGCTGGACGACGCCGAGAAGTCGGTGAAGGAGTTCTTGGCGGGCTCCGCGGCCGACAAGACCGCGAATGCAAAACTTCTGTTCGCCGGCCTGTTCGACACGCTCAACGCCCAGCGCTCGCAGGTCATCGGCGGGCTGGAACGCGTCAGCCGCAAGCAGCGCGAGGCCGCCGACAAGATTCGCGAGGAGTCGATCCAGCTCCAGGCGCTCCAGGGCGCAACGCCGCGCGACGAGGCCAAGGTCGATGCGCTCAGCAACGAGCTGATCTGGAAGACTCGCATTTTCGAGGACCGCCACAAAGTGGTGCGGTTCGTCTGCGAGGTTCCCACCACAATCGATCAGCGCCTGTTTGCGCTGGGACGCGTCATTCAGCAGGAAATGGAATAGCGTCACCCCACTGACAGCTTTGCAAGTTCCGGCGATCTCAACGCTATCGTTAATCTTTGCCGCGCCATCTGCCGGAACTAAATCGATCCAGGATGGCTTGTCGAAGAGAGTCCAAGACGTCGGGAGGCCTTGATGGGAACCACGAAATTCATCCTCGCAGGCGCTGCGGCCGTCAGCATGCTTGCAAGCAGCGCATTCGCTGACGACATGACCGGAATGGTCACGCGGATAGATCGGCTCAACAGCACGATTTCGATTCAGCAGATGCAGAAAGGCACGGTCGGCGGCAGCGCAGGCGGCGCCGGCGCGCTCCAGGAGTACAAGGCCAAGGACGCCGCGATGCTGGATGCCGTGCACGCCGGCGACAGGGTGAGCTACTCTGCAACCGTCAATAACGGCACGGGCACGCTGACCAAGCTGCAGAAGCAGTAGGGGAAACTCTCTGTCCCATTGCCGCCATCCTTCGAGACGCCCGCCTTCGGCGGGCGCCTCACAGGATCTGATTTCGCTGCGGGATGTAGACGCTCATGGTGAGGAGACCGCGAAGCGGTCGTCTCGAACCACGAGGCCAGCGATGACCGAGCTCGCTCAATTCTTTATTGCTCCGGCCGCAGCTCCGGCTGTGCCTCGTCGGTTGGGAGTTTGGCGCGCTCCCAGCCGTCGGTGCCTTCGGGATACCAGGCGACGTTGGAGTAGCCATACGCGAGCGCACGCTTGGCGGCGTTCCAGGACATCCAGCAGTCGGCCAGGCAATAGATCACCAGCAGCGCGGCCTTGTCGCCAAGCGACGCACGCGCGAGCCCGCGCTGAAAATAATCGTCCATAGCCGGCGGCAACGCACCATAGCCAGTATCGGGCAGCCAGATGCTGCCCGGAATGTTTTTGCGCGGCGCCTCGCGCCAAACGGTACCCGCGGGAAGGTTCTTCGGCTTCGGCGCGCGCGGCAGCACGTCGATGAACACGCCGCTCTTCGCGTGCCAGATCGCCTCGGCTTCCGAAGTCGACAGCACGCGCGCGCCGCCGAGCGTCGCCGGCACAGGCGCGCGGTAATTGTCGGCGCGATAACCCTCGGGCTCGAACGGCTCCTGCTGCTGCGCGACTACCGGCGCCACCAGAGTGGCGGCGACCAGCGCAGCGGCAATCTGCCGCCTCATGGCGTCTTGGCCGTCTCCGCGCCGAGCGGCCGGTCGCTCTCGTCCAGCAGCGGCACGCCGAAATCGAGCAGGATCTTGTTGATCTCGCCCTGGTTCTCCTGGATCAGCTTGTTGAGTTGCCGCTTCCAGTTCTGGTCGGCGGCACGCACGCCCATACCGATGCGATAGGCCAGTTTTGGTCCGGTGGTTTCCTTTACCAGCGGCGTGACATGAAGCGAGCCCGCCTGCTTCGCGTAAAATCCCGCCATGGGTCCCCACAGCACGCCGGCGTCAATCTTGCCTGCCGCGAGATCATTGATCATTGCCTGCGCCGAATTGTCGTAGCGCGTGTCGATCATCAGCGGATAGGGCTTTGCATCGCCCATCAATCCCGCGATGGCCATGTTGGTCGCAGGCGGCGTTCCAGCGACGATGCCGACATGCTTGCCCTTCAGCCTGGTATCCTCGAGCGTGTCGACCTCCTCAAGCCCGCTGCCGGCTTTCGCGACCAGCGCATAGCTCGTGCGGTAGTAGGGATTGGTGCCCTGGACGAGGTCATCGCCTTGGGGGAAGCCCATGATGACGTCGCAGCGATGCGAGCCGAGCGTCATGCGCACGAAGCCGGTAGCCTGCGGAAAAAAGACATAGTCGAGCTTCTTCTGGAGCTTGTCTGCAAACAACTCGGCAAGCTTGTTCTCGAACCCCTCGCCCTTTTCATTCGAGAACGGCAGATTGCGCGGGTCGGCACAAACGCGCAGCACCTTGGGATCGACCAGCTCGAAGGAGAGGTCGCCGGCGTCGTTGGTCTGCGCGACGGCGACGTCGCCGAACGCGCAAGACGCAACCAGGATACTCAGTGAAACCAACCAGCGACGATGTCGTCCGGCCTCCGTCATCGCGCTTCCTCCTAGGATTGTTTGAATGCTAACCATGCAACGCATGACGCACCATTTCTGCCAGACTTTGTGCTGGCTTTTCTTTGTTGCAGTGCAACTGCGCAACCCTTTGAACTGAGGCGGAAAAGTGTCTCGCATCGCTTTCGTGATTGCAGCCTCGTCCCTGCTGGTGACGGCGACACTAGCATGCGCAGGAGCGGCCGAATTGCCTGTAAGCGAAGTCGCGCCGGGAATCTTCGTACACTCCGGGACCATCGCCCTGATGACCCGCGAGAACGAGGGCGACATCGCCAATGTCGGCTTCATCGTCGGCGCGGATGCGGTCGCCGTCATCGATACCGGTGGTAGCCTTCGCGAGGGCGAGGCGCTGCTGGCTGCGGTGCGGGCCCGCACCAGCAAGCCGATCCGCTACGTCATCAACACCCACGGCCATCCCGATCATGTCTTCGGCAATGCAGCCTTCGTCGCCGGGGACACGCGCTTCGTCGGCCATAGCCGGCTGCCGCAGGCGTTGGCGACGCGCGGGCCGTATTATCTCGACAATTTCAGACGCATCATGGGCGACGAATTGATCTCTCCCGTGAAGATCGTGCCGCCAACGATACCTGTCACGGACACCCTGACGCTCGATCTCGGCTCGCGCCACCTGACCTTGCGGGCCTGGCCGGCCGGACACAGCGACACTGATCTCACCGTGTTCGATGAGACGAGCAAGACACTTTTCGCGGGCGATCTCGTCTTCCTCCGCCATATTCCGGTGATGGACGGCAGCATTCGCGGTTGGCTCGGCATCCTCGGGGAACTCGAGAGCATTCCGGCGCTGCGCGTCGTTCCGGGTCACGGACCCGTGAGTGAATGGCCTGCAGCCCTGATCGATGAACGGCGTTATCTCACGGCGCTGCTGGCGGACGTCCGGGCGTCGAACAAGAAGGGCGAACCGATCCGAACCGCCGCAGACAAGGCGGCCGCCTCGGAGCGGTCGCAATGGCAGTTATTCGACGACTACAACGCTCGCAACGCAACCGCAGCATTTTCAGAAATTGAATGGGAGTAGCGGACGCGCTACGCTAGGCCCGACAACTGCTTCTGCTTCGTCCGCGCGGGACCATGACCATGATGGGATGCACACGCCGCCTGCCCCTGATCGCCCTGCTCCTCGGCATGGCATTCGCCGTGCCGGTGCAGGCTGAAGAAGCTTACGATCCCTGGCCGGGCCTCGTGCAGGACATCTTCAGCAACCGTCCGATGCACGACGGCGGCGATGTCATTGGCATCGATATGCCGTATCGCGCCGAGGATGCGGCGATCGTGCCGGTGACCCTGCGCAGCAAGCTTTCGCCGGGCGATGCCCGCCGCATCCGTTCGATCACGCTCGTGATCGACCGCAATCCGGCGCCTATGGCGGCGAAGTTCGAGCTCGGCCCCGATGCCAACGTCACCGAAATCTCGACGCGGGTACGCATCAACAACTACACCGACGTCCATGCGGTTGCCGAGCTCAGCGACGGCCAACTCTATGTCTCAAAAGTCTATGTGAAGGCCTCGGGCGGCTGCTCTGCCCCGGCGGGGAAGAATGCCGAGGAAGCCCAGAACCGGCTCGGCCAGATGCGCTACCGGCAATTCGCGCGGCAAGAGACCCCCGCGAGCCGCATGCGCGAGGCGCAGATCATGATCGGCCATCCCAACAATTCCGGCCTGCAGATGGACCAGGTCACGCAGCTCTACATTCCCGCCTTCTTCGTCAACCAGCTCAAGTTGACGCAGGACGACAGCCCCGTGCTCTCGATGGAAGGCGGCATCTCGATCTCGGAAGATCCCAATCTGCGGTTCACGTATGTGTCCAACGGCGCCAAGCGTTTTCGCGCGGAGGCCAAGGATACGGATGGACACGTGTTCCGCAACGAGTGGGATGTGGAGAAGCCGGGGACGTGAGCCCCTCACCCGTCATGGATGCACGCCGCCAAGGGATTAAAAACACCTCACCTCGGCTTCGGCCTGCGCGCGCCTCAAATCGTTCACAGCCGAGTTCGCCTGCTCCGAGGTGCGGAACTGGACGCCGAGATTGCCGCGGACCTGGGACATGCTGAGCGCGGTTTCCGCGGTCACATAGCGCTCATAGGATACGATCGAGGCCACCACGTCGATCGAGCAGGAACATTGCTCGATCGCCTGCCGGCTCTCGCCATTGGCCTTCATGCAGCCATAGACGTACTCCGCACGCGCCGCCGTCGGATAATCATTCGCCTCCTCGGCGCGCACTGCGAGCGCGGTCGCAGCCCACACCGCCAATGCGGCGACAATCGGTCGTAGCTGTCCGGCCAGATTCATGCGCGTCCTCCCGCTGGTTGCGACGAAAGCTATGCTATGCGTATTGTCCTGAAAAGCACTCTGTCAGAGGAAACGGCTCACAAGGTGATGAGAGCACTTGGTTTGATAAGAGCACTTGGTCGACCATTGGCGCTCGCGGTGACGCTGGCGCTGACACTCGCCGGACCCGGCCGCGCCGCGGATACCATCCGCCTTGCGGTGCAGAAGACCGGAACATTCTCCTGGGAGCTGGCCGCGATCCGCGCCGGTGGCCTCGACAAGGAGGCCGACCTGTCGCTCGACGTCACCGAGCTTGCGAGCCCCGAGGCCGGCAAGATCGCGCTGCGCGCCGGCAATGCCGACATCATCCTGTCCGACTGGCTGTGGGTGTCGCGCGAGCGCGCGCTCGGCGCCAAGCTCACCTTCTATCCCTATTCCAGCGCGCTCGGCGCGGTGATGGTGCCGGCTTCCTCGCCGATCAAGTCGCTCGCCGATTTGAAGGGCCGCAAGCTCGCCGTCGGCGGCGGCCCGATCGACAAGAGCTGGCTCTTGCTCCAGGCCCGGTTGAAACAGGACGGCATCGACCTGAAGTCGGAGGCGACCATCGTCTATGGTGCCCCGCCCCTGATCGCCGCCAAGACGCTCGACGGCGAGATGGATGCGAGCCTCAACTTCTGGAATTTCTCCGCCCAACTGGAGGCCAGGGGTTTTAGGCGCCTCACCGGCATCGAGGACATTTTGCCGAAGCTGGGCGCCAGGGGCGCGGTCTCCGCCGTCGGCTATGTCTTCGACGAAAGCTGGGCGGCGAGCCATCGCGAAGCTGTGGCACGCTTCATTGCGATGACGCGCAAGGCCAAGCAGTTGCTGGTGACCTCGGATGCCGCCTGGGACAAGATCGCGCCGCTCACCGGCACGAGCGATGCTATCCTGCTGAAGACCTATCGCGAGCGATATCGCGACGGCATTCCGCGCCGGAGCATCGATGACGAAGAAAAGGACGCGCGCGTGCTCTACCGCGTGCTCGCCGAGACGGGCGGCCGCGACCTAGTCGGCCCGGCCGCTGAACTCGAGCCGGGCACGTTCTATCACGCAGTTCCCGGAGACTGAGGTGCTGCGTCTTCTGTCGTTTGCCCTGTTGCTCGCGATCTGGTGGATCGCCGCGCTGTTCGTCGGCGCCGCGAAGCTGCCCTCCCCGCCCGCCGTGCTCGACGTCGTCGTCGCGGAAGCTTCGAGCGGCGCGCTGTTCCTGCATCTCGGCGCCACGCTCGCTCGCGTAAGCCTCGCCTTTGTGCTGGCGATGTCACTCGGCAGCGCCATCGGCTATCTGATGGGACGGGTGAAGCTTGCCGACCGGCTCGGCGATCCCTGGCTGATCCTGCTCCTGAACCTGCCCGCGCTGGTCGTGATCGTGCTGGCCTATATCTGGGCCGGGCTCACTGAAGCCGCAGCGATCGCGGCGATCGCCATCAACAAGTTGCCGACCGCCATTGTCACCCTGCGCGAGGGTGCGCGCGCGCTCGACCGCTCGCTCGACGAGATGGCGAGCGTGTTCGCGATGCCGCGCTGGCGCGCGTTCCGCCACGTCGTGCTGCCGCAACTGGCGCCCTATATCGCAGCCTCAGCCCGCTCCGGATTGTCGCTGGTGTGGAAGATCGTGCTGGTCGCCGAACTCCTGGGCCGGCCGAACGGCGTCGGCTTCGAGATCGGCGTCGCCTTCCAGCTGTTCGACACGCCGCGGCTGCTGGCCTATTCGCTGACCTTCGCCGCCGTCGTGCTCGTGATCGAGACCGCGCTGGTGCAACCGTTCGAAGCCCGCGCAACCCGGTGGCGACCCCGTGCGGCTTGAGGTCGATATCACAGGCAAGACGTTCAGGAGTGCCGCGGGCGGAACACAGGGGGTGCTCGCGCCGGTCAGCTTCGCGCTTCAATCCGGCGAGGTCGGCGTGCTGATCGGTCCGTCCGGCTGCGGGAAGAGCACGATGCTGCGCATCATCCTCGGGCTCGACCGCGATTTCGGGGGGCACGTCTCGCGTCCGCCCGAAGCGCGGATCGGGATGGTGTTTCAGGAGCCGCGGCTGTTGCCGTGGCGCTCTGTCGAGCAGAATGTGCGGCTTGCGGCCCCCGATGTCACCGATGCGAAGCTCGCCGAGCTGTTTAGAATCCTGGAGCTGGACGCGCATCGCAGCCACTTTCCCGGCGAGCTGTCGCTCGGCCTCGCCCGGCGCGTCGCGCTCGCCCGCGCCTTTGCCGTCGAGCCCGATCTGCTCGTGCTCGACGAGCCGCTCGCCTCGCTCGACGACGCACTCGCCGGCCGGTTGCGCGACGAGATCGCCACGCTGGTGGCGCGCCGTCCGGTGATGACGTTGCTCGTCACACACAGCCTGGATGACGCGATCCGCCTCGGCGATCGCCTGTTCTTGCTGTCGCCGCGGCCGGCGCGCATCGTGCGGGAGGTGCCGATTGCCATCCCACGTGCGCAGCGCAGCGAGGCCGAGCTCGGCAGGATCAGGGCCGAGCTCGCGGCGCTGCAGCTTGAATCGAAATGAGAACTCATGGTCAACTGGACCAATGAAATCTTCGCGGGAGGTTCACCATGCGGCGTCAGTTGATTGCGATCGGCATCCTGTTGGTTGCGATGCCGGGCGCGGCGCTCGCGCAGGCCAAGGGCAAGGGCATCCGACTCTGGAATCTGACGACGGAGACGATCTCCGGCTTCCAGCTCTCGCCGGCCGGCAAGACCGAGTGGGGACCGAACCAGTGCTTGAACGACAAGGACAAGGAGGTCGACCACGACGAGCGGCTGCGCATCACCGGTATCGAGCCCGGCCGCTACGACGCCAAGGTCAGCTATCCCAGTGCACGGCAGTGCATCGTCCGCGACATCGAGATCAAGCCGGATGCGGTGTTCTCGATCGCCGACAAGGATCTGAAGGACTGCAGCAAGTAACGTGGCTGCGTTACTGGCGTTTTCCCCTCATCGTGAGGAGCGCGAAGCGCGTCTCGAACCATGCAGGGCCGCCTGTCCGTCTGTCCCTTGTGGCCATCCTTCGAGACGCTTGCTTCGCAAGCTCTCAGGATGAGGACCTAAGCCAGTTGCGACCGGCAAGGCAGCGCAACGCTTCACGCCTTGTCGTGCGGGTGCGGATATTCGCAGCGCCATCGCACCGCCTGCCACTTCGGATGGTCGCCGATCCATTGCGCGATATAGGGCGGCGCGGCCATCGCGCACTGCGTCGGCGAGCCGGCGTAGTTGAATACCAGATGCTGCTCCTCGCAGGTCGCAGGCGAGAGCAACGCACATACAGTCACTACCAGGTCGATCGGGTTCATGCCGGGATCCTCGCAGAGGCGATCAAGATTAGCACAAAAGGTTACGTTCCGAGGAGCGGGAAGTTTCAATCCGGCCGTAAGAGAGGCCGTGGGGAACTCGCCTTCCTAGAAGTTAACCCCAAACACCAGCCTCGCCTGGTGGCGCTCGAAATTGACGAGGTCGAGATTGGCACCTGATCCGGCCGGACGGCCCCAGGCCTGCATGCTCCAGCTCACGGTCAGGCGCGAGCGCTCGGAAAGCTGGAAATAAGCGGTCGGACCGACGAACAGGGCTTGGCCGGCAAGCTCGCCGAGGCCGATGCCTTCGTACTGCCGGAAGTAGCGCATCTCGCCGCCGAGCAGCACATTGGGCCGCACACGCACCATGCCGGCGAAGGCCGCGCCGATGGTCGAGCTCTTTTCGGACAGTCCCGCCACCTCGAAGCGCGCCCATTCCGGTTGATAGATCAGATTGAGCGCGCCGATGGCGAAGTTCGGGATCAGTTCGCGATCGAAGGCGAGTGTGAAATCGGCGCCGTACATCCGCCCTTTCGCGCCGCTGGTTTCGTCGATGCGGTCGCCATGGAGCTCAGCGCCGACGGTCATGCCGAACGGCGCGTGCTCGCGGTCGAGCAGGCGATAACGCAGGTCGAGCGAGGCGCCCTGAAAATTGAACTGGCGACGATCATCGATGTCGGGGACGCCGGTGATGTCGTGCAAGCTAGCGATGCCGCCGACCTCGATGCGGAAGTTCGGCAGCGGCACGATCTCGATCTCGACTTCCTGCGAGAGGGCGCGATAGGCCCCTCCGCCTTTGCCGAATCGCCCCGTCGTTTCGGTCTGGAATTCGCGCTCACCGGGATTGCCGACATCGGTGCCGATCAAAAAGCCGAAGATGTGCTCGGTATCGAAGCCCTCTTCGGCGCTGACGCACGCCGGTACGAGCGCGACTGTGCAGGCGGCTATGGTCCAGAATGTATGGGCTCTCGCGCGCATCCCTGACACTACCACGGCTTCAATGGCGTTTGCCATCGAAGCCGCGACAGGTCGTCAGTCTTACTTGCGCAAAGCGCAGGCGTACATGTTGATTTCCATGCCGACCGGCACTTCCACAATCTTCGGAGCTTTCCAGGCCATTCGGGGGTCTCCCAAGGGATGAGCGCGACATCGCGCGGGGCAAAACCTAGGGCTGCATCAGCGACAGCGCAAGTCTGGAATCAGACGACGAACACCGCGAACTGTCGCATCGCGCTCGCGAATTTCCCTCTCGGGCAAAACGCCTTCGCTCCCAGTCAAGCGCGGCTTCTCTCAGCGCAACAATCGCAGCAATGCGCGGCCGGCGCGCGAGTTCAGCTCCTTCGCATCCAGCGTTCCATCCTTGTCGGGATTTGCCGCGTTGAAGCGCTGCTCCACCACCGAGAGATATTCGTCGAGCGTGAGGGTCCCGTCACGATCGGGATCGGCGGCGGCGAGTTCTTTCGCCGTTAACCGTCCGCGCAATTCGCGGGCGTCAAGCGTGCCGTCGTGATCGGGATCGAGCTTGGCGAACAATGCGGCCGCCGCCTTCTTCACCTCGGCAAGATCGAGCGTGCCGTCATTGTCGGTATCGAACAATTTTACGGCGCCGACGGATGCCGACCAGGCCGGACCGGACAGCAGTGCAATCGTGAGCGCAAGCGCAACAGAGCGACGCGATATCATCAAAATCTCCCTGACCGAGAGCTCCGATTGGGAGCCGGATCGTAATGACATAAGTCCACACGCGGGCTTCCGTTCAAGCCCCGAATTGCAACCTGCGCACTGCACAACCCGCAGAACCCGACGGCCCGGGCGCGGCGCCCCGCATGGGCTCCGCTTCGCGCCGCGGAATTTCTTCAGCGCCTGCGCACAAGTTGAGAATCGTTTGTAAGGTTTCCGTCAGATGACCGGCGTCTGGCATCCAACATATCGGCAGCGCGCCTTCGACTTTCGTATTGACGCGTTTTGCATTCGGGCGGAGTGTTGCTGTCGCAGCGTCAACAGGCGCGCATATTGGGAGGAACGGATGAAACGCTTTGCGATGGCCGCGAGCCTCGTCATGCTTGCATCGACTTGTGCAAATGCACAAACCAGCGAGCAGCTGGTCAAGGGCGCGACCGATACATCGAACGTTCTCAACTACGGGATGGGCTACAATCTCCAGCGCTTTTCGACGCTGAAGCAGATCAACAAGGACAGCGTCAAGAACCTTGTCCCGGTCTGGAACTACTCCTTCAACGACGATCGCAGCGAGGAATCGCAGCCGCTGGTGTATCAGGGCGTGATCTACGTGACCTCCCACAACGCGACCATGGCGGTCGACGCCAAGACCGGCAAGCAGATCTGGAAGAGCAAGATCGAGTATCCGGCCGAGACGCCGCGCATCGTCTGCTGCGGCATCATCAATCGCGGCGCCGCGCTCTACGACGGCAAGGTATTCCGCACCACGCTCGACGCCAACGTGATCGCGCTCGACGCCAAGGACGGCAAGGAATTGTGGCGGCAGAAGGCGGCCGACATCAAGGAAGGCTATTCGATGACGGTGGCGCCGCTGGTCGCCGACGGCGTCGTGATCACCGGCATCTCCGGCGCCGAGTTCGGCACCCGCGGCTTCATCGACGGCTGGGATCCGGCGACGGGCAAGCACCTGTGGCGTACCCATTCGATCCCCTCCCCCGACGAGCCCGGCGGCGACACCTGGAAGGGCGATACCTGGAAGCTCGGCGGTGGCTCGACCTGGATCACGGGCTCCTACGATCCCGAGCTGAACACGGTGTATTGGGGCATCGGCAATCCCGGACCGTTCAATTCGGCGGTACGCCCCGGCGATAACCTCTACACCTGCTCCGTGCTGGCGATGGATCCCAAGACCGGCAAGATCAAGTGGCACTACCAGTTCTCGCCGAACAATCCGTTCGACTATGACAGCGTGGCCGAGATGGTCCTCGCCGACATCAACGTCGAGGGCAAGCCGACCAAAGTGTTGATGGACGCCAACCGCAACGGCTTCTTCTACGTGCTCGACCGCACCAACGGAAAGCTGCTCGCGGCCAATCCTTACGTGAAGGTCAACTGGGCGACCGGAATCGACATGAAGACCGGCAAGCCGATGGAGACCGACGTCACGACAGGTGCTCGGGAAGGCAAGAAGGTGACAGTCTATCCGTCGATCCTCGGCGGCAAGAACTGGGAACCGATGTCGTTCAATCCGCAGACCGGATTGGCCTACGCCAACACGCTCGCCTTCGGTGGCCGGTACAAGACCGAACCCGTCACCTTCAAGCAGGGTGAATGGTATCTCGGCATGGACCTCACCGATCTCTGGGAGTGGGGTGACGGCCCGCGCGGTCATCTGAAGGCGATCGATCCGATGACTGGCAAGGCGAAGTGGGAGGCGCCGAGCGACATCCCGCGCTTCTCGGGCGTGCTGTCGACCGCGGGCGGCGTCGTGTTCTCGGGCGCGCTGACCGGCGAGTTCGAGGCCTTCGACGCCGACACCGGCAAGAAGCTCTGGCAGTTCCAGACCGGCTCCGGCATCGAGGGACAACCGGTGACATGGCAGCAGGATGGCGTGCAGTATGTCGCCGTCACCAGCGGCTATGGCGGTGTCTACTCGCTGTTCTCCGGCGACGAGCGGCTTGCCAAGGTGCCGCCCGGCGGCTCGCTGTGGGTCTTTGCGGTCAAGCAGTAACCACGGCGCGATGCTGAAAGACGGATCTCACAAGACGGCGGCAATCCTCGCCGCCGTCGCGGTGCTCACGGTCGCGCTTGCGGCGACCGTTCGTGCCGCGGATAACGCAACCGGCAATCCCGTGCAGGCACAGATCGACCACGGCAAGTCGACCTATGCCGAAAAATGCTCGCACTGCCACGGCCCCAACATGATGAACCCCGGCACCATCACGCCGGACCTGCGCGCCTTCCCAAACGACAAGACGCGCTTCGTCACCACGGTGAAGAACGGCAAGAACAACAAGATGCCGCCCTGGGCTGACATCCTCAACGACGACGAGATCGGGGATCTCTGGGCTTTCATCTCGAGCCGGAGGAAGCCATGAAGACCTGGCACGTCGCGTGGAGCGTTGCCGCGATTCTCGCGGCGGCGGCCACGGCTGCGCGCGCGGCCGACGATCCGCTCAGGATCTGTCTCGACGAGGACCGGCCGCCGCTCTCGGTGCATCACAAGGGCAAGCCGGACTCCGGCTTCGACGTGCGGCTGGCGCAGGCGCTCGCCGACCGGCTCGGACGGCCTCTGACGATCCAGTGGTTCGAGAGCAAGCTGGATGAGGATTCGAGCCCGCAGCTCGAGGCCAATGCGCTGCTGTCCGACGGGCGCTGCTCGCTGGTCGGCGGCTACGCGCTGACGACGGATTCGCTCGTCAAGCCCGGCATGAAGACGGCACGCTTACCGGATTTTGCCGGCGCCACCCGTGACGACCGGCGCCGCCGCGTCGCGCTCGGCGTGCTTGCACCGAGCCAGCCCTATGTTTACTCGCCGATGACGGTTGTGCTCGGGCCGAAGGCGCAGGGCCGCAAGATCGGCGATATCGGCGACCTTGCCGGCCTTCGCCTCGTCATCGAGAGTGGCTCGCTGGGCGATGCCGTCCTGATGACCTTCGACAAGGGGCGCCTGATCGACAACATCACCCATCTCGTCCCCGGTCGCGACGATCTCCTCGGCGCGCTCGCTCGTGGCGACTACGACGCGACGCTGATCGACCTCGGCCGTTTCGACGCCCATCGCGCCGCGCATCCCGACACGGCAATCACGGCGTCCGGCTATTACTATCCGATCGGCGCCAACCGCGGCTATGTCGGGCTCGCCGGCGATCCCGCACTGATCGACGTCGTCAACACGGCGCTGAGCGGGCTTGCTGCCGAGGGCAAGATCGCCGAATTCGGCAGGCAGGCAGGGCTGACCTATCTGCCGCCGCGAGAGCCTGCAATCCTCGGCGACGTCTGGATGAAGATCATCCAGCGGTGAGATGACATGCGACCACACTGGATCGCCCGCCTTCGCGGGCGGCCTGGAGCCGGCCTGAACCTCGAGGCGAGGTACCTTCGCCGACATCCGACCAAAGCCTAGTGTCGGAAACGCATCTTCGCGCTATGATTGTGCCACGCTGGCGGAAGATCTCCCCGGCGCGGACGAGAAAGGCCGATCCCATGACACCGGATGGCGTCACACCGGATGGCGTCGCCATAGCCGTCATGATCATTCTGCTCTTTCCGATGGGCTATTTCACGCTGGCTTCGCCCGCCTTCCTGCTGGTGAAGCTGGATATCCAACCCGTCGCCCAGCTTTTGCGCGGAATGTTCAATGCCCATTTTCTGGTGATGCGCGTTGCCGGAATCATCGGAACGGTCGCCTTCCTGTCGACGGTCGTTTGCTCGCCGCGACCGGCGTTGGCTTGGTTACAGCCCTGGCGATCTACGGACGCCGCGGCTTCATGCGGCGGATCGACGACCAGCTCAGCGCGCGAGACGCCGGCGATACCGAAGCCCCACGCCGATTACGCCGGTTACATTGGAGCGGGATGCTGGGCAACGCGGTGCTGCTCGCCGCTCTCGTGGCCGGTATTCCCTACGTCGCCCTATCGGCGTGAGAGACATCGCGGACGTGTGACGGTCATTTGCTCTCGGCGACCGCCGAGCTTGGCGTTCGCCTAATGCTCGTCCGCGGCAACGGCGCCCTGTTGCGCCTTGTGGATCGAGGACGGCACTACGCCGAAATATTTCCGGAACACGCGGCTGAAATGCGATGAGCTGGAGAAGCCCCAGGAGAACGCGACATCGGTGATGGTCTTGCCGGCATGGGTCTCGAGTTCCTGGCGGCAATTCTGAAGACGCGCCTGCCAAATGTAGTCGCTCACCGTGGTGCCGCGCTCGGAGAACAACATGTGCAGATAGCGTTTGGAGCAGCCGAGCTCGGCGGAGATCTGGTCGATGCACAGATCCGGATCGCGCAAATGCTCGCGAATGAAGAACTGCGCGCGCACATACGTCGCTTCGGGCCCGACGCGATCGAGCATCGTGTCCGCCTCGCGCAGCGGCAGCAGCAAAAGGTCGATCAGCGAATCGGCGACGCCGACCGCACTGTTCGCCGACAGCTTGGCCGCCTCGTCGAAGGTCGCATGGACGAAATCATGGGCGATCCGCCCCGTCCCCGTGCGTGACGTCAATTTGCAGGCGGGCATTCGCTGCGACGGGAATCCGCGGTCGCGCAGCAGCGCCTTCGGCACGATCACCACGTCGTGGCGCGTGAAAGCGGGGCTGATGATCGAATGCGGACAGGAGACGTCATAGGCGATGATGTCGCCCGGGTTCAGCTCGATGTGGCGGCCATCCTGCTCGAAATATGACACACCGTAAGTCTGGAAGTGGATCTTGATGTACGGGTGCTCATTGGCCTTGGCGCGCGCCAGCGTGTGCGCGATGCGATGCTGGCTGACCTCGATCTGGCAGAGCTTCAAGCGCGAGACGGAGGTGTAGTCGATGCGGCCTTCGAGCGAGGACGCCTCCAGCGGATCGACGTCGAAATGCCCACACAGGCTCGTCAGCCCATCGATCCAGCTCTGGATCTGCCGCTTCGGCGTCATTCCCGTCGTCGAGAGCGTGTGTATTGTGTCGGACATTAATCCAGCCACTGGTTTGATCCGGAGATTCGATACGAATCGCAACCAGCGCTGCCGGAGCCCTCAGCCATGATTGCGTGACGTTTACCTCGATTTGAGCGATCTTCTAGAACGAGCGCCATCGTTCCATTGTCACCCTTGAAAGTTAATCCTCCGCCTTAGTCGCAGCGCCGTCAAGGGGAACCTGAGCGTTGAAGACGGCCCCAAAGCAATGCGGAAGCTGCTGAATTCGCTACTGCAAAATCAAAATCTTCGTGTCCGTGCGCTGTGAAGCAAACCGGCTTCTCTCTTGGGCAAGTTTCCCGATTACGAAGTCGTTACGAATTGCGGCAGGAACAACAAGAACGGGCCGCTCTGCACGCGGACCCGTGACTCTCATCAGGAGGAGGTAACACCACCGCATCGTTTCTGGTCCCAATCGTGACCGCCCTGCACGAGCAGACGCCGGACCAAGAGCCCGGTGATTAAGCAATGCTTCGGAAACAATAAACGAGACCAATGGAGGAATGACTATGCGCAAGGTACTACTGGCGGCCTATCTTGGCTCCGCGGCGGCTCTCGCCGTCGGCAGCGCGTCGGCCAACGATGAAGTGCTCAAGATGTCGCAGAACCCGAAAGACTGGGTGATGCCGACGGGCGACTACGCCAATACCCGCTATTCCAAACTGAACCAGATCAACGCACAAAACGTAGGCAAGCTCCAGGTCGCCTGGACCTTCTCGACCGGCGTGCTGCGCGGCCACGAAGGCGGCCCGCTGATCATCGGCAACATGATGTACGTCCACACGCCGTTCCCGAACAAGGTCTACGCTATTGACCTTTCCAACGAGAACAAGATCGTCTGGAAGTACGAGCCGAAGCAGGACCCGAATGTCATCCCGGTGATGTGCTGCGATACGGTCAACCGCGGCTTGGCCTTTGGCGACGGCAAGATCTTCCTGCATCAGGCCGACACCACGCTCGTCGCACTCGACGCCAAGAGCGGTCAGGTGGCATGGACCGCGAAGAATGGCGACGCCAGCAAGGGCGAGACCGGCACTTCGGCTCCAATGGTCGTCAAGGACAAGGTGCTGATCGGTATCTCTGGCGGCGAGTTCGGCGTTCAGGCCCATATGTCCGCCTACGACATCAAGACCGGCAAGCTGGCATGGCGTGGATACTCGGAAGGGCCGGATGATCAGCTTCTGGTCGACCCCGAGAAGACCACCGCACTCGGCAAGCCGATCGGCAAGGACTCCAGCCTCAAGACCTGGCAAGGCGATCAGTGGAAGATTGGTGGCGGTGCGACCTGGGGCTGGATCTCCTACGATCCCGCGCTGAACCTCGTCTATTACGGCTCCGGCAATCCCTCGACCTGGAATCCGAAGCAGCGTCCCGGCGACAACAAATGGTCGATGACGATCTGGGCGCGCAACCCGGATACGGGCGTTGCCAAATGGGTCTATCAGATGACGCCCCACGACGAGTGGGACTATGACGGCGTCAACGAGATGATCCTCTCGGACCAGACGATCAACGGCGCGCCGCGCAAGCTGCTAACGCACTTCGATCGTAACGGCCTCGGCTACACGCTCGATCGTGTCAACGGTGAGCTTCTGGTCGCCGAAAAGTACGATCCGAAGGTGAACTGGACTTCCGGCGTCGACATGGACAAGAACTCGCCGACCTATGGCCGTCCGAAGGTCCTCGACACAGCTTCGACCGACAAGGCGGGCGAGGACCACAACGTGAAGGGTATCTGCCCGGCCGCGCTCGGCACCAAGGACGAGCAGCCGGCAGCCTACTCGCCGGACACGCAGCTGTTCTACGTTCCGACCAACCACGTCTGCATGGACTACGAACCGTTCAAGGTGAGCTACACCGCGGGCCAGCCCTATGTGGGTGCGACGCTCTCGATGTATCCGCCGCAGGGTGAAACCCATATGGGTAACTTCATCGCCTGGGACGGCAAGACCGGCAAGATCGTCTGGTCGAACAAGGAGCAGTTCTCGGTCTGGTCGGGTGCACTCGCAACCGCGGGCAACGTGGTGTTCTACGGAACGCTCGAAGGCTATCTGAAGGCAGTCGATGCCAAGACCGGCAAGGAGCTCTACAAGTTCAAGACTCCCTCCGGTATCATCGGCAACGTCACCACCTACGAGAACGGCGGCAAGCAGTATATCGCAGTGCTCTCCGGCGTGGGTGGCTGGGCCGGTATCGGTCTGGCGGCGGGTCTGACCGATCCGACCGCAGGTCTCGGCGCAGTCGGTGGCTACGCGGCGCTCAGCAGCTACACGGCACTCGGTGGTACGCTGACCGTGTTCTCGCTGCCCAACTAGGCCTCTCAGCATCGCTCCGGCGCGTGGATCTACTCCACGCGCCGGCTCGTCTCACCGAATGCCTTCCGAGGGAAAATCTCTTGCGTAAAATCTGCTCTGCCATCGCTGCGATGTTTTTGATTGCGTCCGGGGGAATTGCCGTCGCGGACGGCTCAGGTGATCCGACCGCCGTCAAGCAGAACGAAACCGGCGAATGGTCCGACAAGGAAGGCAACCCAACCTACAGGATCACGGAGGGCTCTGTGGACTGGTACACCTATTCCGGATACCGCCGCTATCACTCGGACTGCCATGTGTGTCACGGCCCGGATGGAATGGGCTCGACCTACGCCCCGGCGCTGAAGGATTCGCTGAAGACGATGAGCTACGCGGATTTTCTCGGCGTCGTCGCCTCCGGCCGCAAGAACATCTCGACTGCCCAGGAGAACGTGATGCCGGCCTTCGGCGATAACCCGAACGTCGCCTGCTACATGGACGATCTCTACGTCTATCTGCGCGCCCGCTCCAACGAGGCCTGGGGCCGCACCCGACCCGGCAAGCACGAGGACAAGAACGACGCCTATACCAAGAACGAGGATTCGTGCATGGGCAACAAGAAGTGAACGTGCGGAGCCCGACCAGGACCTGGTTCCTGGCGCCCTGCTAGAATTTGAGGAGCTTACGATGAAGACACGTGCCGCCGTCGCTTTCGAAGCCAAGAAGCCGCTCGAGATCGTGGAGGTCGATCTGGAAGGACCGAAGGTCGGCGAAGTCCTGGTCGAGATCAAGGCGACGGGCATCTGCCACACCGACGCCTACACGCTCGACGGCTTCGACAGCGAAGGAATCTTCCCGTCGATCCTGGGCCATGAGGGCGCCGGCATCATTCGCGAGATCGGTCCTGGCGTGACCTCGGTGAAGCCGGGCGACCACGTCATCCCGCTCTACACGCCGGAATGCCGGCAGTGCAAAAGCTGCCTCAGCCAGAAGACCAATCTCTGCACCGCAATCCGCGCGACTCAGGGCAAGGGCGTGATGCCGGACGGCACCAGCCGCTTCTCCTACAAGGGCAAGCCGATCTACCACTACATGGGCTGCTCCACCTTCTCGAACTTCACCGTGCTGCCGGAGATCGCGGTCGCCAAGATCCGCGAGGACGCGCCGTTCGACAAGAGCTGCTACATCGGCTGCGGCGTCACCACCGGCGTCGGCGCCGTCGTCAATACCGCCAAGGTCGAGCCGGGCTCCAACGTCGTGGTGTTCGGCCTCGGCGGCATCGGCCTCAACGTGATCCAGGGCGCCAAGATGGCCGGCGCCGACAAGATCATCGGCGTCGACATCAACGACTCCAAGGAAGAATGGGGCCGGCGGTTCGGCATGACCGATTTCGTCAATCCCAAGAAGATCACCGGCGACATCGTCCCGCATCTCGTGACCCTGACCGACGGCGGCGCCGACTACACCTTCGACTGCACCGGCAACACCACGGTGATGCGCCAGGCGCTGGAAGCCTGCCATCGCGGCTGGGGCACCTCGATCATCATCGGCGTTGCCGAATCCGGCAAGGAGATCGCCACCCGCCCGTTCCAACTCGTCACCGGCCGCAACTGGCGGGGCACCGCCTTCGGCGGCGCGCGCGGCCGCACCGACGTGCCGAAGATCGTCGACTGGTACATGAACGGAAAGATCCAGATCGACCCGATGATCACCCACACGCTCAAGCTCGAAGACATCAATAAAGGCTTCGAGCTGATGCATGAGGGCAAATCCATCCGTTCAGTCGTCGTGTTCTAGTTCGAAAAGCGTCACCCCCAAGGAGGATCGACCCATGACTGTTGCACTCCATCCCTCGATCGATAACGGCCTCAAACAGGGCAGCGGCAGCTTTGCCGGCGGCACGCTCGTATGCAAATGCAAGGACCATCAGGTCAAGGTCGCCGTCAAGGGCGACGTCGCGCACAACCACGCCTGTGGCTGCACCAAGTGCTGGAAGCCGCAGGGCGCGAATTTCTCCGTCGTCGCCGTGGTGCCGCGCCAGAACGTCAGCGTGATTGAGAACGGCGACAAGCTCCAGATCGTCGACCCCTCTGCGGTGATCCAGCGCCATGCCTGCAAGGCCTGCGGCACCCACATGTACGGCCGCATCGAGAACAAGGGCCACCCGTTCTACGGCCTCGACTTCATTCACCCCGAACTGTTCCAGGAACAGGGTTCGCAGGCGCCGCAATTCGCCGCCTTCGTCTCCTCGGTGATCGAATCGGGCGTGAAGCCGGAGGAAATGCCCGGTATTCGTTCGCGGCTGAAGGAAATCGGCCTCGAGCCCTATGACTGCCTGTCGCCGGCGCTGATGGACGCGATCGCGACCCACGTGGCGAAGGCCAAAGCCGCCTGAGCCAGGCCGCCTGACGTTTGCCGCGCCCGTCCGCTCGCTGGTTCTCGCCAGCGAGCGGACGGGTCCGGCCCGCGACCAATCGCGGCGATGCCCCCGCTTCTCCACTCTGCGTATACGAGGGCCATCAGGTCCCTCAGTCCTGGTCTCTGAATGACTGCGCAGGGCCGTCGGCTTCCTGCTTGAAGTCCGCAGCGCTTGCGTTTCTCCCTCCCTCGACTGAGGCATCCTGCTTCGTCCGCACAGTTCGTCTGGCGGACGAAGCTTTTTTCATTGTGCCCGTTTCGGGAGGCGCGCTGCGTGATGCAGCGCCCTGCTTTTGACAAACCTTGGTTGCAATCTTTTCCCGTCGAGAACAGCTGACTAGAGAACGGCTGACTAGAGAACACTTGGCTGTGAACGCCGGACCGAGGCGATCTCTGCTACGATTGCGTCGTCACGATGCCGCGCGAAATTCAATAATCAAGAACAAGACGGAGGTATCGAGCACATCCGGACATGACATTCGCTTTCCTGCTTCCTGCCGGGATCTGCCCGCGCGGGATGACGGCCGGAACGCGACGACACGACGCAGCGGGGCATTGCACCGACCGACGTCGGGACAATTTGAAATCGGCAAGCTTATGAAGAGCGAGGGACGATCATGATCAAGGTGAAGATCAACGGCCAGGAACAGAGCTGGGACGGCGACCCGGATCTCCCGCTACTCTGGTTCCTGCGCGACGAGGCCGGGCTGACCGGCACCAAGTTCGGCTGTGGCCAGGCCCTTTGCGGCGCCTGCACCGTCATCGTCGACAAGGAAGCCGTGCGCTCCTGCATCACATCGGTCAACGACGTCGCCGGCCGCGAGGTCACGACGATCGAGGGACTGCATCCGAACGGCGATCACGCGGTGCAGAAGGCCTGGCGCCAGGTCAACGTACCCCAATGCGGCTTCTGCCAGGCGGGCCAGATCATGCAGGCGGCGGCACTACTGATGGACAACCCAAAGCCTTCGCACGATCAGATCCGCGAAGCGATGGCCGGCAACATCTGTCGCTGCGGCTGCTACCAGCGCATTGAGAACGCGGTCCATCTCGCATCGACGGGAGTGTGACATGAATTTCATCGACAATCCGGGGAAGCTTCGTGGCTTCGAAAAGAACATCAAGGTCGAGAAAGTCTCGCGCCGCAGCATCCTGAAAGGGCTCGGCATCACCGGCGGCTTCGTGCTCGCTGCCCCCGTGATGTCGCGCCAGGCGTTCGCCTATGAGACCGGCGCCGGCAAAATGCCGCATGGCGTCGTGGTGGACCCGCGCGTGTTCGTCGCGGTCGCGCCCGACGGCACCGTCACCATCCTCGCCCACCGCGCCGAGATGGGTACCGGCGTGCGCACCAGTCTGCCGCTGATCGTAGCGGAAGAAATGGAAGCTGACTGGTCGCGAGTCAAAGTGCAGCAGGCTCACGGCGACGAGGTCAAGTTCGGCAACCAGGACACCGACGGCTCGCGCAGCACGCGGCATTATCTGATGCCGATGCGCCAGATCGGCGCCTCCGCCCGCACCATGCTGGAACAGGCCGCGGCCAAGCGCTGGGGCGTGCCGGCGACCGAGGTCAAGGCCGTCAATCACGAGGTCGTCCACAGCGCGACGAGCCGCAAGCTCGGCTTCGGCGAGCTCGCAGCCGATGCCGCCAAGGAATCGGTGCCGAGTATCGAAGGCCTCAAGCTGAAGAACCCCAAGGACTTCCGCTATCTCGGCAAGGGCCAGGTCGGCATCGTCGATCTCCACGACATCACCACCGGCAAGGCGCGTTACGGCGCCGACGTGCGGCTGCCTGGCATGAAGTATGCCGTGATCGCGCGCCCGCCGGTAACAGGCGGCAAGCTGGTCTCGTTCGATCCGGACGCGGCGCTGAAGGTCCCCGGCGTCGAGAAGGTGATGCAGGTGCGCGGTTGGCCGTGGCCGTCGAAATTCCAGCCGCTCGGCGGCGTTGCCGTGATCGCGCGCAACACCGGCGCGGCGATCAAGGGCCGCGACGCACTTAAGCTCACCTGGGATGACGGTGCCAACGGCAAATACGACTCCGTCGCCTACCGCAAGGAGCTCGAGGAAGCCTCACGCAAACCGGGCCTCGTCGTGCGCCAGGAAGGCGACGCCGATGCTGCCCTGAAGGGTGCCGACAAGATCATCGTCGGCGAATATTATCTGCCGCATCTCGCCCATGTCAGCATGGAACCGCCGGTGGCGGTCGCCGATGTCAAGGGCGACAAGGCGGAGATCTGGGCACCGGTGCAGAGCCCGGGCGGCACACGCGAGGACGTCGCCAAGACGCTCGGCATCCCCGAGGGCAATGTCACGGTCAACGTCACCCTGCTCGGCGGCGGTTTCGGCCGCAAGTCGAAGTGCGACTTTGCGCTCGAGGCCGCGCTGCTGTCGAAGGAGCTCGGCGCGCCCGTGAAGGTGCAATGGACGCGCGAGGACGACGTCCGCCACGACTTCCTGCACACGGTCTCCGTGGAACGGATCGAAGCGGGCCTCGACAAGAGCGGCAAGGTGATCGCCTGGCGCCATCGCAGCGTGGCTCCCAGCATCGCCTCGACCTTCGCCGCCGGTGCAAATCACGAGGCGCCCTTCGAGCTCGGCATGGGCCTCGTCGATATGCCGTTCGAGATCGCCAACATCTCTTGCGAGAACCCGGAAGCCGCGGCGTTCACCCGCATCGGCTGGTTCCGCTCGGTCTCGAACATCCCGCGCGCCTTCGCGGTACAGTCGATGGTCGGCGAGATCGCGCATGCGACCGGCCGCGACCAGAAGGAGACGCTGCTGGCGCTGATCGGCAGCCCGCGCATCGTCAAGCCGGCCGTGAAGGACATGTGGAACTACGGCGAGCCCTTCGACAGCTATCCGATCGACACCGCGCGCCTGCGCAAGGTGGTCGAGCTGGTCGCCGAGAAGGGAGAATGGGGCCGCGCGGTCGCCAAGGGACACGGTCTCGGCATCGCCGTACACCGCAGCTTCGTCAGCTACATCGCGACCATCGTCGAGGTCGCCGTCGACGACAAGGGCAAGCTGACGGTGCCGCGGGTCGACACCGCGATCGATTGCGGCACCTACGTCAACCCCGAACGCATCGCCTCGCAGATCGAGGGCGCGGCGATCATGGGGCTGAGCCTCGCCAAATACGGCGAGATCAGCTTCAAGGACGGCAAGGTGGAGCAAAAGAACTTTGACGACTTCCAGGTCCTCAGGATGGATGAATCCCCGCTGGTGACCAACGTCTACATCGTGCCGCCCGGACCCGATACGCCACCGAGCGGAGTCGGCGAGCCCGGCGTCCCGCCGTTCGCGCCGGCGCTGATGAACGCCATCTTCGCCGCGACCGGAAAGCGCATCCGCAACCTTCCGCTCGGCAAGCAATTGGAGGCGTGAGAGCTTGGTCCGGAAAAGTGGACACCGGTTTTCCGAACAGACCATGCTCAATCAGGAAAGGGCGCGATAGAAGTCTATCGCGCTCGGGAACACAAAGCGGCTTCGCGCCGTTTCCATCGATCTGACAGGAGCAGATCGATGACCCATATTTCAAAGGCGCTCGCAGTTTCGCTGTCGAGCGCCTTTCTTTTGACGACCACAGGCGTGTTCGCCCAGAACAACACGGCACCGCCAACCACGGCCACGCGCCCCAGCACGCCGGACCAGAACTCGCTGCCCAACGCCAATGCCTCGCCGCCCTCGACCACCCAGACCACCGGGCAGCACAATCCGGATCCCAAGGTTCAGGAAATGAACCGGAAGGAAAAGGGCAAGGTAGAGCGCGAGGGGAAGTAGCGATCTGGCGCCGCGTGCGACCGCATCGTCATGGCCGGGCTTGTCCAGGCTTGTCCTGGCCATGACGACTTCGTGGCGCGGGCAGCAATCCCATCCCGTCACGCAAAATGCGGCGGACGTTGCCGTCCGCCGCATTTGCCCCCTGACACTCCGCTTCTTTCGATCCGCCAGCGGAGCTTACTTCTTCAGCGCGAACACCCAGATGACGCCGCCCTGCGGTACGTTGGCTTCGATACCGATATTGTTGGTCACGAGTGCATCCTGGATGCGCTGCGCATCCACGCCCCATCCCGACTGGATCGCGATGTATTGCGTGCCGTCGATCTCATAGGACACCGGCATGCCCATGATGCCGGAGTTGGTCTTCTGCTCCCACAGCAGCTCGCCACTCTTGGCGTTGAAGGCGCGGAAGTTGCGGTCGTTGGTGCCGCCCACGAAGACGAGATCGCCTGCGGTCGCCGTCACCGATCCGAACAGCTGCGACTTGGGGAAGTTGTGTTGCCACATCTTCTTGCCCGTAATGGGATCCCAAGCCTGGAGCTCGCCGAAATGATCGGCGCCAGGCTTCGTCTTCAGGCCGATGTCCTCCGGTTTGGTGCCGAGCCAGAGTTCGCCGGGCTTGAGCGGAACCTTCTCGCCGGTGAACCCGCCACAGAAATTCTCGTTGGCGGGCACGTAGACGAGGCCGGTCTTCTGGCTGTAGGCCGCCGACGGCCAGTCCTTACCGCCCCACAGCGACGGACAGAACTCCACGCGCTTGCCGACCATCGGCTTGTGCGCGGGATCGAGGATCGGCCTGCCGCTCTCGGCATCGATGCCCTTCCAGACGTCGGTGGAGACGAACGGCCAGCCGGCGATGTAGTTGATCTTGGTGGGCGTGCGCTCGAGTATCCAGAAGATCGCATCGCGTCCCGGATGGACCAGGCTCTTGATGGTGCGGCCGTCGCGTTGCAGGTCGATCAACATCGGCGCTTCGACCTCGTCCCAATCCCAGGAATCGTTCTGGTGATACTGGTGATAGGTTTTGATCTTGCCGGTGTTCGGATCGAGCGCGAGCACCGAGGAGGTATAGAGATTGTCGCCGGGATGCATCTCGCCGGGCCACGGCGCGGCGTTGCCGACGCCCCAATAGATCGTCTTGGTGTCCTTGTCGTAATTGCCGGTCATCCAGGCCGAGCCGCCGCCGTTCTTCCAGTCCTCGCCCTGCCAGGTGTCGTGGCCGGGCTCGCCTTCGCCGGGAATGGTATAGGTCCGCCACAGCTCCTTGCCGTCCTTGGCATCATAGGCGGCGACGTAGCCGCGCACGCCGAACTCGCCGCCGGAGCCGCCGACGATGACCTTGCCGTCGACGACCAGCGGCATCAGGGTCATGTACTGGCCCTTCTTGTAGTCCTGCACCTTGGTGTCCCACACCACCTTGCCGGTCTTGGCGTCGAGCGCGACGACATGATCGTCGGTGGTGGCGAGATAGAGCTTGTCCTCCCAGAGGCCGACGCCGCGGCTGGTCGGATGCAACTGGAACAGATCGTCGGGGAGCTGCCGCTTGTAGCGCCAATATTCGTCGCCGGTCTTGGCGTTCAGCGCGATCACCTGCCCCATCGGGGTCGCCACGAACATCACGCCGTTGTTGACGATCGGCGGCGCCTCGTGGCCTTCGACGACGCCGGTCGCGAAGGTCCAGACCGGGGTGAGGTTCTTCACATTCGAGGTGTTGATCTGGTCGAGCGGGCTGTAGCCCTGCCCGTCATAAGTCCGCCGGTAGAGCATCCAGTTGGCGGGCTCCGGGTTTTCCAATCGCTGCGCGGTGACCGGCGCGTAGTTCTCGACCGGGCCTGATACGGCGGCGGTCGAGGCAAGACACGTGAAGGCGACGAAGCCGGACAGTAACCATTGCTTCCTGGTCATGGACGTTCCCCTTTTTCATCCGTTTGAATTCTTATTTTGAATTGTTGTTTTGAATTCTTGTCGTCCGCCCATCGGCGGATGCGGCCTCTCGTGACGCGGGTACGACCCGCACCGTCCATCATCCTGGCTGCACGCCACCTACCTTTCCCATGAAGTTTCCGGCTACGCTGAGCGAACCGTCAGCGAGCGCCAGCGGCAGCGCCGCGAGCCGTCGCGGCGCTGGCCCGAACACGACTTGCGCGCCCGCGCGAGGATCGTATTCGGAGTTGTGGCACATGCACTTGAACACCTCCTTGTCGCCGACATCGCTCTTCACCCAGGCAGTGACGGGACAGCCGGCATGCGAGCAGATTGCCGAATAGGCGATGATGCCGTCGACGGCGCGTGCTTTCGTCTGCTCGTCGAGCTCGGCGGGATCGAGCCGGATGATCAGGATCTCGTTGAGGCGCGAAGCGCTGCGCACGACCGACGTCTTTGGGTCTTTCGGCCAGGCTTGCACCGGCGGTCCGCCGACCGACAGATCGGCCGCGGTAATGAGCTTCCCTTCCCGATCGCCTTCCGAGAAGACGAGCACATCGCCCTTCTGCGGCCGCTCATCCGAGCCGGGCGGATCCTCTCCTGCTTGCACCTGCGAGGCACAGCCAAGGCAAGCAGTGGTGGCGAGAGCACCGAGCAAAAGCGTTCGCCGCGTCTGCTCGATGCCCGCGTCGACGTCAGGCTCCGCGACATTCTCGGAGGATGAGGAATGGGTGATGAACGATGCGCTGGACATGCAATTAGGAGGCGCTGGAACTCTGCCGAAAACAAGGCGAAGGATTGGCGCCGCAATGCATCAATATGGCTTTGCTCGCTTTGATTGAGCAAGAATGAAAGCAATCGAACGGGTTTCGCAATTTCAACGTCACATCGCGCGCATCGCATGATGATTTTGCAGACCAGCCCGATGATATCGGAATTGGTGCACCGCCCTACCCGTCGCGCACGCAAAGGCGAACACGGTCGCTGTACGTCTGCAGGCAGACCGATCGTCCTTAGGACCTGAGCACGTGACGCGGCGCGGCAATCCGACCCGCCAAGGTGGCCGACGCCATCTCAAAGCTGTCGGCGATGCGGCGCGCCTTGTCGATGAACAGCGCGGCCGCCGCGGGCGGACAGACTTCGTGCGCGGTCGGTTCGAACAAATCCAGCCAGCGGTCGAAATGATCGCCGGCCAGGCTCAGCGGCATATGCGCCCGCATCGGAGAGCCGTGGTAGCGGCCACTCATCAGAACGACCGATGACCAGAAGTCCCTGAGATTGGCGAGATGCTCGTCCCAATTCCGCACCCTCGCGAACACGGGGCCCAGCAGTGCATCCTCGCGCACGCGTCCGTAGAAGCGGGTGACGAGTTCCCCGATCATCTCTTCGGTGATCCCCGTGCGCTTGATCGCGTCCTGGGTCAGCAGGTTCCGCCGCTCGGCCGCAGCCTCGCGCTCGGCCTTCAATCGATCCGACATGTCCTTTGTTATCCGTTCCGTTGTTCCCGCAGGCCGCCCGTTCGACATTGTGAGCTCAATTGCGCGCGGCGTCTTTGTCGCAGCGCAAATTGCGGGGTCTGGCGGCGAGCACCAATTGCCCGCCGCCTGCGCCATTGTCAGGCGCTGTAGGTGTAAAAGCCCTGCCCGGTCTTGCGGCCGAGATGGCCGGCATCGACCATTTCCTTGAGCAAGGGGGCCGGACGGTATTTGGGGTCGTTGAAGCCTTTGTAAAAGACCTCCATCACCGACAACATGGTGTCGAGCCCGACGAGATCGGCGAGCGCCAGCGGCCCGATCGGGTGGTTGCAGCCGAGCTTCATGCCGGCATCGATCTCTTCCGCCGTCGCAATCCCTTCCTGGAGCGCGAAGATCGCTTCGTTGATCATCGGGCACAGGATGCGGTTGACGGCGAAGCCGGGGCTGTTCTTGGCGGTGATCGCCACCTTGCCGATGCGCTTGGCGAAATCGAGCGCTTTGGCGTGGGTGTCGTCGGAGGTCTGCAAGCCGCGGATGAGCTCCAGCAGCGCCATTACCGGTACCGGATTGAAGAAGTGCATGCCGATGAATCGGTCGGGGCGGTCGGTCGCCGCGGCGAGCTTCGTGATCGAGATCGAGGAGGTGTTGGTCGCGAGCAGCGTGCGCGGCGACAGCGTCGCGCAGAGGTCCTTCAGGATCTTGACCTTGAGCTCCTCGTTCTCGGTCGCGGCCTCGATGACGAGGTCGCAATCGACGAGCTTCGCGCGGTCGGTGGTGCCGGTGATGCGCTTGAGCGTCGCGTCGCGATCGCCCGCCGACATCTTCTCCTTCTTGACCAGCCGCTCGAGGCTGCCGCCGACGGTCGAAATCCCGCGGTTCACCGCCGCATCGGAAATATCGACCATCACGACCGAAAGCCCGGCCGCGGCACAAATCTGTGCGATGCCGTTTCCCATGGTCCCTGCCCCGATAATTCCAACGGTTTGGATCATTGCCTCAAATCCTTCATCCTTACGGACGTGCCATACCGGCACCGCCCCATTGTTCCTGCATCAGGGTCTAGCACCGCCACCGGGCGGGTGCGACCTGATCCTGCCCTTCCTTAAAGCATCCAACGCGGGAATAAAGCCGCCATTCGGCCGCGAAACGGTATGATTTGGCGGCCTCCTGGCCTGTTAGGCTCGAGCTATCTGCGGCATCCTCCCCAAGAGCGCCGAGGGTCCGGGAGGACCGTGCCCGAGGCGGGGAGCGCTTCAATCGAGACGAAGCACCTTGCCCGGATTCATGATGTTCTTGGCATCGAGCGCCCGCTTGATCGTGCGCATGATGTCGAGCTCGGTCCGGGAACGATAGTACTGGAGCTCGTCGAGCTTCTCGATGCCGATGCCATGTTCCGCCGAGATCGAGCCGCCCATGGAGGTGACGAGGTCGTTGACGGCCCGTGAGATCGCCGCGGAATACTGCTTGAGCGTAGCGCGGTCCATGCCCTTCGGACCCATGAAGGAGAAGTGCAAATTGCCGTCACCGATGTGGCCGAGCGGGTAGGGGCGGATCGTCGGCAGGATTGCGCGTACGGCCTCGAGACCGCTGTCGATGAACTCTGGAATCCTGGAGATGGCGACCGACACGTCGTAGCTCAAGCCCGGCCCTTCGGTGCGAGATGCCTCGGCCACGCTCTCGCGAATGCGCCACATGTTGCGCGACTGCGTTTCGGTTTGCGCGATCACCGCATCCAGCACCCGGCCCGCCTCGAGCTGGCCGGCCAAAAACTGCTCCATTCTGTCCGACATGCCCGTGCCGCAGTCCTGTCGGGGCCGGGCCGACGACCATTCGAGAAGGAGATACCACTCGGTCTCCGCCTTGAGAGGATCCTGGGTCCCGGGAACGTGGCGCAGCACCATGTCGGTGCACGCACGGCTGATGAGTTCGCAGGAGCCGACATTGTCATCGGAAGCGGCATGCGCCTCCGACAGGAGGTCGATGGCTGCCTTGGCATCGCGGATCGCAAGCCATGCCGTGCACACGTCTTTCGGCGCCGGCCAAAGCTTCAGCACCGCCTTGGTGATGATACCGAGTGTCCCTTCGGCGCCCATGAACAGGTGCTTGAGGTCATAGCCGGTGTTGTCCTTCTTGAGTGCGCGCAGGCCGTCCCAGACATCGCCGTTAGCCAGCACGACCTCGAGACCCAACACCAGATTTCGCGCATTGCCATAACGCAGCACCTGCACGCCGCCGGCATTGGTGGACAGATTGCCTCCGATCATGCACGAGCCCTGAGCACCCAGGCTGAGCGGAAAGAGGCGGTCGTGGCGCGCGGCCGTGTCCTGAAGCGTCTGGAGGATGCAGCCCGCCTCCACGGTCATGGCGTAGCCGACGGGATCGACATTCAGCACCCGGTTCATGCGACCGAGCGACAGCACGATGCCGCGGTGCATAGGCCATGGCGTGGCACCGCCCATCAAGCCGGTGTTGCCACCCTGCGGCACGATGGCAATGCCGTTGTCGTAGCAGAGCTTGACGACAGCGGAGACTTCCGCGGTGCTGGCCGGACGCACGACCGCCGCGGCCTGCCCCGCCAGTTCGCCGCGCCAGTCGGTCACGAAGGGCTGCTTGTCTTGCTCGTCCAGGATCAGGCCTTTGTCGCCCACGATTTCCCGCAAGCGGTCGAGAATAGCTGACGTCACGGGCGCGGTCGGAATCGAGGGAGCGGTGGGAAGGACTGCACCCGGCATGTGTTCCTCTCTTTGCGGCTGTTCTGCGCCTTGGGCGCACCGGCCTTCGTCCTTGTTTTCTATTCTGGGCGATTGCGCGATGACCCTAGCACAGGGGTCGCGCGGGCGGGAACGCCTCCGGCCGTGAGGCTGGTGCGGATTTGCCTGGAACGCCGAATGCAAGCGCACTTCCGCGGAGGTCCCGCATACCCTACTGTGCTGCGATCAAATTCGGATTGGAGATCATGAGCCGTTTCTGGAGTCCGGTCGTCCACACGCTTTCGCCCTACGTCCCCGGCGAGCAGCCGAAGCAGGACGGCATCGTCAAGCTCAATACCAACGAGAATCCCTACCCGCCCTCGCCACGCGTGCTGGCGGCCGTCGCATCGGCTGCGGAGCGGCTGCGCCTTTATCCCGATCCGGGTGCGACGCGCCTGCGCGAGGCGATCGCGGCGCAATGCGATGTGAGGCCCGAGGAAGTGTTCGTCGGCAACGGCTCCGACGAGGTTCTGGCCCACACCTTCCAGGCTCTTCTGAAGCACAATATGCCGCTTCTGTTTCCCGACGTCACCTACAGCTTCTATCCCGTCTATTGCGGCCTCTATGGAATAACGCACGACGAGGTGCCGCTCGATGCCGCGATGAGAATCGATATCTCCGACTACAGGCGACCATCGAGCGCCATCCTTCTCTGCAATCCGAACGCCCCGACCGGCATCGCCCTTCAGCGCGACGCAATCGCATCGCTTCTTGCCGAACAACCGGACCGGCTGGTGGTGGTGGACGAGGCCTATGTCGATTTCGGCGCCGAGAGCGCCGTGCCGCTGGTTGCACGCCACGACAATCTGCTGGTCATCCAGACCTTCTCGAAGTCGCGCTCGCTCGCTGGCCTGCGGGTTGGTTTTGCCATCGGTCAACGACCGCTGATCGAAGCGCTGGAACGGGTGAAGGACAGCTTCAACTCCTATCCCGTCGATTGCCTCGCTATCGCCGGCGCCGTCGCCGCGATCGAGGACGACGGCTGGTTCCGCAAGACCCGCGCCCGTATCATCGCGAGCCGCGAAACGCTGGCCCGTGAGCTTGGACAACTCGGCTTCGAAGTGTTGCCGTCGCTCGCAAACTTCGTTTTCGCGCGCCATCGAAGCCGGAGCGGAACAGATCTTGCGGCAGCGCTTCGCCAGCGTGGCGTTCTGGTCCGGCATTTCGGAAAGCCGCGCATCGAGGACTTCTTGCGCATCACCGTAGGAACGGAGGCCGAGTGTGCCCGGCTTGTTGAAGTGCTGCGCGGCTTGATCTGAGCCCCCGACGGTCGCGGCATCGGCCAGCGTCAAACGGTGATGCCAAACGCGGCCTCGTGCCATGCCGCCCGCGGCTTTTGATTTCCGGTCAAATTCGGGTTACCAAACCGCTCCGCCGCTGCTTTGCACGACGATACCCTCAGGGAAATATACGTGAATCACCTCCGCAGTCCCGAAATCGACGCACCCGAGACATCGTGGCGGGCGCCGACGCTCAGGCACGGATGAACGACTTCGCGCGATCCATCGGCGCCGCATTCACGCTGATCGGCGAGGCCGACGCAGAGCTTCTGGGCATCGTCGGACTGTCGGTGCGCGTCAGCCTGACCGCGAGCATCGTCGCGCTTCTGATCGGGGCGCCGTTCGGGGCCCTGCTTGCGATCACCCGGTTCCGCGGGCGGCAGGTCATCATCGTCCTGACCAATGCGCTGCTTGGTCTTCCGCCGGTCGTGGTCGGGCTCGCGCTCTATCTTCTGCTGTCGCGCTCCGGCCCGCTCGGGGCGGCCGGCCTGTTGTTCACGCCGGCGGCGATGGTGATCGCGCAGGCGCTGCTCGCAACACCGATCGTCGTCGCACTGGTGCACCGGCCGGCGAGCCTGCTGTGGGCGGAGTATGGCGACCTGGCGCGAATCGACGGGCTGTCGGTGCTGCGCAGCATCGGCTTGCTGTTCGCGCTGGGCCGGACCTCGCTGCTGACGGCCTTTCTCGCAGCCTTCGGGCGCGCGATCGCCGAGGTCGGCGCCATCATCATCGTCGGCGGCAACATCCGCGGCTTCACACGCACGATGACGACTGCGATCGCGCTGGAGACCAGCAAGGGCGACCTGTCGCTGGCGCTCGGGCTCGGGCTGATCCTGCTCGCGCTCAGCGTCGCAGTATCAACCGTCGCCTTCCTGCTAGTGGGACGCGTTGGGGAAAAATAGCTGCTCGCCACCGACCTTGTAGCCGGCGATGGCCTCCTGTCCCCCAGGAGAGATCAGCCAGTCGATGAAGGCTTGCCCGTCCTGCGCCTTCACGTTCGAATGCTTTGCCGGATTCACCAGCATGACGCCGTACTGGTTGAACAGCCGCTTGTCGCCTTCGGTCAGAACGGCAAGCTCGCCGCGGTTCTTGAATGACAACCAGGTGCCGCGGTCAGACAGGAGATAGGCATTCGACGACGACGCCATGTTCAGGGCTGGCCCCATGCCCTGGCCGATCTCGCGATACCAGCCGTCCTTGCCGGCACCGAGGTCGACGCCCGCCTCCTTCCATAGCCGCAGCTCGGCCGCGTGCGTGCCGGACTTGTCGCCGCGCGAGATGAACGGCGCCTTCGCGGCGGCGATCTTGCGCAGCGCCTCGGCCACGTCCTTGCCGCCGGCGATCTTCGCAGGATCGCTCTTCGGCCCGACGATGACGAAGTCGTTGTACATGACATCGAAGCGCTTCACGCCCTGCCCTTCGGACATGAACTTGTCTTCGGCAGGCCTGTCATGGACGAACACGACGTCTGCATCGCCGCGCCGCCCGATGTCGAGCGCCTGGCCCGTGCCGACGGCAACCACTTTCACATCGATGCCGCTGGCCTTCGAGAACAGCGGCAGCAAATAGCCGAACAGCCCCGACTGTTCCGTCGACGTCGTCGAGGCCACAGTGATGGTGCGATCCTGCGCGAATGCGATCGTGGACCAGAGCAGAACCGCTCCGAAAGTCATTACCCTCTTCATGCTTCGTCCTTACACCAGAAGCCGGATGTTCCAAACTCTACCTCGATAAGGGCCGTGCAGGGGAACACCGACATTCGTCAACGCGCGTTGGTGCGATTCTCGCGGCGCTGCCAATTGGGAACGTCCGCCCCGTGCGCAGGTTGTCCGGAGGTGAACCCAGGAGGAGACCAGATGAAGAAGTTCATTTTGGCATCTGCGTGCATCATGGCGCTGGCGACCGGCGGCGCCTTTGCACAAACACAACCCGCCCCAAGCACATCCGGCAAGGGCGACGTCGGCCCCTCGTCGCGGGGCCCCGCGACCAAGGGCATGACGACCGGCGCGTCGTCGAACATGCAGAACGAGGCCAGCGACAGCAAGGGCAAGCAGACCCCTTCGGCCGGCGGCAGCAACACCAATAACATGGGCAGCCAGGCCGGCGGCGGCGCGGGCTCCGGAAAATAGGCCGGCATCGATCGGAAATCTGGAGAGGGGCGATCATCCCCTCTCCAAAAGTCTTCGTGCAGCCAAAGCTTGTCGTCGCCGATGGTATGCGCGAAGGTCACGGTGGGAAGGAAGCGTATTGGCGGGGCTGCACTGAGATTACGGTCACGCGGGCGAAATCACCGCCTGCGCGCGATGAGTGTGGATGTTCTGCAATTGGTCCCACTTACATTGACATCAGTGTGATGGCCGGGGCATTTTTTTACATTGCTGGCGAATCAGCGATTGCCTCAAGCCGAGTACCTCTTGGACAACTCCCAGTGCTTTCGAGACTGATATCGTTGCTGCGCCGCATCCCCGCGGTGAAATGGGCGTTCACGAAGCTTCGGCCGTTGCCTCACGGCGGCAGCATCGACGTCGCGCCTGATAGCGCAGACGCTTCGCCCGCCCTTGTTGCCGAAATTGCAGAAGCCGCTCCGCCTCTTGAGACCAGCATCAGCGCGGAACCGTCGCGCTGCGACGCCGCGGTCGCGGCTCCGGCCACCGAAGACGACACTGCTATCTCTGTCATCGCGGATAGCCCGTCGGCAGCGGCAACCGATGTCGGCGGCAGCGACGATTCATCCCGGGAGACGCCGACGCAGGTCGAGCCAATCGTCGGGCAAGAGGCTTCTCTCTCGCCGGTCGAGATCGAGAGCGAGCCGGTTGATGCGGCTGACCTCACCAGCAACGATCCGCTCACGAGCAACGATCCGCTCACGGAAATCTCGACGGGCGTCGACTTCGTCAACGCGGAGGAGGCTCCGGTCTCGTCTGTCGACGCCGCGATGGAGATCGCACCGGTCCCCGCAAGCGATCCGGCTCCGGCTGCAGCGATCGCCGCGGACGAGTCTGCCGTCCCCACACCGAGCGTCGTCGCGGACGTCGCGCCGGAGCTGGCCCCCGAGGCTCCCGCTCTGGAGATCACCAGCGCGCCGAAGACTCGTGCAAAAATCGCAGAACCCGCCGACCGCGCCGCGCTGATCCGGCAGCGCTGGGCGGAGACCGGGATCAGGATGTGGAATCCGCGGCTTCACGGCGCCGGCGATGCCACGCTGAACATCCAGGGGAGCGTCGGGCTGTTGCCGCCCGCGCCCGGCGAGACGATGCCGCGCTACGACAAGCTGGAATTCAGGATGCTCGGCGGACAGATCGCCTGCGAGGGCGTGATTGTCGAAGCACCCGCGCATGCAAGCCAGCGCAGTTTTACGCGGCTCGCCGAGCCCGGGAAACCCGACCGGGTCCGCGAACCGATGCGGGAACGCCAGTCAGCTCTCGCCTGACCCTTACTTCTCTGCGACGACGCGCCCATATGCTAGGCTGACGTCCTGAATATGGGAGATCGGATGCCCGCAAAATCATTGCGACTGGTCGTGATCGCGGCCCTCTTCGTTTCGCAGGGAGCCTTTGCCGCGTCCGGTAAACGGCCGCAGCATGCGTCCTCTACAGCGCCCGCCACCGATCCGGCCGCACCCTACAAGGCCGACCGGCTCTCTTCCTCGCGCGGAGAGACGATCCTCAACACGCCCGGCCAGACCACCGTGCTGACGCGTCAGGTCCTCGACGACAAGAACGCGACGAGCCTCAAGGACGCCATGCGCTCGACCGCCGGCGTGACGGTCGGGCGTTAGGCTTCTTCGCGTTCAGGGGATCGGATAGCCCTTCCAGACCCACTCCAGCGCCGACGGCAGCGTCTGCGCGATCGTCGGACGGTCGACGTGCTTGGCGTTGCGCACGAACAGGAACTGATAATGATAGCCCTTCTCCGCCAGTACCTTGGCCGTCAGCGCGTTGGACAGGGTCCAGTCGTGCATGCCGTCGGGAATGGTCGGGTTCGGATAGAACAGGTCCTGGTCACCGCCGAAGAACCAGAAGCGGATCGGCTTGGTCGGTGCGGCGACAATCAGCGGTGCGCCAGGCGGCTCAGCCGGCGTGAGCACGCCGGCCTTCGAGATGAGGTTGGGTGTGGCCGGCCCCGTCCATGCGCTGTGATATTCCCAGGCGCCGCCGCGCAGCGACGGATCATACGGCCATTGCTGGTTGACCATGGTCGGCGAGAAGGCCAGCACGCGGTGATAGAGCTCGGGATAGAACCACGCCATGGTGAAGGCTGCCACGCCGCTCGAACTCAGCCCCATGGTCGCACGCCCATCGGGATTTTTAGTCAGCCTGACGTCGGCGTTCTTTTCGACCAGCGGCAGCACTTCACGCTCGACGAACTGCGCGTAGGCACCTGACACCGCGTCATATTCCCGGCCGCGCTGGCTGCCCTGTGCGTCCTGCCCGCCATTGCCGATCTGGATCGTGATCATCGGCGGCACGCGGCGCTGCGCGATCAGATTGTCGAGCGTGGTGCCGAGATCCTTGTAGGCGTTGGAGCCGCCGTCGCCGACCACGATGAACGGCGCCTCGGTGCCGTGCACATATTGCGCCGGCACATAGACGTCGATGGTACGCGACCAGATACCTGGGTGGCTGGTGGTGACGATCATGTGCGACTTATCACCAGGCGCCGTGACGGTCGTCATGATCGAGGAGTTGGTGCAGCCGGCGGCGTCGTCGCGGATCAGGCCGGGATTGTAGATCGTGCTCTCCTTCGACGACAGCGTGAAGGATTTTGTGGTGCCGCGCGGCACGCCCTCCTTTGCGATCGTCTCCGGCGCTGGATTGTGGGTGGGACCGATGATGAAATTGCCCTCAGCCCCCGGTGGCGGCAGCGTTCCGTCAGGCAGCTCGGTCGCGCGCGGGTAGCGGGCATTGGAGGGATCACGCGTCGGAGGCGTCGTCTTGAAGTCGAGACCTGTCGTATCAATGAAGAACGGGGCCGCCTTGTCGGTGCTGTTGGCCCCAGACGGCACAGCCATGTTCTGGGTGACGCAGGCCGGCTGCGAGACGGCAATCGAAGTGAAGGAGACGAGGGAAATCAGCGTCCCCCCAAGGACGGACAACGAATTGGTCATTTCAGCTCCCGGTGCCGACGAGTCTTTCTGGCTCGTCTTGACGCAAAGTATGGCGAGCTGCCTGCGCGCGGTCAAACCCACTTGGCCGCGTTGCAGCAATTGCCGCCATGCTCAAACCGGACAGGCACCGTTATTCCGCGCATGCCACGAAATTTTCCGGACACGTGGCCGTTGCTGCCGCATCTCGCACGACGTAGCTTGCCGGCCGGCCGCGCCGCGCGACGGCCGCGCTCGATCAAAACGACAAGAACACTCTGCAAGAACACTCTGCAAGAACACTCTGCAAGAACACTCTGGGAGACAAACGATGAAGCAGCTCACGGTCGCGCTCTGCGCGCTGGCGTTCCTCGCAACCGGCGCGCAGGCGCAGACCGTCAAGGATTTCATTGCCGCGGTCACCAAGAAATGGACCACGCCATTCGAGCCATTCCAGCTCATCGGCAATATCTACTATGTCGGCACCGATGGTATCGCCGTCTACGTCATCAAGACCTCGCAGGGCCTGATCCTGATGGATACGGCGCTGCCGCAATCGACCGGCATGATCAAGGACAATATTGCGCAGCTCGGTCTCAAGGTCTCTGACATCAAGATCATTCTCAACACACACGCGCATTTCGACCACACCGGCGGCTTCGCCGAGATCAAGAAGGAGACCGGCGCCCAGCTCATCGCCGGCGAACGCGACAAGCCGCTGCTCGAAGGCGGTTACTATCCCGGCGACGAGAAGAACGAGGACCTCGCCTTCCCCGCGGTCAAGGTCGACCGCGCCGTGAAGGAAGGCGACAAGGTCACGCTCGGCGACACCACGCTGACTGCGCATTCAACCCCTGGCCACTCGCCCGGCTGTACGAGCTGGGAGATGACCGTCAAGGACGGCAGTCAGGATCGCGAGGTGCTGTTTTTCTGCAGCGGCACGGTGGCTCTCAACAGGCTGGTCGGCCAGCCGACCCATGCCGGCATTGTCGACGACTACCGCGCGACCTTCGCCAAGGTGAAGGCGATGAAGATCGACGTGCTGCTCGGGCCGCATCCCGAGGTCTATGGCATGCAGGCCAAGCGCGCGGAGATGAAGGACGGCGCACCGAACCCGTTCGTCAAACCCGGCGAACTCGCAACCTACGCAACCAGCCTGTCGGAAGATTTCGACAAGCAGCTTGCCAAGCAGACGGCGGCGCTCGAGAAGAAATAGCGACCGTCTTGCGCTATCTTCACCTCTCCTTCTCTGGGGGAGAGGTGAAGCTGGCATGTCGGCCTCCACCGTTGTCGGTGCGACAATACGTTGCGCCTGCGTCGCCGAGGGCGTCGAGACTCGCGCTCAGCTCGACACCCTGCGCCGGCTGGGATGCGACTTCATCCAGGGCTAAGCCCATGCCTGCCGACGTAATCGACGATCATCTCACAAAGGAACGCCGGCGCCTCGGCGACGCCGGCGCCAAGGTCGTGGCCTGAGTCCCAGCTACTTCGCCAAGCTCGGCAGATCGAGACCCTTGTCGCGGGCGCATTCGATCGCGGTGTCGTAGCCCGCGTCGGCATGGCGCATGACGCCGCTGGCAGGATCGTTCCAGAGCACGCGCGCGATCCGCTTCGCCGCTTCCGGCGTGCCGTCCGCGACGATCACCATGCCGGCATGCTGGGAATAGCCGATGCCGACGCCGCCGCCATGGTGCAGCGAGACCCAGGTCGCGCCGCTGGCGCAATTGAGCAGCGCGTTGAGCAAGGGCCAGTCGGACACGGCGTCCGATCCGTCCTTCATCGCCTCGGTTTCACGGTTGGGGCTCGCCACCGAGCCGCTGTCGAGATGATCGCGGCCGATCACGATGGGTGCCTTCAATTCGCCGCGCGCCACCATCTCGTTGAAGGCGAGGCCCAGGCGATCGCGATCGCCGAGGCCGACCCAGCAGATCCGCGCCGGCAGGCCCTGGAACTTGATCCGCTCCTTGGCCATGTCGAGCCAATTGTGCAGATGCTTGTCGTCAGGCATCAGCTCCTTCACCTTGGCGTCGGTCTTGAAGATATCTTCAGGATCGCCCGACAGCGCGGCCCAGCGGAACGGCCCGACGCCGCGGCAGAACAAGGGACGGATATAGGCGGGAACGAAGCCCGGAAAATCGAAGGCATTCTTCAGGCCCATGTCCTGCGCCATCTGGCGGATGTTGTTGCCGTAGTCGAGCGTCGGAATGCCTTGCGCATAGAAATCCAGCATGGCCTGGACGTGCTCGACCATCGAGGTTTTCGAGGCGCGCTCCACGGTCTTGGGATCGGCGGCGCGCTTGGTCTCCCATTCGGCGAGCGTCCAGCCCTTCGGCAAATAGCCGTTGATCGGATCGTGCGCGCTGGTCTGGTCGGTGACGATGTCGGGCCTGACGCCGCGGCGGACCAGCTCGGGAAAAATCTCCGCGGCATTGCCGAGCAGGCCGACCGAGACCGCCTTCTTCGTCGTCGCCGCCTCCGCCATGATCGCAAGCGCCTCGTCGAGCGTCGCGGCCTGGCGATCGAGATAACCGGTGCGCAGCCGCATCTCGATGCGGCTCGGCTGGCATTCGACCGCCAGCATCGAAGCCCCTGCCATGGTTGCAGCCAGCGGCTGCGCGCCGCCCATGCCACCGAGACCGGCGGTGAGAATCCATTTGCCGGCGAGGCTGCCGCCATAATGGCGGCGTCCGACCTCAACGAAAGTTTCGTAAGTGCCCTGCACGATGCCCTGGCTGCCGATATAGATCCAGGAGCCGGCCGTCATCTGGCCGTACATCATCAGGCCCTTGCGATCGAGCTCGTTGAAATGATCGAGCGTCGCCCAGTGCGGCACGATGTTGGAGTTCGCGATCAGGACACGCGGCGCGTCGGCATGGGTGCGGAACACGCCGACCGGCTTGCCGGACTGGACCAGCAGCGTCTCGTCGGCTTCGAGCTTGCGCAACGCCGCCGTGATCCGGTCAAAGCTCTCCCAGTCGCGCGCGGCGCGGCCGATGCCGCCATAGACGACGAGCTCGCTCGGACGTTCTGCAACGTCCGGATCGAGATTGTTCATGAGCATGCGCAAGGGCGCTTCCGTCAACCAGCTCTTCGCGCTGATTTCGCTGCCGCGGGGCGCGCGGATGGTGCGGTCATTGTCCAGTCGGCGGTTCATGCGGAACACCTCGTCAAGCAAGTGTCGGAAACGGGTCAGTTGAAAGCGCGGCGAGCGCCGCCGCCGGCAGCGCGTCGGCTTCGACCAGCGCTGCAGCCTTGGCGAGATCGCCGGCCATGTAGCGATCGGCACCGAGCGCCTGCACCTGCTCGCGCAGTGCGGCGATCGCGGCAACGAGCGGCGCGCTCGTCGCATGCGGCGCGCGCAGCGCGATACCTTGGGCCGCGACCAAGAGCTCGATGCCGAGAATCGCGGCAAGATTGTCGGCCATGTCCGACAGGCGTCGTGCAGCATGCGCGGCCATCGAGACGTGGTCTTCCTGGTTGGCACTGGTCGGCGTCGAATCGATCGAGCAGGCGGCCGCGCGCTGCTTGTTCTCGGCATAAAGCGCGGCAGCTGTCACCTCGGCGATCATGAAGCCGGAATTGATACCGGGATCTGGAGTCAGGAACGGCGGTAGGCCGAAATTGAGCGCGGGATCGACCAGCGTCGCGATGCGCCGCTCGCTGATCGCGCCGATCTCCGACAGCGCCAGCGCGATGGTGTCCGCCGCAAAGGCGACCGGCTCGGCGTGAAAATTACCGCCGGAGACGATCTCGCCGGTCTCGACCAGCACGAGCGGATTGTCCGTGACGGCATTGGCCTCGACGATCAACGTGCGCGCAGCCTGCGTGATCAGGTCGAGCGCCGCGCCCGCGACCTGTGGCTGGCAGCGCAGGCAATAGGGATCCTGCACGCGCTCGTCGCCTTCGAGATGCGACAGGCGGATGTCGCTGCCGTCGAGCAGCGCCATCAAGGTTGCCGCAGCCGCGATCTGTCCGGAATGGC
Source organism: Bradyrhizobium sp. LB8.2 (assembly GCF_040548035.1). Classification (NCBI taxonomy): domain Bacteria; kingdom Pseudomonadati; phylum Pseudomonadota; class Alphaproteobacteria; order Hyphomicrobiales; family Nitrobacteraceae; genus Bradyrhizobium; species Bradyrhizobium sp. LB8.2. The sequence continues at coordinate 220,773 of NZ_JBEPQV010000004.1, read as the reverse complement.
CGCGCAGCGCCTGGATCTCGGGGCGGAACGGCGCCGTCGAGGCCATCGCCGCATCAACCGACAGCGCGCCGGTGACGAGCGCGGCGCGAGCCAGGCGAAATGCGCGCAGCACGCCAGCGACGGCATAGGCGGTCGAGAACTGCGTACCGTTGATCAGTGCGAGCCCTTCCTTGGGACCGAGCGTCAGTGGCGTCAGGCCGGCTGCGCCGAGCGCGTCGCTGCCCGATACGGTCTTGCCGTCGACGATCGCCTGCCCTTCGCCGATCATCACAGCGGTCATGTGTGCGAGCGGCGCGAGATCGCCGGAAGCGCCGACCGAACCCTGCTGCGGCACCAGCGGATAGACGCGCCGCGCCAGCATGGACTGCAACTGCTCGATCACCTCGCGGCGCACGCCGGAGGCGCCACGCCCGAGCGAGATGATCTTCAGCGCCATCATCAGCCGGACGATCGGCTCAGGCGTCGCCAGGCCGACGCCGCAGCAATGCGAGACGATGAGGTTACGCTGAAGCAGCGCGGTCTGGTCCGGCGGAATCCGCTTCGACGCCAGCTTCCCGAAGCCGGTGTTGATGCCATAGACGGGAACGTCGGATAGTGCGGCCCTTGCAACGATCTCCGCGGCCGTGTCGACGCGCGGCCAGAACGAGGGATCGAGCACCACGGATTGCCCTGCAAGCACGCGCGCGAGATCATCGAGGCTGACCGTTCCCGGCTTGACAACGATCGGCGCGCCTTGCTCCGTCATTGCCCCCTCCATATTCGACGATGCAGCGGATTGAAGCCGATGCGATAGACGAGCTCGGCGGGGCGCTCGATGTCCCAGATCGCGAGATCGCACCATTTTCCGGCCTCTAACGTGCCGGTCTCCTCCAGCACGCCGAGCGCTCGCGCGCCTTCGCGGGTGACACCGGCCAGGCACTCGGCCACCGTCATCCGGAATAGCGTCGCGCCCATGTTCATGGCGAGCAGGAGCGAAGTCAGCGGCGAGCTGCCCGGATTGCAGTCGGTCGCCAGCGCCATGGGGACGCCGTGCTTGCGGAACGCCTCGACCGGCGGTTTTTGCGTCTCGCGAATGAAGTAGAAGGCGCCGGGCAGCAGCACGGCCACCGTTTTGGCTTTTGCCATCGCGGCGGCACCGGCTTGGTCGGTGTGCTCGAGGTGATCGGCCGACAGCGCCGAGAATTTTGCGGCGAGCGCAGCACCGCCGAGGTTCGAGAGCTGGTCGGCATGCAGCTTGACCGGCAGTGCAAGCCGCCTCGCCGTCTCGAACACACGCGCCGTCTGCTCACCGGAAAATGCGATACCCTCCATGAAGGCATCGACGGCATCAGCCAGGCCAGCCTTTGCGACTGCCGGCAACATCTCCTTGCAGACGAGATCGATGTAACGATCCCTGTCGCTCTCCGCCTCTGGCGGCAGCGCATGCGCGCCGAGGAAGGAGGTGCGGATCGCAACCGGCCGCTGACGGCCGAGGGTGCGCGCGGCGGCCAGCTGCCGCATCTCGGTCTCGATGTCCAACCCGTAGCCGGACTTGATCTCGACCGTGGTTGCGCCCTCGCCAATCAGCGCATCGAGCCGCGGCAGCGCGCCCGCGACGAGCTCGGCCTCGCTCGCCTTGCGCGTCGCGGCCACCGTCGAGACGATGCCGCCGCCGGCGCGCGCGATCTCCTCGTAGCTCGCGCCTTTCAGGCGCAGCTCGAATTCGTGGGCGCGATTGCCGCCATAGACCAGATGGGTGTGGCAATCGACGAGGCCGGGCGTGATCCATCGCCCCTCGCAGTCGATGCGTTCGGCTGCATCGGCATCCGCCGAAAAATCGGTCTGCGCACCTGCATAGACGATACGGCCGTCGCGCGCGGCGATCACACTTTGCTCGATCTCGCCGAGATCGGGACGGTCGGCCCGCATCGTGGCGAGGCGGACGTTGTGCCAGATCCGGTCGAAGCGCTCTGCCATGCAACTGTCCCTTCGCGGATGTCCCTGCGCCCTGGGATGCTTGACTTATATGTCTAGACATATAATCGTGTCGCGGTTCTGTCCAGCCGGCGTGTAATCATGACCCGACTGCATTTCGCCTCCGCGCTCCTGCCCTCGGGCTGGGCCAATGACGTGCAGGTGGTGATCACCGCCGGCGCGATCGCCGAGGTGACGCCGGGCGTGGCCCCGGCCTCCGGCGACGAACGCCACGAAATCGCGCTTCCGGGACTTGCGAGCCTGCACAGCCACGCGTTCCAGCGCGGCATGGCGGGACTTGCAGAAATGCGCGGCGACAGTACCGACACCTTCTGGACCTGGCGCGAGACGATGTACCGCTTCGCGCTGGCGATGACGCCGGATGACGTCGCCGCCGTCGCGACGCTGCTTTATGTCGAGATGCTGGAGCAGGGTTTTACCCGCGTCGGCGAATTCCATTATCTGCATCACGATCGCGACGGCTCGCGTTACGCCGACCCCGGAGAAATGGCCGCACGCATTGCGCAGGCCGCCGAAGCCTCGGGCATTGCGTTGACGCTGCTACCGAGTTTTTACGCGCATGGTGGCTTCGGCGGCGCCGCGCCGCATGCCGGTCAGCGCCGCTTCATCTGTACGGTCGATCAGTTCGCTGATTTGACGAGCGCCTCGCGCAAGGCGATCGCAACATTGCCCGGCGCGAATATCGGCATCGCTCCGCACAGTTTGCGCGCGGTGACGCCGGACGAGCTTGCAGCGATCATTCCGCTTGCTGAGGGCGGACCGGTGCACATTCACGCCGCCGAGCAGGTGAAGGAGGTCGAGGATTGCCTGGCCTGGTCCGGACAGCGTCCGGTGCAATGGCTGCTGAAACACGCGCCCGTCGATCAGCGCTGGTGCCTCATCCACGCCACCCACACGACGAATGAAGAAGTCACTGCATTCACCAAGGCCGGCGCGGTCGCCGGCCTCTGCCCCATCACCGAGGCAAGCCTCGGCGATGGCATCTTTCCGGCGCGCGAATTTCTCGATGCCGGCGGCGCCTTCGGTGTAGGCACCGATTCCAATGTGCTCGTCGGCGCCGCCGACGAGCTGCGCCAGCTCGAATACGGTCAGCGGCTCAAGCACCGCGAGCGCAACGTGCTCTCCGCTGGCGCAGGCCGCTCGACGGGACGCGCCCTGTTCGATCATGCGCTCGCCGGTGGTGCGCGGGCGCTGGCGCAGACGTCAGTCGGCCTCACGCCAGGTGCACGCGCCGACATCGTCACGCTCGACACCACGCATCCCTCGCTGGCGGGGCGCGCGCGCGACGCCGCCATCGACGGCTGGATCTTTGCCGCGGGCAGCGGTGCAATCGATTGCGTCTGGGCCGGTGGCGACAAGGTCGTCGAGGGCGGCCGGCACAGACTGCGGCAGGTCGCACGCGACCACTTCAACGCGTCTGTGCGGAGGCTCGTGGCATGAGCCTCGCCACTGATGCAGCGGAGCAGCCGTCGCTCTACAAACGGATCCGCGCCGATATCGAGAAGCGTATCCTGACCGGCGAGTGGCCACCAGGGCATCGCATTCCGTTCGAGCACGAACTGGTCGCGCGTTACGGCTGCTCGCGCATGACCGTAAACAAGGCGCTGTCGGAGCTCGCGCAAGCCGGCCTGATCGAGCGGCGGCGACGTGCCGGCTCCTTCGTCCGCCGGCCGCAACACCAATCTGCCGTGCTCAAGATCGCCGACATCCGCGCCGAGATCACTGCGCTCGGCCGCGGCTACGGCTACGAGCTGATCGGCCGCAAGCTGCGCGCTGCGACCGCTGCCGACCGCGAGCGTCTTGGCGTCAAGAAGGCCGGCAAGGTGGTTGCGATCACCTGCCGGCACAGCGCCGACAACGTGCCCTTTGCGGTCGAGGACAGGTTGATCGATCTTGCGTCGGTGCCGGATGCGGCGACCGCGGATTTCTCGCGCGAGCCGCCCGGCTCGTGGCTGCTCCACCATGTTCCATGGACAGAGGCCGAGCATACGATCAGCGCCATCGTTGCGGACGATCGCACGGCGGAAGCGCTCGACATCGCCCTCGGCGCGCCCTGCCTCGTGATCGACCGCTATACCTGGCGCAGCGCGCGTACGATCACCGCTGTGAGGCTGCTCTATCCCGGTGACTCTCACCGCCTTGTCGCCCGATTCAAGGGAGGCTGAGAGAGCGATGTCGGCACAAATCGTGCAACGCTTCGGGCAACGGTCCACAGGGGCCGACAGTGATCAACAGGACGTCAATCCATCGATCGGCAAGAGGACGACAATCATGCGTAGTTCGAAACTTTTCGCGACAATCATTGCGCTTACGGCCTCCACTCCCGTGCTCGCCGACGACATCAAGGTCGGCGTCGGCATCTCCGGATGGACCGGCTTCGCACCGCTGACGCTGGCGAAGGAAGCCGGCATCTTCAAGAAGAACGGTCTGGACGTCACCATCAAGAAGATTCCGCAGAAGGACCGCCATCTCGCGATCGCCTCCGGTGACGTCCAGTGCGCGGCGACCACCGTCGAGACCTGGATCTCCTGGAACGCCAACGGCGTCGCGACCAAGCAGATCTTCCAGCTCGACAAGAGCTTTGGTGCCGACGGCATGGCCGTGCGCAACGATCTCGCCGCGATCAAGGACCTGAAGGGCAAGACGGTTGCTGCTTCCGCGCCCGGCACCTCGCCCTATTTCGCGCTGGCCTGGATGCTCAAGAAGAACGGCTTGTCGGTGAAGGACGTCACCGTCGTGAACCTCGAGCCGGCCGCTGCCGCTCAAGCCTTCGTCTCCGGCCAGAACGACGCCGCGATGACCTACGAGCCGTATCTGTCGACGGTTCGTGCCGCGCCCGACAAGGGCAAGATCATCGCGACCACGCTCGACTACCCGATCGTCATGGACACGTTCGGCTGCACGCCGAAATTCCTCACCGAGAACCCGAAGGCGGCCAAGGCGCTCGCCGACAGCTATTTCGAGGCCCTCGACATGATCGCCAAGGATCAGGCCAAGGCCTACGAGATCATGGGCGCCGACGTGAAGCAGAGCGGCGAGGCGTTCGGCAACTCGGCAAAGTATCTGCGCTGGCAGGACAAGGCCGCGAACCAGAAATTCTTCGCCGGCGATTTCCTGACCTTCAACAAGGAGGCCGCCGACCTCCTGCTCGAGATCGGCATCATCAAGGCCGCGCCGAAGGTGGAGGACCTCTTCGACGCGAGCTACATCAAGTAAACCTCCCAAAAGCCGCCGGCCCCGTCTCTCGGCGGGGCCGGTAAACTTGTTCACCGCTCGGATAGACCATTGATGCGTCCCCTCGATCCCGTGACGTCAAAGCAGCGCGTGGCTTACGGCCTTGCGTTCTTCGTGGTGTTCGTTGCCCTCTGGTCCTGGGCGACCTTCGGCGGCCACGTGTCGAAAGTGTTCCTCGCCAACCCGCTCACCATGGTGCAGGAAGGCGTCGATCTGATCGCCAAACAGGGCTTCCTGTTCGATATCGGCATGACGATCTGGCGCGTCGTCGGCGGCTTCGCGCTGGCCGCAATCATCGCGGTGCCGTTCGGCGTGGTGATGGGCGCGTACAAGCCGGTCGAGGCGTTCCTCGAGCCATTCGTTTCCTTTGCACGCTATCTGCCGGCGTCCGCGTTCATCCCGCTCCTGATCCTGTGGGCCGGCATCGGCGAACTGCAAAAGCTGCTCGTCATCTTCATCGGCTCGGTGTTCCAGATCATCCTGATGATCGCGGTGACCGTCGGCACGACGCGGCGCGATCTGGTCGAGGCGGCCTATACGTTAGGGGCCAGCGACCGCGGCATCATCCGCCGCGTGCTGTTGCCCTCCTCCGCACCGGAGATCGCCGAGATCCTGCGGCTGGTGCTGGGCTGGGCCTGGACCTATGTCATCGTCGCCGAACTGATCGGCTCCTCCTCCGGCATCGGCCACATGATCACCGACAGCCAGGCGCTGCTCAACACCGGCCAGATCATCTTCGGCATCATCGTGATCGGACTGATCGGCCTCGTCTCGGACTTCCTGTTCAAGGCGTTCAACGGGTGGCTGTTTCCCTGGAGGCTCGCATGACGACCCTCAAGATCGAACGGGTCTCGCGAACCTTTCCCGCGCGCCACGGCAACGCACCGACCAGGGCGCTGGAGCCGACCGATCTTGTGATCGGCAACAACGACTTCGTCACCATCCTCGGCCCCTCCGGCTGCGGCAAGTCCACGCTGCTTCGCATCGTCGCCGGCCTCGATCGCCCGACCGGCGGACGCGTGGTGCTCGACGGACGCGAGGTGACCGGCCCGGGTGCCGACCGCGGCATGGTGTTCCAGTCCTACACGCTGTTTCCCTGGCTGACCGTACGCGAGAACATCGCCTTCGGCCTGCGCGAGCGTGGCGTGTCCGAGGCGGAGCGCCACAAGATCGCCGATACCTTCATCCGCCAGGTCGGGCTGTCCGGTTTCGAGAACCATTGGCCGAAACAGCTCTCCGGCGGCATGCAGCAGCGCACCGCGATCGCCCGTGCGCTCGCCAACGATCCGAAGATCCTGCTGCTCGACGAGCCCTTCGGCGCGCTCGACAACCAGACCCGCGCCTTGATGCAGGAAATGCTGCTCGGGATCTGGGAGCGCGACCAGAAGACCGTGCTGTTCGTGACCCACGACATCGAGGAAGCGATCTTCCTCGGCAGCCGCGTCATCGTCATGAGCGCACGCCCCGGCCGCATCAAGGCCGAGATCAATGTGGACCTGCCGCATCCGCGCTCCTACAAGATCAAGACCACGCCCGAATTCGTCCAGCTGAAGGAACGGCTGGTCGAGGAGATCCGTACCGAGGCGCTGAAGGTTGCCGAACATGCCTGACACTTTCTCGCGCGCAAACGGCGAACGCGTTCTCGCCGACCTCAATGCGCTCCGCGCCATCGGAGCCTACAAGACCGGGGTGCACAAGCCGACCTTCTCCGAGCCGCACAGGCTTTCGCTGGACTGGCTGGTGCAGAAGCTGCCCGACGCGGGCCTCACCGCCGCCATTGACGGCATCGGCAATGTCTTCGGCAGCAGCGCAAAGCGCGGACCGAAGCTGCTGGCGGGATCGCACCTGGAAAGCCAGAACTACGCCGGCTGGCTCGATGGCCCGCTCGGTGTCGTCTACGCGCTCGAAGCGGCCCGCGTGCTCAATGCCGATCCCTCGGCCAGCGGCGTGGTCGAAGTTGCCGCCTGGTGCGACGAGGAAGGACACTTCGGGCACTTCCTCGGTTCGCGCTCCTATGTCGGGCAAGTGACCGAGGCCGATATTGACGCGGCTCGCGACCGCACCAGCGGCCGCACCATGCGCGATGCGCTCGCCGACGTGGGGCTCGCAGGACGATCGCGCATCACCGCCGAGCCGGGCCGGCACGTCGGATATCTGGAAGCGCATATCGAACAGGGCGATACGCTCGAGAGCGGCCGGCTTGCGGTCGGCGTCGTCACCTCCATCGTCGGCATCTGGCAATACCAGATCAATTTTGTCGGTGAGCAGAACCACGCCGGCACCACCCGCATGGCGGCGCGGAAGGATGCGGGCCTCGCGCTCGCAAAATTCTGCGTGGCGATCGACGAGCGTTTTCCTGCCGCGTGCGGTCTTCGCACGGTCTGGACCACCGGCCGCATCACGCTCGATCCCGGCGCGCCCAGCATCATCCCCGGAGGCGCGGAGATGCTGTTCCAGATCCGTGACGACGATCCTTCCGTCATCGCACGGCTGGAAGAACTGCTGCGGAGCATGGCGGATGAATTCAGCGCGAACGGCCCCTGCACCGTCACCGTGGAAAAGCTGCGCACCGGTGCACCCGCCATGATGAACCCCGGCATTCAGGACGCGATCGAGGCCGCGAGCAAGGCGCTGGCCGACGGACGGTCCGTCCGCATGCCCAGCGGCGCCGGCCACGACGCGCAGATGCTGGCGACCGTCATGCCCGCGGGCATGTTGTTCGTACCGTCGATCGGCGGCATCAGCCATCACTGGACCGAAAACACCGCCGACGCTGACATCGTCACGGGCGCGCAGGTGTTTGTCGACGCTTGCCGGAGGATACTCGGCGGCTAGAACGACGTGCCGCCGCCCACTCTCATGTCCCGGACGCGCCGCAGCTCTTGCGCTGCTGCGCAGAGCCGCGACCCAGGGCGACACGGACTGCTCGGAGACATGGGCCCCGGCTCTGCAGCGCACCGTCGAAGGGACGCTGCGCTGCGTCCGGAGCACAGGAGCGGTTCTTCTTCGCATTCATCTTTGCCTTCCCAGTCACACCTTCGCAGCCTCGCGGCGCAATTCGCCCGAGCTTTGCTTCGTCGCTCCACCCTCTTGTCCAGGAGGGCGCAGGGAAGGCCGGGTGCCGGCTGGCACCCGCGGTCCGCTGCGCGAAAGGTAGCGCAAGGAAACCGCACAGCAGCATACAGGTGTAGCCAAATCACTCGGCCTTCCCTGCGCAGTGGCTTTACGGCTTATGCCGTGCTCTCCCGGGAGCCGAGTTCGTTTTGGCCTCCCTCGTCTTCACGAAAGTCGCGGACACCGCGCCGGTTGACGCAAGTGCCGCATCCGCAAAGGCTTGACCGTAGCAACGACGGCCAGGACCACACGGTTTTGCCGTACGCACGGTTCGCTGCTCGCCGCATTATCTCCCGGCGTTGTCGACATTGCCGGAAGAATACTGGCGAGACGAACCTGACAGCGCCGCTCGTCGACACGAAGCCTCAGGCTCACGGAGAGCAATCCGCCCTACCCGCACTTTCGCACCCGACGCTGTCGCGTCCACCGCAAGCCCGGCTCTACGACCATCACGACACATGGTCGCCCCCAAGGGTGAGCCGGGATGGGCGACACATACGCCAATTCCGAATTTCGGTAAAGTGGAATATTTTCGCGCTGGCGGATTGACAGGGGAGCGACACAGGGCACAAAGCCTTGCGCGTCCACTTGCAGCTGGCGACGGCTGCCTGCGACAATTCGGGCACGCTGCGGACATAAAGGCGCGGCAATCGCAGGGCTTGTCGATTCACCCCAGCCCCGCTTCCCCCGGAGTTCCCATGCCTTCTGCCGACACGCCGGCGACACGCCTTGCGACCAGGCTTGCCTTCCTCGTCGCGGGCTTCGGCATCGCGTGCTGGGCACCGCTGGTACCGTTCGCGAAGGCGCGGCTCGCCGTCGATGACGGCATCCTCGGACTGCTCCTGCTCAGCCTCGGCATCGGCTCGGTCGTCGCGATGCTCCTGACCGGCATCATGAGCGCACGCCATGGCAGCAAGCCGATCATCATTGCGGGCGGGCTCGGTCTCGCTTTCGTCCTGCCCCTGCTGGCAATCGCGAGCGCGCCCGCGACGCTGGCGCTGGCACTGTTCGCATTCGGCGCCGCGCTCGGCTCCATCGACGTCGCCATGAACATCCACGCGGTGGAGGTGGAACGCGCCGCGGGACGTCCGCTGATGTCCGGCTTCCACGCGCTGTTCAGCATCGGCGGCTTTGCCGGGGCCGCGCTGATGACCGCGCTGCTCTCGCTGCGACTCGGTGCGCTCGCTTGCACGCTGATCTGCTCCGTCCTGATGCTGATCGCAATGCTGGCGACCTGGCCGCGCCTGCTTCGCTCCGTGCAGGTGCAGGAGGGGCCTCTGTTCGTGCTGCCGCATGGCTCCGTGCTCCTGCTCGCGCTGCTTTGCGCCATCACCTTCCTCGTCGAAGGCGCGATGCTCGATTGGGGCGCGCTACTCGTCATCGGCGCGGGCCTCGTCTCCGAAGCGCAAGGCGGGATCGGCTACATCGTGTTCTCGATCGCAATGACGATGGGGCGGCTCGGCGGCGACGCCGTCGTCGCGCGCATCGGAGACCGCACGACATTGGTCTGGGGCAGCCTCATTGCGATCGCGGGCTTCGCGGTCCTGCTCACGGCTCCCGTAGCAGTGGTCGGCGTCGGCGGCTTCCTGCTGATCGGCCTCGGCGCATCAAACCTCGTGCCGGTGCTGTTCCGCCGGGCGGCGAGGCAGAAGGTGATGCCCACGGGGCTCGCCGTCGCGGCGATCACGACCGCCGGCTACGCCGGCGTCCTCGTCGGTCCCGCCGGTGTCGGGTTCGTCGCACGTCTTGGCGGATTGCCGATGGCGTTCTGGCTCCTGGCTGCGCTGATGGGCCTCGTCACGCTGTCGGCGCGCATTGTTACGCGCACAGACGGCTGAGCGGCCTCACAAATTGCTCAGCCCGATTGATTTGATCACGGGCGCCAGGCTTGCGGATGTGGCCTCGACGATGCGCTGGAATTTGTCGGGGCTTGAATCGTTGTCCGGCTCCATGCCCTGGGCGCGATAGCTCGCCAGAAGCGCCGGATCGGACATGGCCAGCCGCGTGGCCTGCGCGATCCGGTCGATGATGGCATCGTCGGTGTGCTTGGGTGCAAAGATGCCGAACCATCCCTCATAGCGAAGATCCGGCATGCCGGATTCGACGGCAGTCGGAATCTCCGGTGCACCGCTCAGCCGCCTTTCGGTGGTGACCGCCAGCAGCCTGACCTTCCCGGCCTCGCTCAGCTCCTTCAATTGGACGGACATCACGCCAATGATGAGCGAGATCTGGCCGCTGACGAGGTCGTTGGCCGCCTGCGACATCCCCCGATAGGGCACGTGGACGATATCCAATGCGCCCGCCTGCTGCTTGAAGGATTCGCCGACCAGATGGTTTCCGGTGGCGATGCCGGGCGTCCCGTAGGACAGCTTTCCCGGATTGGCCTTTGCGTAGGCGATCAACTCGCGCAGATTTGCGGCAGGCAACGACGGATGGACGGCGAAGACCAGCGCAGTGCTGATCAGACGGTAGATGGCGCGGAAATCGTCAACGGAATAGCCGGGATTTGCCGAGGTCAGGGGAATGATGACCTGCGTGCTGCCGTTGCCGAGCAGCAGCGAGTAGCCGTCGGGCTCCTCGCGCGCAACCGCGGCAGTCCCGATCGCGCCGCCGGCACCGCCGATATAGTCGACGAAGGTCGGCCCGAGCAGCGATGACATCTTGTCGACCCAGGGACGCCCGATCTGGTCCCCCGCTCCGCCGGCCCCGTACGGATGCACGAGACGAATGGGACGAGACGGGTAGTCGGCGGCTTGTCCGCTGCGGGGAAGCGCAGCTAGCGCTGCTGCGCCCGGTAACGCATGCACGAATTGTCGCCGCGTGAAGGAAGGCATGTTCAAATTCCGGAAGTCGGCAGTCAATGTGTGGCGGGACCGGCTCCCGGCCCTGCCATCGCAGCAATCCGCGCCCACAGTCAATGCGACATCCGGATCAGCCCCGGCATCATGGCATAGTCACGTGGGCCTAACTCTTTGCTTTGCAAGCATTATTTTGGCACTACAGCCCACCTAAACCGTCCGCGCAGGGCTTTCAGCCCTGCCCACTGCTTTCCGCCGGTTTACTGTACGCCTCGTTCTGATAGATCAGAAAGAAATACCTTTTGACTCCCTTCGAGGGGGCGATGGCGCGTGCCAGATCGTAACGAAGACTCGGCCATTTCCTTTGGGCCATTTCGACTGTTTCCGAAGTCCCGGCTCTTGGAGAAGGAGGGCTCGCCGCTTCATGTCGGCGGCCGCGCGCTCGACATTCTGATCTTCCTTGCCGGACGCCCCGGTGAAGTCGTCGACAAGAGAGAGCTGGTCAAGCGCATTTGGGCTGACGTCAATGTCGACGAGGGCAGCCTGCGCTTCCATATCGCGGCGCTGCGCAAGGCGCTCGGCGACACCGGCAAGTCGGCCCGTTATGTCGTCAACGTGCCCGGCCGTGGCTATTGCTTTGTCGCCTCGTTCGCTCAACCGGCCCCGCCGGCCGCCCCTCCCCCGGCCGAAATCGCTGCTCCCCACTCTCTGCCCGCTCAGCTTACCAAGATGGTCGGCCGGGAAGACGTCATCGAGAAAATCTCGAACGGACTTTCGCTCTATCGCTTCATGACCGTGGTCGGACCGGGCGGCATCGGCAAGACCGCGGTCGCCGTCACCGTCGGGCATCGCCGCTCCCAGGATTTCGGCGGACGTGTCTTCTTTGTCGATTTCGGCCCGCTGAGGGATGCCAGCCACATCGCTACCACCATTGCTTCGGCGCTCGGACTGACCATCAGTGCGGAGGATCCGACGCCGGCCCTGCTGACATTTCTGAAGACCGGCCCGGCCCTGCTGATCTTCGACAGTTGCGAACATGTGCTGGATAATCTGGCGCCGCTGGTCGAGCGCATCGTTCGCGAGGCGCCGCAGCTTCGTGTTCTCGCAACCAGCCGCGAATCGTTCCGGAGCGAAGGCGAGCGGATTTTCCGGCTATTCCCGCTGGATTGTCCGCCCGAGCGCGAAGGGCTTGCTGTCGCCGAGGTGCTTGCCTACCCCGCCGCTCAACTCTTCGTGGAGCGTATCGCGCAGAGTTCGGGTCCGTTCCAGCTCAGCGCGGAAGAGGCGCCCCTCGTCGCAAACATCTGCCGGCGTCTCGACGGCATCGCGCTGGCGATCGAGCTCGCGGCGGGCCGCGTCAATGCTTACGGCATCGCCGGCACGGCATCCCTGCTCGACAGCCGCTTTTCGCTGCAATGGCGCGGGCGGCGCACCGCCGTGCCGCGGCACCAGACCCTCGCCGCGGCTCTCGACTGGAGCTACGATCTTCTGCCCGCTGCGGAGAGCGCTACGCTACGACGCCTGTCGGTCTTCGCCGGACCTTTCGCGCCGGAGGCGGCTGCCGCCGTCGCGTCCGGTGACGGCGTCACCGCATCGGAGACTCTCGAAGCGATCGACAGCCTAGTGACCAAGTCGCTGATCTCGCCGTCCGGCTCGCGGACGCTGCGTTATCGCCTGCTCGACACCACGCGCACCTATGCGCACGGAAAACTCAACGAGCTCGGCGAAACCAGGCAGTTCGCGCGCCGCCACGCCGAACATTTTCGCGATTTCTTCGGGCGCGCGGCGGCCGACAATTCGACGCCGCTGCCCGAATGGCTGAGCATCTATGGCGCGGAGCTGGATAATGTGCGCGCGGCGTTGGACTGGGCCTTCGGCCCCGACGGCGAGGCGACACTCGGTATCGCGCTGACGGCGGCCGCGGTCACGCTGTGGGTGCGTCTTTCGTTGTTCGCCGAATGCCGTGAGCGCAGCAGAACGGCGCTCGCAGCGCTCGGAGACACCGCCGAGGAAAACCGCATCCGCATGCAGCTCCTGTCGGCGCTCGGCTGGTCGCTGATGTATGGCGAGGGCCGCGCGCGCGAGGCGCGGCCGATCCTCGAGACGACCCTCGAGCTGGCCGACAGGCTCGACGACAAGGATTTCCGGCTGCGCGCGCTCTGGGGCTTGTGCATCGACCAGTTCAACAACGGACAGTTCGGCAAGGCCCGTACGCTCGCCGATCGCTTTGCGAACGCCGCGGCGAACTCGCCCGACAGGACCGATGTCATGCTGGGCGATCGGCTGACGGCCGTCGCGCTGCACTATCTCGGGGACCAGAACGAGGCACGGCTGCGCATCGACCGGGTCAATGCATCGCTGCATGTGCTGGCGGAGAAGCCGAAAATCTTCCCGCTCGACCTCAGGATATCCACGCAATATTTTCGGGCCCGCATTCTGTGGCTTCAGGGCCTGGCCGATCAGGCCCAGGCTCTCACCGCCAGAAACATCGAGGAAGGCCGCGCCAACGGCCACGCGCTGACCTTCTGTAGCGTGTTGGGACAGGCCGCCTGCCCGATCACGTACTGGGCCGGCGATTTCGACGCCGCGGAGCGTCACGGCACTGAGCTGCTCGAACATACCGATCGCCACGCGATCCGGCTGTGGGGGCTGTGGGCACGTGCCTTCAACGCCGCGGTTATCGTCAAGCGAGGCGACGTCGCGACGGGACTGCCGCTGTTGAGTGAAGAGCTCAATCGCGCCGGCGATGCGCGCTTCCTGCCACGGTTTCTTCCCCTGCTCGGCGAGCTCGCCGCATGCTTTTTGGAGGCCGACCAGGTCGATCGCGGCCTCGACGTGATCGAGGATGTCCTGACCCGCTGCAACAACCGGCAGGAACTCTGGTATCTGCCGGAGCTGACCCGTATCAAGGGTGAATTGATGCTCAGGAGCGCGCGGTACGCAGGGGACGCCGAGGCCCATTTTCGCGAGGCCATGGGCATTGCCGTCCAGCAAGGCGCGCGCTTCTGGGAGCTGCGATGCGCGATCAGCCTCGCGCGAACCATGGTCGGGGCCGGCCAGAGCGCGAACGCTCTGGCCGTTCTCGACAATGTCCGCGGGGCCTTTGCCGAGGGCTCAGACTTCGCCGATATGCGCATCGCGCGCGACCTGATCGCGCAATTGCGAACCTGACCGTACGCGCTGACTGCGCTACGACGGGCTCAGCCTCCCGCAGCCGTCGCGCGCCGCGGCAGCTTCCAGTCGGGCCGGATGAAATGGCAGGTGTAGCCGTCAGGGTAACGTTCGAGATAATCCTGATGCTCCGGCTCGGCTTCCCAGAAATCTCCGGCCGGCGCGACCTCCGTCACCACCTTGCCGGGCCACAAGCCGGACGCCTCGACGTCAGCAATCGCGTCTTCAGCGGTCCGCTTCTGTTCGTCGCTCGTATAAAAGATCGCCGAGCGGTAGCTCGTGCCCAAATCGTTGCCCTGACGGTTGAACGTGGTCGGATCGTGGATCTGGAAGAAGAACTCCAGCATGGTCCGGAAGCTGGTCTTGGCGGGATCGAAGACGATCTCGATCGCTTCGGCATGTCCTTCATGATTGCGGTAGGTGGCGTTCTTCACCGCGCCGCCGGTGTAGCCGACGCGAGTCGAGATCACGCCGGGCTGCCTGCGGATCAGATCCTGCATGCCCCAGAAGCAACCTCCGGCCAAAACTGCGCGTTCCGTTGTCATATCTCCACTCCCAATTGATCGGTCTGTCCGTTCTGCATCCGTCGCATACTATGCTTTTGGCGGCCCAGCCGAAAGCGGGGCATTTGTCCATCCGGTTCCTCTCGTGGAGGCCAAGCTTCGACGAGCTCAGCTTCCCAACCAGAACCAGATGGACATAAATTGAGCGCGCCCTACGTCAGTTTGGCGTCGAGCGTGATCTCGGCGTTGAGCACCTTCGATACCGGACAGTTCTTCTCGGCCTCTCCGGCGATGCGGGCAAAGTCCGCCTCGTTGAGGTTCGGCACTTTCGCGCGCAGCGTCAGGGCCGACTTGCCAATCTTGAAGCCTTTGCCTTCGGGCTCGAGCGTGACCGCGGCTTCTGTCGAGAGTTCGTCCGGCGTGAAGCCGGCGAGCTGCAGGCCGAAGGCCAGAGCCATGGTGAAACAGCCGGCATGGGCCGCCGCGATCAATTCCTCGGGATTGGTGCCCTTCTCGCTCTCGAAGCGGGTCTTGAACGAATAGGGCGTCTCGGCGAGCACGCCGGATTCGCTCGATAGCTGACCAGTGCCATCGCGGCCGGTGCCCTTCCAAACTGCTTTTGCCTTGCGGATCATGTCATCTCTCCTTGCTTGGTTTGGCTCCGGCGCTCCGCACCGGAGGAAGGCGACATTGGCATTACCGCCTGTCGCCTCTCCAACCGGTCGAGCGCCGCAGCGGTTCCGTCACAGCCCCGTTCCGATGGAATCGGAACGGCGCTCTGGATTATTGTTTTGGCGCGTTTTCTTGACGCGAACCGGTATCCACTTCGCTCGAAAACGCTTTAGCTGCCGATCTGTCCGACGTGGAAGCCCAGCCGGTTCTCGACGTCGCCGGCGCGGTGGAAGCCGCGCGACATCAGCGCCTTGATGCGGGTCTGGCTTGCGGGGCGGCCGAGCGAGGCCAGGAACGCGTCCCATTCCGGCTTGATCTCGACATCCGGCGGCAGGCTCGCGACGTCGACGAGACGCTTGGTCTCGGCAATGGCTTCCTTGTCAAAGGACGCCATGCGCATGGCCAGCGCTTCGATGAAGCCGTCGAGCTCGGCATCCGGCAACGACCGGTTCACATAGCCGTAACGTTCGGCGAGATCGCCGTGGATGTCGTCGGCGCCCAGCAGGACTTCGAGCGCGCGGCCACGGCCCATCAGGCGCGGCAGCCGCGCCATCGGGCCGCCGCCAGGCACGAGGCCCGCGCCAACTTCCCATTGCGACAAGATCGCCTTCTGGCGGCTGGCAAAGCGCATGTCGCTCGCGAGCGCCAGCTCGCTGCCGACGCCGGTCGCGCGGCCCCTGATCGAGGCGATCGAGACCACCGGCGCGCGGCTGAGACGCACCAGCATATCAGGCAATGCCTCGAGGCCGGTCGGTCCGGGCGGGATTTTCAAGGAATCCTCCAGCGGCGCGAGGAAGTCGTAGTGCGTGATGAAGAAGCCTTCGACGGCGCTGTCGAACACCACGACCTTCACCTCGGGATCGGTCTCGATCTCAGTGATGATGTCGCCCAGCCGCGGGAGCTGCTTCGGGCCGAAAATATTCACAGGCGGCATGTCGAAGGTGACGCGCCAGTACGACGGCAAGCGGCGCTCCAGGCGAATCTCGTCGGTCGTGAAATTTCGTTCGGGACGATTCATGATTGTGATTCCTGATGTTGGGGCAAGCAGGGACGCGCGGAATGCGCGTCCCTGCTCGTTCAGATCGACTGACGTAGCGGGCGGAACGCGGTGCGCATTTCTGCAGAGAACAGCACGGGCTGCTCCCAGGCCGCGAAGTGGCCGCCCTTGTCGAGGCGGTTGTAGTGCATCAGCTTCGGATAGGCCTTTTCCGTCCAGCTGCGCGGCGCGGCGTAGATCTCGTCCG
The DNA here is from genome assembly GCF_040548035.1 of Bradyrhizobium sp. LB8.2. Taxonomy (NCBI): domain Bacteria; kingdom Pseudomonadati; phylum Pseudomonadota; class Alphaproteobacteria; order Hyphomicrobiales; family Nitrobacteraceae; genus Bradyrhizobium; species Bradyrhizobium sp. LB8.2. Next base: position 204,063 of record NZ_JBEPQV010000004.1, on the reverse strand, counting down.
GGAAGACGCTGACGGCGACCGGGATCTTCACGTGCTTCGGCTCGAAGAACACCAGCTTGTTCTCCCAGTACAGTCGCGCCGACGAAACCGCGGTGTTGGTGAGCCAGTAGAGCGTGATGTTGTCGATCACGTCGTCTCGCGACAGCCCTTCCGTCTTGCCGTCGAACACTCGCGCGATCATCGCAGTGCTGCGCGCATCGTGATCGAGCATCCAGGATGCGAGACCTGCCGGCGAATCCACGAGGCCATAGAGCGTCTGGGGCCGGTTCGCCATCTCGATCGCATAGCCGAGACCGTGCTTGTAGAAATCGTCGAGCTGATCGTAGGCGTAGCGCTCGTCAGCCGAGAGGTTGGACGGCTGCGATCCGCCGGGCTGAAGCGCTTTGGCGATCTCGTCAGGAACCGTCGCGGGCATATTCGTGTGAATACCAAGCAACTCCGGCGGCGCGATCACCGCCATCTGCTCTGTGATCGCGTTGCCCCAATCGCCGCCCTGGGCCACGTAGCGGGTGTAGCCAAGGCGCTTCATCAGCACGATCCAGGCGCGCGCGACGCGCTGCGGGTCCCAGCCCAGTTCCGTCGGCTTGCCGGAGAAACCGTGCCCGGGCAGCGAAGGGATCACGAGATCGAAGGCGTCCGCCGCCTTCGCGCCATGTGCGGTGGGATCGGTGAGCGGGCCGACGATCTTCATCTGCTCGATGATCGAGCCCGGCCAGCCATGCGTGACGATCATCGGCAGCGCGTTTTCGTGGCGGGAGCGGACGTGAATGAAGTGGATGTCGACGCCGTCGATCTCGGTGACGAATTGCGGCAAGGCGTTCAGCCGCGCCTCCATCTTGCGCCAGTCGTAACCGTCCTGCCAGTAGCGCACGAGCTGCTGCACCGTCGTCAGCTGCACGCCCTGCGACTGGTCGGCGACGATCTCGCGGTCGGGCCAGCGCGTTGCGGCGAGACGACGACGGAGGTCCAGCAGATCCTCCTCGGGCACGTTGACCTGGAACGGCCGGATGGCGCCGCTTGCAGCGGCCTTCGCCGGATGCAGCGGCAGCAAGCTCGATACGCTTGCGGCAACAGCGGTCATCGCGGCCTGGGTCAGCAGTTGACGGCGGTCGGGATTGAGAATGTCGGTGCGTGCTTGGTTGGTCATATTGGATCTCCCTTGCTGTGGTCGGTGACGCTGACCGAATTCAAAATGGACGCGTCGGTTCGTTGTCCACACACTGACCCAGGCACCGGCCATTTGCTCGTTATGGATTGTTAGAGAGCGTTAGCCGTTGCGAGTCCGCGCGATGCAAGGCGGGCGAAGACGACGATACGCGCAAGACCAATGCGACACGGCGCGCGACGACCAGGCCATCGCGCGCCGTGTCGGCCAAGCCAGGAGCTACGTTCGCTGCAACTCAGGACGGGAGCGGCTCGCCGGCCTGTTCGCGGACGACATAGTCGGCGTACCAATCGGCCCAGTTCGCGTCGTGCCCGCCGGTCCGCTTTTCGTGCTCGCCATGGGCCGCCGCCGCGCGGCGCAGTGCCGCGGCCAGCGCAGCCTGCGAAGCGAATGTCGTGCCGTCGCCCGCGATGCGTCCGGGCAGGCGCGTGGTGATCTCCTGAAACAGCCAGCCATTGCCGTCGGGATCGCTGAACGCGGCAAACGAGCTGTAGCTGCCGCGCTTCGGGTCAGCACCATTGACCCGAACGCTGCCGAACAAATATGGCTCGTCGTGGCCGGCGTGAAGATCGCCGGCACCGTGGAACGGAGCACTGACCTCGATGCCGCGGTCGAGCAGATCCTGTTGGGCCGCCTCCAGATCGGAGACGATCAGGTACAGGCCCCGCACCGAGCCGGGCGCCGCCGCCGTCACGTTCCTGCCGAAGATCACCGAGCAGGCCGAGCCCGGCGGCGTGAACTGGATCACGCGCCAGTCATCGCTGGAGGCAAAATCGGCGTCCAGTCGCCAGCCGAGACGCGTGTAGAACGCCTTGGCGCGGTCGACATCCGACACGGGGATCACGACCACCTCGAGCCTCATATCAACGCCGCGAGATTCAGAACCCTTGGCCGCGGCGTCGCGTTCGATTTCCCTAGTAGCCATGTTCGAACTCCCTGAGTTGAATTTAAAACGAGCTTCAAGCGGCGATCGGCATCACGATGGTCACGCGTGTGCCGCCCTCTCCCGCCTCGCCGTGCAGCCGAGCGCGAATGCTGCGTGCGAGTCCTTCGAGAATCCGGCTGCCGGTGCCCTGAAGCGGCCCGGTCGCGCCGATTCCATTATCGGCCACCGTGCAGAACCAGGCGCCGTCGCGAACGGCCATGTCCATGCGGATCAGTGCATCCTTCTTGTTGGTGAAGGCATGCTTTGCCGCATTCGTCACCAGCTCCGTCAGCATCAGCGCGAGCCTATGACATTGCGATGCGGGCAGCGTCCCGCTTGCGATGGCAGCCTCGCAGCGGATGCCCGCCGGCTCCAGCACGGCCTCGAAAATCGCTGCGCACAGGTTTTCGAAGAAGGCCTCGACCGGGATCGCCGTATGCCCGCCATTGTCGGACAAGAGTTGATAGAGCCTGCCGAAGGCGACGATGCGCCGCTCGAGCCGGTCCGCGGCAAGCGACACGTCCCGGGTGCCTGCCCGCGTGAAATCGCGGCGAACTGACGCACCCAGCAGTGTCAGCGTGTTCTTCATCCGATGGTGGGATTCCCGCAGCACCAGTTCCCAGTCACGCGACTGATCCTCAAGACTGGCGACAAATTGAGATTGAACGACATGGTCGTTCGGCCGAGCACCGATACCGGACATCATAGCCTCCCCGTTGCAAATAGCGCGTAACTCGGAGGCCATACTGGATGCAGTTCGCGCGCTTTGCTCGTTAGACGTTGCAAGTTTTTGTTATGATCGGCGGTACGACGGTCGGACTCCGAACTGTCAGTTCGGCGGCCAAGCACGCTGCCGAATTGTCCCGATCACTTCGCAAATGCTGCGTTTGAGCAAAATTTGCTACGGATTGTCGCGCAACCGGCCAATTGCAGCCGCCACGCGATTTCGCCACTTTCGACCAGTTTACTCGGGGTTTCCTTCTGGTAGATCAAAGTGCGGATGTCAGCCCTTTCACTGGAATCATTGGCCCGTGCCGGACACTAACGATCAGGATTCGGCCATTGCTTTCGGTCCATTCCGGCTGTTCGCAAAGTCGCGGCTGCTCGAGAAGGACGGCGCCCCGGTTCACCTCGGCGGCCGTGCGCTCGACATCCTGGTTTTTCTCGCCGAGCGCGCCGGCGAGGTGGTGGACAAGCGGGAGTTGATCAAGCGCATCTGGGCCGACGTGAACGTCGATGAAGGCAGCCTGCGCTTCCACATCACGACGCTGCGCAAGGCGTTGGGCGATGCCGGCGAAGGCGCCCGCTACGTCGTCAACGTCCCCGGACGCGGTTATTGTTTCGCGGCCCCGCTGCTCCGGGCTGCCCCGTTGGAGAGCCGGATCAGCCTGCCCGCGGCTTCACCTCGCTCGCTGCCCTCGCCGCGCGCGAAGATGATCGGGCGGGACGATGCGGTCGAGAGAATTTCCGCCGAGCTGGCGCAGCATCGTTTCGTCACGATCGTCGGCCCAGGCGGGATCGGCAAGACCTCGGTCGCACTGGCCGTCGCGCATGGCGAGCTCCAGGCATTCGACGGCCAGGTGTGTTTCGTCGATTTCGGCGCACTGACGGAGGCCCGGCTCGTTCCCGGAACGATTGCGGCCGCACTGGGCCTGACCGTCAATTCCGACGACCCGAGGCCCGGGCTGCTGACGTTCCTGCGCAGCCGGCGGATGCTGCTGGTCTTCGACAGCTGCGAGCACATCCTCGACGACCTCGCCCCCCTGGCCGAGCGGATCGTGCGGGAAGCGCCCGAGCTGCATATTCTCGCCACCAGCCGCGAATCCTTCCGCACTGAAGGTGAGCGGGTCCATCGGCTGTTTCCGCTGGATTGCCCGCCACAGCGCGACGGACTCGGTATCGCCGACATCCTTGCCTATCCCGCAAGCCAGCTCTTCGTGGAGCGCATTGCCGAGAGCATGGGCGATTTCGAGCTCAGCGAGGAAGATGCGCCGCTCGTTGCCGATATCTGCCGGCGGCTGGACGGCATTGCGCTCGCGATCGAGCTCGCGGCCGGGCGTGTGAACGCCTATGGCATTGCCGGAACAGCCTCGCTGCTGGACAGCCGCTTCTCGCTGCTGTGGCGCGGGCGGCGCACCGCTGTCCCGCGGCACCAGACCCTGAGCGCAGCGCTCGCCTGGAGCTACGATTTGCTGCCGGCAGCCGAAAGCGCAACGCTGCGTGGATTGTCGGTGTTCGTCGGGCCGTTCACCCTGGAAGCCGCGCTTTCGGTCGCCTCCTGTCAGGGCATCGGCGAGCCGGAAGCCGTCGAAGCGGTCTCGAATCTGCTCTCCAAATCGCTGATCGCGACCTCGCCTGCGGAGCGGCGGCTGCGCTATCGCCTGCTGGACACGACGCGCGCCTTCGTCGCGGACAAGCTTGTCGAGAACGGGGAAGCTGGCGGCGCCGCGCGCGGCCACGCCGAATATTACCGCGACTTCCTGCGCGACATTGCGCTCAAATCCACGGGCATGCAGACGGCGGGCGGCTTCCTTCCCTATGCCGACCACCTGCCCAATGTCCGGGCGGCACTGACCTGGAGTTTTTCCGAGGGCGGAGACCGAACGATCGGCGTGGATCTGGCAGCGTCGGCGGCCCAGTTCTTCCTCGAACTGACATTGCTGACGGAGTGCTATCGCTGGACGCAGCAGGCACTTGTCCCTCTCGATACGAATTCGATCGACAGCCGCCATGAAATGACGTTGCAGGCAGCGCTCGGCGTCTCCGCGATGTTCACGCAGGGCAACACCGAAACGGTCCGGTCGGCATTCACGCGCAGTCTCCAGCTTGCCCGGGAGCTCGAGGATTTGCATTGGCAGCTCTGGCTGCTGCGGGGATTGCACATCTACCTGACCAGGGTCGGAGATTTTCACGGCGCGCTCGGGACCGGCGAACAGAGCGAAAGCGTCGCGCGGAAGCTGAACGATTCCGCCAGCACGCTGAACGTCGAATGGATGCTGGGCGTCGCACATCATTTGATCGGCAACCAGGACAAGGCGGTGCAGTTCTGCGAGAGCGCGATGGTGCACAATCCCGGCTCGCAGCGGCTGAATATCGGGCATCTCGGCTATGACGACCGCATTGTCGCACTGGTGGCGCTGGCGCGCGGGCTTTGGCTCACAGGCCGGCCCGATCGTGCGATCGAGGCGGCCAGATACACCGTTCGCGAGGCCGAGTTGCTCGAACAGCCGCTCACTCTCGGTATTTCCCTGATCTGGACGATCTACGTGTTCCTCTGGGTCGGCGACTGGGCCAATGCCGAAATCCTGATCGAGCGGCTGATCGAGCATTCCGCGCGGCACTTCCTCGGCCCCTATCACGCGGTCGGCATCGGCCAGAAGGGTGAGCTGCTGCTTCGCCGCGGCGACGTCGCGGGCGGCATCGAGCACCTTCGCCGCAGCCAGGCCACGCTGTACGCGACGCGACACCGGATCATGACGACGGTGTTTGCGACGGCGCTCGCCGAGGGCCTCGCCTCCCAGAACCAGGCCGGCGAAGCGTTGCAGACGATCAACGAGGCCATCGCCCAGATCCCCGATCACGGCGAATCCTTCGATATGCCGGAGATGCTCAGGATCAAGGGCGACATCCTTGCGCGGTCGGGTAACGCTGCGGAGGCCGAGAGCTATCTGGACAAATCGCTCGATCTGGCGCGGCGGCAAGGCGCGATCGGCTGGGAGCTCCGCGCAGCGATCAGCCTCGGCCGCCTCTGGGAGGGGGCCGGCAAGGCCGTCGACGCACGCGCCCTGCTCACCCCTCTCGTCGCGCGGTACCGGGAGGGCCTCCAGAGCCGCGATCTGGTCGCCGCGAGGGAGCTCCTGGGCGGCCTGAATTGAGAGTATCTTCAACGGGATACCGCAAGAATATCCGCTCGCAACTCCTAACAACTTCTAACACGCCAAGCCGCGTCCGCCCCGCCATGGTGGTGGCACTTCATGGTGGATATGGCGGGACATGGCGCTTCTTGACGATGTAATTGATGCCAGCGGCGGTTTGGCCCGCTGGAACAGCTTGAACCGGTTCACGCTCCACCTTTCCGTCAGCGGAACGCTGTTCTCCAACGCAGGACATGCCAGGGAATTCAAAGACGTGACGGCGGAAGGTTCGACCCGGACGCAATCGGTCCGCTTTACCGGCATCACCGGCGGCGAACACTCCGGATCCTTTCAACCCGATGCGATCACGATCGAGAGCCTGGAGGGTGAGGTGCTGCGGACCTGGCGTAACCCGAGCCTTGCGTTCACCGAGGTCGGCTCGCCTGCGCTTGCGGACGAACTGCACCTCGTCTTCTTCTGCGGCGTCGCGATCTGGAATTATCTGACCAATCCATTCCTGCTCGCCCATCCCGATGTGGTGGTGGAGGAACTGCCACCGTGGCAGGAGAACACGGAGTCATGGCGGCGGCTGCGGGCGCAGTTCCCGCCGAGCCTGATCACGCTCGCGCCCGAGCAGATCTTCTATTTCGACGAGAACGCGTTGCAACGGCGAAACGATCACGATCTGTTCGGGATGAAAGTCGCGCATTATTCCTGGGCTCATGACAGCTTCGGCGGCATCGTGGTGCCGACGCTTCGACGTGCGCAGACGCTGCGGCCCGACGGAACCGTGGTCGCCAAGCCCGTGCTGATGGACGTCGAGATCTTCGACGCCGTTTTCGAGTAGCGGCCCGCGCGACATCGAGTCGTTCTTTGCCGCCAGCAAGCATGTGGCGATCGTCTGTCATTCGCCAGCGGCGCTGCGCCACGTCAAGACGCCGGACGGCAAGCCGCTGGTCGAGGGCAACGAGGTGACCGGCTTCACCAACGGCGAAGAAGAGGCGGTCGGCCTCACCAAGGTGGTGCCGTTCCTGGTCGAAGACGAGATGCTGCGCCTCGGCGCCACCTTCTCGAAGAGGGCCAACTGGACGCCGCGCGTCGTCAGCGACCGCCTCCTGATCACGGGCCAGAACCCGCACTCGTCTGGTCCGACCGCGAACGCGCCGCTCGCCGCCTTGAAGGGCAAGCCGATCCCGCGTGCTTCAGGCAGTAGGCTCGTTCAGTATGCGCTGTGCCGCCCTGAGATCGGCGGTCTCGAACCCTTCCGAGAACCGGGCATAGGTTTTGGCGAGCTGTTCGAGGGAATTCTGCACACCCTGCCGAATCCGAAGCCGCGCCAGCGACATCTCGGCTCGCAGCCTCCAGGACAATGCGCCCTGTTGTTCGGCGAGCTCAACCGACGTGACAAGATCCGCATCGGCCGCTTCGAGATTGCCGCTAACGGCCTCGAGCTCTCGCCGCAGACGGAGCAGCTCGGGCGGCTTCCTGCGACGAGCTGCCGCACACCTGATGCGCCCCCACAAAAACTAACAGATCCTAATCACCCCTAACGGGCTTCCTGGCCAGCTCACGCCTATCGTTTCAGCATGGAAACGTGGGTTTGGCGCGCTTGCCGGTCGCAAGCAGCGGCAAACCCGGGAGAGGACGAGCGATGTTGACCAATTTGCAGGCGGCGCATTCCTGGATCGATCTTCCGGCCAGCCCGGAGGATCGCGAGATCCCCCGAGCAACCCAGGCGATCACTCGGGAGAGCCATTGGCGTCAGATCGATCGCGGCCCCGAGGCTGCCGTCGAGGACGTCGCGATCTCGCGATGGGAAGACGCGCGGAGCACGTCGTCGCACGACGCGACGACACCTCAGGATTGTTACTTCGTCGGCATCGCCCTGAAGACGACGCGCGCCAAATTGACCCGGGAGCGCCAGATCATTTTCGACGGCACCATGCCTGCGGGCACGCTGTATCTCACCGCGCCGTCGAAGCGCCTTGGCGCGCAATTCCAGTCGCCATGCGCCTTCCTGCACTTTCACATCTCCACGGATCATTTTCCGGCGCAATTTTCCGGGACCGACGGACTGAATGACCTCGTCCTGTTGCGCGACCCGCTCGCTGCGGAGCTTGCCAAGACACTAATCGAACACGGCGACGCCGCGGACCACCAGTTTACGCGCTGCATCGGCCAGACCCTTGCGATGCATCTCACCCGATTGGAATCGCCGCGCGCCAGGGTCAATGCCTTGCCGAAATGGCGGCTGCGGCGCGTCGAGCAATATGTCGCCGATCATTTCCACCGCCGCATCAGCCTGTCCGAGCTCGCTGATGTCGCCGGCCTGTCAAGAATGCACTTCGCGGCGCAATTCCGCGCTGCGACCGGTTACCGTCCCCGCGAGTATCTGCTCAATCACCGGGTCGAGCATGCCAAGACGCTGCTCGCGACCACAGAGCGGCCGCTGGCCGAGATCGCGCTTGCCGTCGGCTTCAGCACGCAGGCGCATTTTTCGACCGTCTTCAAGCGCATCAGCGATCAGTCTCCGGCACGCTGGCGCCTCGCCAGCAAGGGACAACGGCACGAGATGCAAGCGCTGCCGCCGCGCCGTCGTTCTCTGGAGAGCGACTGGATCAGCGCAGCCGCGTAGCGCACAGGCTCGCGCCCTCCTCCTCCCGGGCCCGCGAGTCACTCGGGGCCGCCCCTGCACCCACACAGGGCGGCCTCTTTTTCTTCATGGACCTACACCGGATCGAACGCCCGGATCGGGGGCAGATTGCCGGTGAACTTCTCGACCTCGACCGTCGTGAGCTGGCCGGTGCAGCCCTGCGCGAAGGACGAGGTGCCGATGTCGCGGGTAAGAACGTTCGGGTTGCCGTGCACGCAGAGCGGCGCGTCCTCTTCGGGGTCCATCGGGTCGTACCAGGCGCCGGTCGGGAGCTGCACGATTCCCGGCGCGATTTCGTCGGTGACGTGGACCGCGGCGAGACAGGCGCCGCGTTCGTTGAACAGACGGATGATGTCGCGGTCCTTGATAGCGCGCGCCTCGGCGTCGCGCGGATTCATGCGCGCGACCTCGCGGCCGCGATGTTTTGCGGCAAGCGAATGTCCGCCGAAATCGAGCTGGCTGTGCAGGCGCGTCACCGGCTGGTTGGCGACCAGGAAGCACGGTGCGCCGGGCGTCGGCATATCGGTCTTGTCGAGCCAGACCGGATGACCGGGACAATCCGCATCGCCATGGCCCGCGATCTTTTGCGAGAATATCTCGATGCGGCCGCTCGGCGTCGGCAGAGCGTGATTGACGGGATCGTCGCGGAAGCGGCGCAGCCGGCCGCCGTCGTCGGGCTGCTGCGGCACGACCAGGCTGCCGCGCTGCCAGAATTCTTCGAAGCTCGGGGCCTGCAAACCACGCGCTTCGAGCGAAGCACGGGTCGGCTCATAAAGATATTCGAGCCACTGACGTGACGTACGCCCCTCGGTGAAGGGTTCGCGCGCGCCGAGCCGGTCGGCGAGATCGGCAAAGATCTCGTAGTCGTCACGCGCAAGGCCGAACGGCTCGGCGATCCGGTGCATCGCGACCATCAGGGGATCGTTGCTGGAATATCCGATGTCTTCGCGCTCGAGCGTCATCGTCGAGGGCAGCACGATATCGGCATGCCGGGCCGTGGCAGTCCAGGCGAGCTCGTGCACGACCAGCGTGTCGACTTTCGCAAACGCCTTGCGCAGGCGGTTGATATCCTGGTGGTGATGGAAGGGATTGCCGCCAGCCCAGTAGACGAGGCGGATGTCCGGATAGGTGCGCGTCTCGCCATTGTAGCGATAGGTGCTTCCAGGGTTGAGCAGCATGTCGGCGATGCGCGCCACCGGAATGAAATCGCGGACAGCGTTGCGGCCCTGCCCCAGCGTCGGCCCCGGCACGTCGTTGACGCGGCGGCCGTAATAACCGATCGCACCCAACGAATAGGCGTAGCCGCCGCCGGGAAGGCCGATCTGGCCGAGCGCCGCCGCCAGCACCATGCCCATCCACACCGGCTGCTCGCCATGCTCGGCGCGCTGGAGCGAATGGGAGACGGTGATGAGTGCGCGCTTGCCGGCGAGCCGGCGCGCGAGCTGCCGAATCCTGTCCGCATCGACGCCGCAGATCGCTGCGGCCCATTCGGCGTCCTTGGCTTGGCCGTCGCTATCGCCAGTGAGATAGCGCAGGAAGACGGGCCAGCCCTCGGTGTAGCGATCGAGGAAAGCCTGGTCGTGGAGGTTTTCCGCGACCAGGGTATGAACAATGCCGAGCATCAGCGCGGTGTCGGTGCCGGGCACGCATGTCATCCATTCGGCGCCGGCCTCGACAGGCAGGTCTTCACGCAACGGACTGACCAGGATGAACTCGCAGCCGCGCCGGTGCGCAGCCTCCATCGCGCCGCGCTCGACATGCTTGCTGATCGAACCGCCGGCGACCATCGAGTTCTTCAGCGCCATGCCGCCGAACGCCAGCACGATCTCGGTGTCGGCAGCGATCTGTTCCCAGGTGACATTGCGCTTGGTGATGTCCTCGTAGCCGCAAAGGATCTGCGGCAGCAGCACCGAGGACGCGCCGGAGGAATAGGAATTCACCGAACGCACATAGCCGCCCAAGGCGATGTTGAGGAAGCGATGCACCTGGCTCTGGGCGTGGTGGAAGCGGCCCGCGCTCGACCAGCCATAGGAGCCGCCGAACACCGCGCCGGGGCCGCGCGTGTCACGGATGCGTGCCAGCTCGTCGCCGAGCAGATCGAGCGCCTTCTCCCAGCTGACGGAGACGAATTCGTCGCGGCCGCGCCGATCGTCGGGACCGGGACCGCGTTCGAGCCAGCCGCGGCGGATCGCGGGTTGGGTGATGCGGGCCTGGTGACGCAGCGCGCCGGGGAAATTGTCGATGATGCCGTTCGGATCGGGATCACCCGCATAGGCCCTGACCTCGAGCCCGGCTTCGCTTTGGCGCGCCGAGAACACGCCCCAATGCGAAGTGTGCGGCTTGAAGCCGTCGGACAGGTCGAGGCCGGGGTCGGGGAAGCCAATCGTATCGTCCATCGTCTGATCCTTGTTCCGGTCGCGGCCGAACCGGTGAATTCGGTTGGTAGTATAGCGATCCGCTCTTCGATGTCGTCGGGTTCAGGGCCGGCGAAAATGCCGGGTGCTCGTGCAAGGACAGCTTGGCGAACGTTTCGGGGGAACCAACGACGGCGATTCTTCGACCCATTTACGCTTTTATTTTCAATGCCTTACTCTGCTGCAGTCAAAGTCGCGCGGTCCGTCTTTTGGTCAGCCTTGTGCGAAATCTCTTGCAACGACAGTGACATTGAAATGTGCGATATGCCGCCCGTCCCACAGCAAGATCGGTCTCATCATGATCAAGCGCGTCTTGCCCTACGAAGGTCTGCTCCACGAAGCGGTCGAGCATAATGGCGTGCTTTACATCGGTGGGATCGTCCCCGAGGACACGAGCCTCGATATGTCGGGCCAGGCGAACGACGTGCTCGGGCAGCTGGCGCAGCTGCTGAAGACCCTCGGATCCGATCTGACCAACGTCTTGCAGGTGACCATCTACATGACCAACCTCAAGGAGAAGGCAGAGTTCAATGCGGCCTGGAAGGCGCATTTTGCAGAAGCTCATCTGCCGGCGCGCGCCGCAATCGGCGTGGCCGATCTCGGTCCGGGCGTCAGACTCGAGATCACGGCCATCGCCGCTCGACAATAGTCGCGCGCCGAGGCCCGAATTCAGATGACCTTCAGCTGCGCGAGGCGCGCAACAGCCCCTCGAATCCGCCCATCTTAATCCGCCAATTCGACGAAAAGCGGCTGATGATCGGAAGCATCTGTCTTGCCATTAACATCGACGCCAAGGACACGGCTCGCCAAATCCTCCGTCACGAAAATAAAATCTCGGCAATCAGGTCCTGCTGTCCATTGCGCGTGATCGTATAGCCCGCAGGTCGGCGACCGCTGCCGGTCTGGACGACGAGCCGTCCAGGCATCGCGATAGTTGAGGCCCGGCCGATTCGATCGATCGATCATGGCGTGCTGGGGATCGGCAACGTCACAATTGAAATCGCCGCACATCAGGCTGGACGCGGCGACCGTCTGACTTTCATAGGGCTCGACGGGCCGTCCGGTCGGTGCCTTGGGACTGATCGATGCATCCTCTTGCAGGTCCAGCAAACGCTTGATCTGCGCCTCCCGCTGGGCGACCGAATAATATTCGAGATGGGTATTGACGATACGGATCGCACCAAACGCAGCCTGGACCGTTACTTCCAGGGCATGGCGCCGCATGCTGCGCACCGTGCCTGCGCCAGGCCACGGCAGGATGTGGTTATTGATCTGCACGACCGGCAGGCGCGATAGCGTCATGTTGCCGAATCGATGCAGTTGGCCCGTCTGATCGACGGTCTCGATCGCAGGCCGAAATATCGCCATGTAGCCCGGCAGCAGCGCGGCGAGCTCTGCACTCTGATCCACTCCCCCGTCGTGCCTGGAGAAGTTTGAACTCACCTCCTGGAAGCAGAAGACGTCGGCATCCACCGTGTCCCTTGCGACCTCGACGATCCTCGCCAGATCAGTAACGCCGTCGCAACCCTTGCCGCACTGAATATTCCAGGTAAGAAGCCGCATCAACGAATTCCCGCGCGCATGAAGGATTGGACGAACTGCCGCTGGAAAAGCAGGAACGCGATCAGCAGCGGTGCCATGGTCATCACCGTTGCCGCCGTGATGACCGACCAGTCCACGCCGGTCTCCGGCGCGCCGAACACCGCAAGGCCCACGGTGAGCGGGCGCGCTTCGACAGAGTTCGTCACGATCAGCGGCCACAGGAAATTGTTCCAGTGGTAGCTGACCGACACGAGGCCGAATGCAACGTAGGTCGGACGCGCCAGCGGGACATAGACCCGCCAGAGAATCCCTAATGGTCCGGACCCTTCGACCCGGGCCGCATCGACGAGTTCCTGAGGGACGCTTTTAAAGGTCTGCCGAAGCAGGAAGATGCCGAAGGCGCTGGCGAGATAAGGCAACGCAATCGCAGGGATTGTGTCCAGCAGGCCGAGCTTGGCAATCGCGCGATAATTCTCGACGATCAGCACGTCGGGCATGATCATCAATTGTAACAAGACAAGCGCGAAGGCGATGCCGCTGCCCTTGAACTTGAAGCGTGCAAACGCATAGGCCGCCAGCGTCGACAGGATGAGTTGCCCGACCAGAACCAGCGTCACCAGCACTATCGTATTGAGGTAGTAGCGGGCGAACGGCGCCTGCTTCCAGGCGCGGGCAAAGTTCTCCAGCGTCCAGGGTGCGGACAAGCTGAACGACGTTGCATAGGCGGCCGGATGCAGTGCGCTCCAGAAGGCATAGGCCAGCGGCGCGAGCCAGATCAGCGCCAGAAGCCACGCGGCGACAGCCTCGATGGGATGTGTCCGGCCTCTCATTGATAGTGGATCCTGCGATCGAGATAGCCGAACTTGATCAGCGCGACGGCGCTCAGCAGCACCAGAAGCACCACCGTCAACGTCGCCGCGTAGGATGAATCCTGGAACGTGAAGGCGACTTCGTAGATGTAGTACAGCAACAGCGTGCTGGCGTTGTTAGGACCGCCCTTGGTCATGATGACGAGGTGATCGACCAGCTTGAACGAGTTGATGACCGCGTTGATCGCGACGAACAGAGTGGTCGGCATCAGCAGCGGGAACGTGATCCGGCGGAATGTGTACCATCGGCTCGCCCCCTCGATGGACGCAGCCTCTTCGAGATCCGGCGAGAGCTGCTGGAGGGCCGCGAGATAGAAGATCATGAAGAAGCCGGCTTCCTTCCAGATCACCATGACGATCAGGCAGCCCATGACCGTCGAGGGATCGCCGAGCCAATTCCAGCCGGCGAGGCCAAAGTTTCCGCGCAACTGATCGAGCAGCCCATAGTCCGGGGTGTAGAAGAACAGCCAGATGTTCGCGACCGCGATCATCGGCAGTACGGTCGGAGTAAAATAGGCCAAACGCAGAAAGCCCCGGCCGCGCATGTTGCGATTGACCCAGATCGCCATGACCAGCGCCAGCGCGATCGACGTCGGAACTGTGCCGAGCGCGAACCAGAAATTATTGACCAGCGCCTTCCAGAAGATCGGGTCGGCCGCCATAGCCTGATAACTGTCGAGGCCGACAAAGACCTCGGTGCCATTGCGGCGTGTGATGAACAGCGAATGCCGGACCGTCGCGAGGATCGGGTAATGGGTGAACGCGATCAACAGCACCGCCGCCGGCAACAGCAGCAGCCAGGCGTTCACGGCATTCCACCACGCCTGCGAGCCGGCGCGGCGCGGCGAAACCTGTGATGAGACGACGGTATCGGACATCCCTGTATCAGCGGGATGGCGGCGGCGAGCCGCCACCCCGCTGATTTCCTTACTTGTAGGCGCGCAAGACGCGATCGGCCTGCTGCTGGGCTGCGGCGAGCGCCTCCTGCGGCTTCTGCGTGCCGGTGATCGCGGCTTGCACGGCATCGCCGACGAACTTGTAGATGCGGCCGTTCTCGTGGACGGAGAGTTCCGGCACCGCGTGCTCCAGCTGATCGCGCGCGACGGTCGCTTGCGGGAAGCCCTTGGCATATTCCGTCATCGCGCTGGTCTTGTAGGCGGCCGGGGACACAGCCACGTAGCCCGTCTTCATGCTCCATTCCGCTGCGCGGTCTGGCGCCGTCATCCACTGGATGAACTTGACGGCTGCCTTCTGCTGCTCCGCGGACGCGCTTTTGAAGATATAGAAATTGCCTCCGCCGGTCGGCGATCCGCGCTGCTCCTTGGCCGGGAGCATGGCCACACCGAACTGGAATTTCGCGGCATCCTTGACCGCCGTCAGGTTGCCGGTGGTGTGCCACATCATCGCCGCCTTGCCTTCGAGAAAGTCGGTGCGCAGTGTGGCCCAGTCGATGCTGCCCGCCGGCGCCACGTTGTGCTTGCGCGACAGATCGACCCAGTAGTCCAGCGCGGCGACCGTCTTCGGTGCGGTCAGATACACCTCATTGCCGGGCTCGTTCATCATCTTCTGGCCGTTCTCGATGGCCAGCGCCTGCAGCATCCAGTAAGCGTAACCGGTCGAGGGAATTTCGACACCCCAGCGCGTGGTGTTTCCGGCACCGTCCTTCTTGACGAGTTTCTTCGACATCTCGACCAGTTCGTCCCAGGACGCCGGTGCCTTCTCCGGATCGAGGCCGGCTTCCTTGAAGGCCTCCTTATTCCAGTACAGCACGATCGTCGAACGCTGGAACGGGATGCTCCAGGTCTTGCCGTCGATCTGTCCGTTCGCCATGAACGCCGGATAAAAATCCTTGAACCACGCCTTGTCGCTGACGAGGCCGTCGATCGGCACGATCGCGTTCTCGTCCATGAGCGTAAACACGTCGGTGGACAGCAGCACCGACAATTGCGGCGGTTGGCCGCCCTTCATCGCTGTCATCGCCTTGGTCATCGTATCCGTGTAGTTGCCGGCATAGACCGCCGTCACCTTGACGTCCGGATTGTCCTTCTCGAAGCGCGAGACCATGTCATCGATGATCTTGGTGACGGGACCGCCGACCGCGACCGGATAGTACATCGTGAGGTCCACCGCTGCCGCCGGACGGGCGGCGCCCATGGACAGCGCAGCGAAAGCAGCTGCCATCAACATTGTTCGGCGCGCAAACATCCTAGTCTCCTTCGTTATCCGCCCTGACACCGCCGCCCTCATCGGTCGGATGCTGCCAGACGGCCCTCTTTGACAATGCTCTCCAACCGAACTTCCGTGGTCGAATCGAACCGGTGTTCGTAATCCGCATCCCAGGCAATCCGGATATCCTCGCCCGGTCGAACCTTGCTGAAGCCGTCAAGCCGCACCGAGATGGGCTGCCCACCCATCTCGCACAGCACGATGCTGTCCGCGCCGAGATGCTCGACGGCCTTGACGCGCACAACATGATCGCCGCCGGAGACGATGCGGATATGCTCCGGCCTGACGCCAATAAGCTTGTCGCCCTGACGCACGAGATTCATCGGCGGCGTGCCAATGAACCGTGCCGTGAACGCCGTTGCCGGACGATTGTAGAGTTCTTCCGGCGAGCCGTTCTGCTCGACGCGGCCGTCGCGCATCAGCACGACGCGGTCCGCCATCGTCATCGCCTCAGTCTGATCGTGGGTCACGTAGACCATGGTGATGCCAAGGCGCTGCTGCAGCGCACGGATTTCCGTCCGCATCTCGTGCCGCAACTTGGCGTCCAGATTTGAAAGCGGCTCGTCCATGAGGCAGACGCGCGCCTCCGCGATAATAGCCCGGCCGAGCGCTACCCGCTGGCGTTGCCCGCCGGACAATTGCGACGGCTTGCGCTCCAGCAGACCACTGAGTCCGACGATGTCGGCGACGCGCCGGAGCCGCTCGTCCCGCTCGGCGCGAGACACGCGGCGCACGCGCAGTCCGAAGACGATGTTCTCAGCCACGCTTAGATGCGGAAACAGGGCGTAGGACTGGAAGACCATTGAGATCTTCCGTTGCGCCGGAGTGAGATGCGTAACATCGATGCCGCCAATAGTGATCGTGCCGACGGCGGCCTCCTCGAGGCCCGCGATCAATCGAAGCGTCGTCGACTTGCCGCATCCGGAGGGCCCGAGCAGCACCAGCAGCGAGCCTTCGTCGGCTGTCAGGCTGACGTCATCGACAGCGCGCATCGATCCCCAAAATTTGGAGACGTGGCTCAGCGTAATCGCTGACATGGTCTGTTCGCTCTCAAATGCCGGGTTCGGTGCCGGGCACCGGCGTGGCCATTCATACCGGCTTTGTCCTGCCCTCGCGGAGCAGCCAAAGGCTCCTCACCCCAAGCAGACCGATCCATGCCGTTCCTCCAGACCGCGCAACTTCATTGGCGCAGCAATTATTATGTTCATATGAACATAATGTGACCCCATATGAAACAGAAAATTGCGTCTAAAGCGTTCAAATGATACTTTGGTTGGAACGGATCAATTATGCTCAAGACCTCCACCTCACGTCGAGCCCCCATACTAGAGATCGTGCGCGAGCAAGGCTTCGCCTCGATCGAGCAACTTGCGACGCGTTTTGAGGTGACGCAGCAGACCATTCGCCGTGTCGTGAATGCGCTTTGCGACCAAGGATTGCTCCGGCGAATCCACGGCGGTGTCAGCCTTCCCGTCCAGAACCAGAATTTGGCATATGGAAGCCGGCAAGGTTTGAACGCCGTCGCCAAGCAGCGCATTGCGCATGCGACCGCCAGGTTCATTCCCGATGGAGCATCGCTGATGATCGGACTTGGCACGACGCCAGAATACGTTGCGCAGGCACTATCCCGTCGTCAGGATCTGCGCGTCATCACCAACAATCTGAACGTGGCTGCTGCATTCGCACAAAACCCTGAAGTCGAGATTACGATCGCCGGCGGCACCCTCCGCCCACTTGATCGGGATATTGTTGGCGAGGCCGCCGCGCGCTTCTTCGCGGGTTTTCGAGCCGACTACGGGATCTTCGGTGTCGGCGGCATCGATCAAGACGGCGCGCTGCTGGATTTTCACTTGGACGAGGTTCAAGCACGTCAATCAATCGTCGCCAATTCGCGCACGGCGGTGCTCGTCGCTGACACGACCAAGTTCGGTCGCAACGCGACGGTGCGAGGCGGCCATCTCGACGATTGTCACCATCTCTTCACCGACGGCCCGTTGCCGCCCGCCTTTGGGCCGATCTCCACCAGATACGCCGATCGTATTCACGCAAGAGACTACACTCGCGAGGAATCCGAGCGGCTTAGCTACGACTGAACGGCACCGGCTGACGAACGCGTCCGTTTGCGTTACTTGAGCGAAGCCGCTCGCGCATACTCGTTCTGCCGCTCGCCCTCCGAACTTCGTACGCCATCAAAACTCCCTTCCGGAAAGCTCCCTGGAAAGAGCTCCACGCGAAACTCCTGGAGTGGCAAGGGGTGAAGTCGCCCTTCCCCGCGAGCCGGCATCCCATTCGCGACCGCGCACGTTACCTACCTAAAGCTGCAGTGCTCGGCATACTGCTCGATCGATCGTTCATCTGGTCGCTGGGGTCCATTGTACCGCGAAAGTTCGGATCAAGTCCGTCGATACGCAAGTTGGGCCCGCACCGTTGTCCTGACGGTGCATCGGCCACGCTCGATCGCCGTTCGATCGTCTAAGTCGTGCCATGCCCGGCTCGAGGACTTCGCGCATGGCGCCTTGTCGATCTTATTTAGCAGGCTGCAGCACTCGCTCCTTGACGGGCCCTTTACCTGATCTGCCGACTGGGCCCTGCCCTGATCACCGGGCGGAAGTCCGAAGCCCTTCACCAATCCGAAGATCGCCGGGATCACGATCAGCGTCAGCAGCGTGGAGGAGATCATCCCGCCGATCATCGGCACCGCGATCCGCTGCATGATTTCGGAGCCGGTCCCGGTGCTCCACATGATCGGCAGCAGGCCCGCCATGATCGCGACCACAGTCATCATCTTGGGCCGGACGCGCTCCACTGCGCCCTCCATGACGGCGTCGTAGAGATCGCCGCGGGTCAGGGCCCGCCCCTCGGCGGCACGCCTCGCCGCAGTCTCCGCCAGCGCCTGGTTGAGGTAGATTAGCATGACAACGCCGGTCTCGGCCGCGACGCCGGCGAGCGCGATGAAGCCGACGGCGACGGCAACGGAGAGGTTGAAGCCCAGCCACCACATCAGCCAAAACCCGCCGACCAGCGCGAAAGGCAGCGAGAGCATGACGATCATCGTCTCGGTGATCGAGCGGAAGTTCAGGTAGAGTAGCAGGAAGATGATCATCATCGTCAGGGGAACGACAATCTTCAGCCGCGCGGTGGCCCGCTCCAGGTATTCGTACTGGCCGCTCCACATCACGTAGTAGCCGGCCGGAAACCGGATGCTGGCCTGCACGGCGGCTTTCGCGTCCGCGACGTAGCCCCCGAGGTCGCGGTCACGGATGTCGACGTAGACGTAGGTCGCGAGTTGCCCGTTCTCGGTCCGGATCGAGGTCGGCCCGCGCGCCGGCGCGACCTTCGCCACCTCGCCGAGCGGCACAGCGCCGCCGGCGGGCATCGGCACCAGCACGTCGTTGGCGATAGCCTGCGGATTGTCGCGCAGATCGCGCGGGTAGCGCATGTTGACGGTGAAGCGCTGCCGGCCTTCCACGGTGGTGGTCACCGTCTGCCCGCCCAGCGCGATGGCGATCGTGTCCTGCACGTCTTGGACCATGATGCCGTAACGCGCCAGCGCGGCCCGGTCCGGCGTGACCTCTAGATAGTAGCCGCCGATCCCGCGCTCGGCGTAGGCCGAGGAGGTGCCCGGAACGGTTTTGAGGACCTGCTCGATCTGCTTGGCAAGCTTGTCGATCTCGACGAGATCCGTCCCGATTACCTTGACGCCGATCGGAGTCCGGATGCCCGTCGACAGCATGTCGATGCGCGCCTTGATCGGCATGGTCCAGGCGTTCGACACCCCGGGAAACTGCAGCGCCTTGTCCATCTCGGCGATGAGCCCGTCGATGGTCATGCCGGGGCGCCACTCTTCCTTCGGCTTGAGGTTGACGAGGGTTTCGAACATCTCGGACGGTGCCGGATCGGTGGCGGTCGCGGCGCGCCCTGCCTTGCCGTAGACCGAGGCGACTTCCGGAAAGGATCGAATGATTCGGTCCTGGGTCTGCATCAGTTCGCCGGCCTTGGTGACGGAGATGCCCGGCAGCGTGGTCGGCATGTAGAGCAGCGTGCCTTCATTGAGGTTCGGCATGAACTCGGTGCCGAGCTGGCGCGCCGGCCAGATGCTCACGGCCAGCACGGCGAGCGCGAGCACGACCACCAGCGTCTTCGCCCGCATGACGCCTTTGATTACCGGGCGGTAGATCCAGATCAGGAACCGGTTGATCGGATTCCGGTGCTCCGGAACGATCCGGCCGCGCACGAAGATCACCATCAGCGCCGGCACCAACGTCACCGAGAGAAGCGCGGCGGCCGCCATCGAGAACGTCTTGGTGAACGCAAGCGGGCTGAACAGCCGCCCCTCCTGCGATTCGAGCGTGAAGATCGGCATGAACGACACGGTGATGATCAGCAGGCTGAAGAACAGCGCCGGTCCGACCTCGGCCGCGGCGGCGATCAGGACATCGATCCTGGACCTTCCCGGCTCGGCGCGTTCGAGGTGCTTGTGCGCGTTCTCGATCATGACGATGGCCGCATCGACCATGGCGCCGATCGCGATTGCGATGCCGCCGAGGCTCATGATGTTGGAGCCGAGGCCCAGCAGCTTCATGGCACCAAACGCCATCAAGATGCCGACCGGCAGCATCAGGATCGCGACAAGCGCGCTGCGCACGTGCAGCAGGAACACGATGCAGACCAGCGCGACAACGACACTTTCTTCGAACAGCGTGTGCTTGAGGGTATCGATTGCCGCGTAGATCAGGTTGGAGCGATCGTAGACCGGGACAATCTCGACGGACTTCGGCAGACTCGAGGCGATCTCCCGGAAGCGCTTCTTGACGTTCTGGATCACCTCCAGAGCATTGAGGCCGAAGCGCTGCAGCACGATGCCGCTGGCGACCTCGCCCTCGCCGTTCAGCTCCGCGATGCCGCGCCGCTCGTCGGGGCCGAGTTCGACCCTTGCCACGTCGCGCAGCAGCACGGGCGTGCCGCCGGACGTCTTCAGCACGATGTCGCCGAGGTCGTTGATCGACTTGATGTAGCCCTTGCCGCGGATGACGTACTCGAATTCGGAGAGTTCGACCGTTCGCCCGCCGACGTCGGCGTTGCTGGCGCGGATGGCGTCACGCATCTTTTGCATGGTGATCCCTCGGTCGCGCATGCGCTGCGGATCGAGGATCACGTTGTACTGCTTGACGAACCCGCCGACGCTCGCGACTTCCGCGACGCCCTCGGCCTTGGCCAGCGCGAACTTCAGATTCCAGTCCTGGATGGTCCTCGTGTCGGCGAGGTTCAGTTCCTTCGACATCACCGCGTACTGGTAGACCCAGCCGACACCGGTCGCGTCGGGACCGATCGTGGGTATGACACCGGCCGGCAGGCGCGCGCTGGCGCCATTGAGGAATTCCAGCACGCGCGAGCGCGCCCAATAGATGTCCGTGCCGTCCTCGAAGATCACGTACACGAAAGAGACGCCGAAGAACGAGAAGCCGCGGACCACCTTCGATTTCGGGACCGTCAGCATCGCCGTCGTCAGCGGATAGGTGACCTGGTCCTCGATCACCTGCGGCGCCTGGCCGGGGTACTCGGTGTAGACGATCACCTGGGTATCCGAGAGATCCGGGATGGCATCGAGCGGCAGATGCAGAAGCGCGTACAGTCCCGCCGCGGCGGCGAAGCCGGTCCCGAACAGGACCAGCAGCAGGTTGCGGGCGGACCAGGCGATGAGGCGTGCGATCATTGCTGCGCCCCTTCGGCAAAGCCCTTCAGGGCGGCCTTCAGGTTGCTTTCGGCATCGATCAGGAAATTCGCCGAGACCACCACGGCGTCGCCCTCCGCGAGGCCCTGCCGGATCTCCACGAAGCCGCCGCCCCGGTGGCCGAGCTTGACCTCGCGCGGCTCCAGCCGACCCTGCCCCTTGTCGATGAAAACGGCCTGCCGGCTCCCGGTGTCCATCACGGCGCTCTCCGGCACCGCGAGGACGGCCTCGCGGCTACCGGTGTCGATGTCGGCGTCGACGTACATGTCGTGCAGCAGGATCAGGTCCGGATTCTGCAGTTCAACGCGGACGCGCGCGGTCCGGGTCTCCTTGTTGATCTGGGGATAGATCACCTGGACCTGCCCGGTGAACTCCCGGCCCGGAAAGCTCCGCGCCTTCACCGCGACGGGCTGGCCCTTGGCGATCATGCCCAGATCGCGTTCGGCGACGTCGATCAGCGCCCAAACAACGGAGTGGTCGGCGATCCGGAACAGGACGCCGCCGGGCTGCACGCGCATGCCTTCGATGGCATTGCGCTCCAGCACGATGCCGTCGCGCGGCGAAGTCCACTCGATCGAGGTCGGCACGGTCCGGCTCTTCTCGATGGCGGAGATCGCAGCATCGGGCACGTCCAGATTGATCAGGCGCTGCCGCGATCCACGGCCATACTGAACGTCGCCGCTGGTCGTCTTCGAGGTGATGGTGGTCAGGTACTCGGCCGCCGCGGAGGACACCGCGGGGCTGTAGACCTCCATCAGGGGCTGGCCCTTGGCAACATGCGATCCGGTGGTGACGTCGGCGACCTTAAGGATGAAGCTTTCCGCCCGCATTGCGATCACGGAAATCCGCCGCTCGTCGAGGGCGATCGTGCCCGGCGCCCTGACGACGGTCCGGATCACCCGCCTCGCTGCGGGCTCCGACTTGACGCCGGTACGCTGGATCTTCCCCGGGGACAGCTTGACGGAGCCGTCGTCGCTGTCCTCGCCCTCGTAGACCGGGATGTAGTCCATCCCCATGGAATCCTTCTTCGGCGCCGGGGAGGTGTCCGGCAGGCCCATGGGATTGCGGTAGTATTTGATCCGTCGCGCTCCGGAATCGCCGGCCGTTGTCGCCGGCTGGTCGTCGTCGAAGCCGACGTCGGCGCCAGCGGGCACGGCGCGGTAATCCCGGCCGTCCGGCGTCTTTCTCGGCACAAGCGAGTAAGACGGCTTGCCGTCCGGATCCTGGTAGTAGATCGGGGCGCCGCTCTCCTCGGCCGCAGCGAGGCCGATCACGGCTCGAGCCGCCGGCCGCTGCGGGCCGGCGATGACGAATGCGATCCCGGCCGCCGCGATCAACGCGGCGACCAGGCTTGTGGCGATCGGGCGGGTCATTTGTGCGCCGTGATGACGAGCTTGTTCTCGACGCTACCCGTCTCGCCCTGGACCTTGGCGCCCAGCGAAAGCTGCCACCGTCCCGCCATGCCAAAGCTTGCCTTGAAGCGGTAGGTGCCGGGCTCGGTCCCGGGCATGGCCGTGACCTTGGTCGCCATCTCCTGCATCCCGTCCGGAGCCATGTCCAAACGGCTGGCGAAGATCACCGCCTCCGGCACCGGTTTGCCGGTTTTGGTGTTCACGAGCCTGACGGTGATGATCTTGTCGGGCCCGGCCTGGACCGACTGGTCGACGAGCTCGAACGTGTAGTCCTTGATGTCGGCCAATGCGGCCGTGCTTGTGCCGCCGATGGTCGCAGCGATCAACGCGGCCTGGACGGCCCGCGCGAAGGTAGACGTCTTCATGTTGTGTGTCCTCGATGTCCTGAATTCGCCGCCGAGGCGGCGTGCGTCATCCGGGCGCAAAGCGCACGGACGCAATCGGCGTCAAGCGCCGTTCAGGCCAGGATTCGAGGGGGTTGGTCGGGAGGTGGACGGATCAAACCGTCGCCGACCACGTCGTCCGCCACCGAGTGGGTGGTCCGGATTGCGTGCCGCAGCGGAAGGGCGGCGGCCTCAGAGGGTCCCGCCTGGGCCGTCTTCAACACGCACATTGCAACCAGCGGACAGTCTTGACAGTCCTTGCTCTTCTGCTCCTCCGGACAACAGGGCATGTCGGCCGACATGGACATGTTGGCCATCGCGGCCGATCGCGCGTGCGCAGCGGCGGCCGGCGTGATCAGAGGCGCCAGCATCAGGCCGAGGCTCACAAAGAGCGCGAGAGCGAGTTTGAGCAGTCGCCGCAAATGCATGGCACGACCATCCCACGGAAAGTGAAACTATGGAAGCCAGCCCGGTTCACATGTTCGCCAGCCAAACCTGCCGGATCTCAGCCGCAGCAGGACTGTCGGTCCTCATCGCCGGACTGGATCGGCGGACACGGGATCGACCCGTAGCTGCAGAACACGCAGCAGCCGATCAAACGCGGGGACAGCTAGGGCCAAACATTGGTAGGTGGACATCCAGTTTCAGCCGCGAACGTTCGCACGCAGACAATCCCTCGGCTCTCCAGTAGCGTCGGTCATGCCGGGCCGGGGAGCCGCTTTCCGCGAGGCGATCCAGCCGACGACTATCGATAGTGTCGCGACGACAAGCGGCTCCACCGCGTGCCCGTATTCGCCGTGCAATGTGACGGTCGCGAGCGCCGCCAACATCACTGTGCAGCCGAGCGCCGAGCCCCACAGCCGCGTTCGTGCCCGCACCAGCAGAACGGCGGTCGTGAGTTCTAGCGATCCGGTCACGAAATGGAACCAGGGTGGGTATCCCCACCGAAGATATTCCTCGTAGATGGACCCCGGGGCGAAGATGTTGCTGAGCGATCCAACGACGAAGAAAACAGCAAGCGCCAAGGCCGAGACTTGGCTCCAGGAACTCTTTGACATTTGTCTATCCTTTTCTGATGAGGGCGCCGGAGGACTTGTGTGGCCGCCAAGAGAGGGGCGGCCGCGACGCATTCATTCCGAAGGAGATGCGACTTTCCGGAGCAGGTTCGAAAGTCGCATCTCATCGCTGATCCGGACCTACGCCGTGGCGGTCTTCTGGGCCGCCGCGAAGACATCGCGGGGCAGCGTTGTGCCGGCGACGTGCTCCGTGCCCGCTACGCCGAGGTCCATCCAGCCCGCGTTGACGGCCTCAAACATCGCTTCAGCCGGTCCGGTTTGGCCCTTCGGGATGCCGAACTGCTCGAACGCTGCCGACCACTCGGCCCGCGGCACTGCGAACGCCCTGACTTCGCGCTGCATGACATCGCCCAGTTGCGCTGCGATTTCATCCGCGCTGACCATCGAACCAAGTTCGATGACGCGATGCCCCGACCACGCCGGCCCGGTCAGCAGCGTCGCCGCCTCGGCACCGATGTCGTTCGTCGCGGCCATGGTCGATTTGCGGTTGGTCGGATTGTAGTAGACGGGGAGCGTGCCGCCCTGGGCGGCGTGCAGGCCGTAAAGGAAATTTTCGAAAAACCCGCCGGCGCGCACGAAGGCGGTCGGCGATGTCAGTTTGCGAAGGCTCTGCTCCAGCAACGACAGCGCGGTGATCATCCCCAACCCGCTGGTTCTGTTCGCACCCATCGACGAGAGCCCGACGACCCGCGCGGGCGCGGCCTTGGTCAACGCCTCGACATAGTTCGCGATGACGCCCTTGGCTTCCCTAAAGTCCGGCGAGGGAGCCCAGACGGCCGGCAACATGACAAACGCGCCGTCGACGCCGTTGAGCGCCCGCTCGATGGCGGCCGCATTGTTCCAGTCGCCGTCGACCAGTTCCACGCCCTGGTCTGACCAGCTTGCCGCCTTCGCGCGGTCGCGAACCAGCGCGCGTACTTTCTTACCTTGGGCCAGCAGATGCCTGGCCGTTGCGCCGCCGACTTTTCCCGTGATTCCCGTGACTAGAAACATGCGTATTCTCCCGGTGTTAAATGGTCTACGTTCTAGGGTAGGTCTCACATAGAGACCTGAGGTCTGCACCGTAAGGAGGCAGTTTTTTGTAACCAGGAGAGGAAAAGGAGACCGGCATGAGCGACGCATTGAGCGCGATCGAGCGATTCAGCCGATATCAATCGGACGACGCCCGGTCAGCAGAATCCGTACACTGCCCGGTGCGCGACGTACTCGACTGCATCGGCGATAAGTGGAGCATACTCATGATCATGACCCTCGCGACGCGACCGCAGCGCTTCAGCGAGCTTCATCGAGCCATCCGCGACATCTCGAAGCGCATGCTCACCCAGACGCTGCGCGACCTGGAGCGCGACGGACTTGTCACCCGCAATGTCTTTCCGACCAAACCACCGAGCGTTGAGTATTGCCTTTCCCCGCTAGGCCAATCCCTGCTGGAGCCGATGGCGAGCCTCGTCGATTGGGCCGATCGTCGTTATTCCGACATCCATGCCGCGCGCGTCCGCTTTGACGGAGCCCCCTGTGATGTCCCGCGCTAGTGATCTGGTGCAGAAGTTCGCATGGGGCGGGCGAACCGGACCACGGTCTCGCTCGGCCTCTACAGCTGCCTTTGCGACATTTCGAGGCCATTGCTCTAGCCCTGTTGAGCCGCCCGTACGATAAGATACCAGCTGCGCGCCGACCAGGTGACGAACGATGCCTCCTGTTTGCTTCGGCGGTGGGGACCTTAGCCGTCAAGGAAGTGACTGATGATCGATTTTGCCATGCCGGAGACGCGCTATGCGCTCAGCGGCGACGTCAATATCGCCTATCAAACGCTGGGTAGCGGACCCGTTGATATCATCATGGTCCCGGGCATCATTTCGCATGTCGAATTCTTGCATGAACTGCGCGGCTATACCGCGTTCATGCGCCGTCTTTCGACCTTCGCCCGCGTGGTTTCCTTCGACAAGAGAGGCCAGGGGCTCTCCGACAGGGTAGCCGGAGCCCCTTCACTCGAACAGCGGATGGATGATGTTCGCGCCGTCATGGATAGCATCGGGTCAACCCAGGCCGCGCTGCTTGGCGTTTCCGAGGGATGCGCGATGAGCGTCACGTTTGCTGCCACCTATCCCGAGCGCGTATCCAAACTCATCCTCTTTGGCGGCTATCGACGGCGACGCGACTTGCCCGGAGGCGGCGAGCAACGGGCCATGCAGCTCATGAAGTCGTGGGGCACGGGCGCGATGATCAACAGAGTTGCTCCCAGCCTCGCGACCGATCCTGCCGCCGTAGCGCAATTCGCCAAGTATGAAAGGCTTGCAGCCAGTCCCGGAGCCATAAAGCAGTTTGCCCTGCTGAATGCGTCGATCGATGTGAGTCAGCTGCTTGAGAACGTACGCGCTCCGACGCTCGTGCTGCATCGTCACGGCGACGTGCAGGTACCGGTCGAGCATGGCCGCGATTTAGCCGCGGGGATTCCCGGCGCGCGATTCATCGAATATGCGGGAGATGACCACAGTCCATATTTCGGCTTCAGCGATCGCGACGAGCTGCTTGGCGATATCGAAGAGTTCATGACGGGGCATCGCGACGGCTCGCCGGAGGATATCGATCGCGTTCTCGCCACGGTCCTGTTCACGGATATTGTCGATTCAACGCGCCGCGCCGCCGAAACCGGCGATCGGGCATGGCGCAAATTGCTCGACAGTCACGATGAACTGGCGTCGCAAATCGTCGAGAAGCATCGCGGCACTTTGATCAAGTCCACCGGCGATGGCATTCTCGCCACCTTCGACGGACCAGCCCGCGCCGTTCGTTGCGCTCTCGCGCTTGGAACAGCTGCAAAACAGATTGGCTTGGCGCTCCGAGCGGGTCTTCACACCGGCGAAATCGAGATCAGGGGCCGCGATATAGGCGGCGTCGCCGTGCATGCAGCTTCGCGCGTTATGACCCAGTCGCAGCCTGACGAAGTCTTGGTGTCACGGGTCGTCACCGATCTCGTCGCAGGCGCGGGTTTGAGGTTCGCCGAGCGCGGATCGCATGAACTTAAGGGACTTCCGGGCCGGTGGGATCTGTTCGCAGCGATCATCTAAGTGAAGGGCCGCTCTTGATGCTATTGGCGAACCACATTTGCTCAGGTTGAGTTCTTCGCATTTTGATCCAGTGCGGACAATCGCCCTGACGGACGCTAGGAGATCAACTATTGCGCGGGTCGCCCTGAAGCGGAGATCCCGCTCGCCCACTCTTTCGCTTGGCTATTAATTTCGCCGCGCGGAGGACGGTCGCTGGACCGCGAAAGCGCAAGCCCGGCACGTAAGGCAAAGAGTACAACAACCGATGAGGACGGCCGAATAGCTTCCGGTCCAATCGATGCTGACTGCGAAAGGCAGCGGTCCGAATGCCGCGACCGCGATGCCGAAGACGAACGACGCTCCCCTGATTGCACCAAGATGGTCGCGGCCGATACTCGGCGGCGTTGATGGCCTGCAGTGAGCCGGACGCCCCGCCCAGACTCAGCGCATACAGCACGCTGATGGCGATGCCACTGCCGAACGCCGGAAGACCTGATGCCGGCGCAAGCATCAACATCGCCAGCGGAACTAGGTGCCGGGAAGCGACCGTCCCACCCGCAAACATCCGCATGGATACGACAAGAATGCGCCGCAACGTCATTGAGCGCATGGTTCTTGAGTCCAGACCCCAGGAGGTTCAAAGGCAAGTCTGGATGCTGCCGTTGACCGGCCCAGAAGATTCGCGTCCAGCAATTCCCGCCATTCAAAAGAAAACTCCTTGTTTAAAATATAATATATAATACCATGCTTTTATATTTCATTTAAATCGAGGAGAGCGCAGCGTGACCCGGGACGGCAACGAAGACGACGACCGGCGGGCGTTTTTGAAGACATGCGGAAGATTCGCGGCCGTGACGCCCCCGGTCATGACATTGCTTCTGTCCACCTCCCTGACCTCGAAAGCCATTGCACGTTCGGGCGGTCTGAACGGAGCGACGCAAGACGACAGGAGCCAGTCTGTCTTCGACAACGATCGGTCCTCCGAGGTAAGGTCGGGGACCTCCAGTAGCGGATCATCCGGAGGGGGTGGAGCACCCGGCGGTGGCCGTGCCGGGTCACCTCATGCTGCTGCAGGGAAACCCGTTGGCGGCGGATCCGCTGGTGCCGGAGGCAATGGTAAAGGGCCTTTCGCGACCGGCGGCAGCTCCGGAAGCCCGACCGCATATGGCGGCGTCGATTGCGCAGATGAAGAGGAAGAGAGGTTCAAGGCCGATTGCGACCGCGCTATCACTCGGGTTTCGAGCGCGACCAAAGCCGAAAATTAGCATCGTTTCAGCGCATACAGAGCGCATTGACTTGCCCAGCCAGCACGTCGGCTCATTTGCTGCGGCATGCTGAAAAGCGTGGCTCGGACTGCGGGGGCCGCGGGCCTGGACATCCGAGAACCCTCCTTGAGAGGCAGACCCGATTCCCGTGAGTCGAAAAGGCGTTGTTGCGCTTGACGTCCTCGTCATTTCGCGCTGGCGGGATCTCGCTGTGTAAGACCGGTAGCACTCGACTCACGAGGCGCTGAATGCAGCTCATTCCGTGAAATTGCCAATGCCGCGAGAACTGTCCGATTACTGATGTCCAGTTTTTGAAAGATGTGATGAAGGTGGACTTTGATCGTACCGTCGGCAATGTTCAGGCAACGCCCAATTTCCTTGTTCGACAGCCCCTCCGATACGAGCCGCATGATCTGCCGCTCCCGGTCCGTAAGCTGGGTCAGGGACTTCTCCTCACCTGCTGCGAGAGGGTCTTCAGCAACCTGTCCACTGCTGTGCGACCGTGACGCCAATCCTCGGATCTGAACAACCTTCCGCAGGGTGGCGACTAGCGTCTCCGGCTTCGCATGCTTCGTGAGGACGAGACAGACCCCGTCGGCAACCAGCTTTTGCAACGCGTCATCGCCAGCCGCATCGGCGAAGAAAACTACCTGAGTACCCGGGCCCGCGGCGTTTGCCAGAGCCTGGAGGTCAGACCGGCTCATTTCAGGCGCGCCGAGATCCACCAGCGCAATGTCCGGCACAAGAAGTCGAATTGCCTCGATGCAGCTTGCAGCATCTCCGCATGAGGCCACGATCGCAAAATCGTGCTGCGTCGCCAAGACGCTGCTGATTCCCTCCAAAACGATCGGGTGCCGATCCGCGATGACAATTCTGATGCGACGCATGCTTCCTCTGCCCAATTCGTAAACCCACAATGCGGCAGTTTATTCCAGCAACGTCTTCGGTAACGTTCGCTAACCATAAAGCCAATTTGCAATGTCAAAGTGTCGCACTTGCTGGGGCACATCTCGCAACGCTTGACCACGGTGTGAGCGTAACTCACTCTGAAATTGCGTGCACCACCGTACGAATCCGGGCTCTGCTCGAAACGCGAAAACGCGAAATCTTCGGCGGAAGCCGGCCTTCCGGACAATTTTTGATAGTAACGCAAGTAAACTTCGCTCGGCAGGTGTATCTTGAGCGCGGGGTGAGTCGCTGACTATCATAATCGACATCCATCTAATCGGTCCACCGCTGCTATATTACGAAGGATATATAGGGATATCCGCGATTCAAATCTAACATTCAACGAAGTTTCGCCTAAAACGAGGCGATCCAACCCGGGGAGGCCGCAGAGTAATATTATCGTCGAGGAGCGTTCATCCGACGCAAAGAACGGCTGCGATCCTTTGATTTTGTGTATCGGCGGGGGCCCAAATGAGGAATGAAAATTTTTCAAACTGCCTGATTTCAACGAAAGCACCCTGCCAATGCTCGTTTCGAGCGAAATCCAGGGAAAGGCCTTCAATCTAACTATAGCACCGATGAACAACTGGTCAGCAGAGTTGAACCGGCATCTTCGTCAGCCCGGCAATTTCACTGAGCGGTTACGAGGTGATCTTTGTAACGAGTGTAGGTGGTCACATGCATTCTTCGGCTGTTCTGCGTCAAACTCATCAGGATCTGATCGTTCAATTCACCGAATTGCAGAATTTGCGTAGTCGCGTATTGCGGGCCGAGCAGCGGATGTTTGGCCCCCGACGAGCCAACCGGCGAAGGGCCTCTGGGAGGCGCCTGCTCGGTCGGACAACCGGCACGAGGCGGTAGCGGCGACAGGCGTCGGACTTCGCGCTGGCCGCCTGCCCTGCCAACTGATCGTGCTTGCCGGACCGGGCTTCGACCTGATATCCCCTCCACCTTCTGTTTGACGGAAGTAGCTGGGGACGGCTTCCATGGGTAAGGACGACTGGACATCCGTCCGTACGGGGGACCTTTGGCAACTTTACGACGAGGTGACCACGGTTCTCAGTCGCAGAATGACCGCGGAAAAAGCCAAGCTCGAACAGCGGCTTCGCAGGATAGAGGGAACCGCCGGCACTCCCACCGAGGAGCGTGGACGGCGCCCCTACCCTCCAGTGCTGCCGAAGTACCGGAATCCTAAGAAACCATCCCAAACCTGGTCTGGTCGCGGTAAGCAGCCCCGATGGTTGAAAGAGCAGCTTCGCGCCGGCAAAAAGCTGACCGACCTGTTGATCAACCGCTCATCCGGCCAGAAGCGCCGCCAGACCGGCTGAGCACGAGCAATCGTTGTAGCGGCACCCGCGCGAACGCCGGCATGGCTGTCGCCGGCCGTCGGCGCCACCCTTCAGCGGTCGTTATCCTCTTTGCCGTTAGGACTGCCGTCCCCGCTGCCGTTGCCGCGCCCATTGTTGCCGTGCCCATTGTTGCCGTGCACAATTCGGCCAGCCGAACCCGCGATGGCGGCCGAGGTAAGAGAGGTGGAGAGCAACAAGGTCATAGCTGGAGGGGTCACGGCGGCAAACCTTCCGCAACTCTTCAAGAACTCACGACGGTCTTCGCTGTCGGCGTCCAGGTGGGTCATCGGGGTCATCCTGCAACATTTCAGCCCTCGATTAAATCGTACATCAAACTAGCGGAAGCGCAAATTAAATTTCTTAACTGAGTAATTTATTCCTCCGGCTTGGGCATTGGTCTTGCCATTAAATCGGTGGCGACCGAAGTTGCGGCGAAAATGGAAACTTGGGCCGGCCGCGGATTGCATTTATTTCGACGTTGAGGGCCGCTGGAGGCGCGCAGGACAGCCAAACGCCTTGGCACCTGTAGGAATATCCCTGTTGACCAGTGAATTTGCACCTATGATCGCGCGGTCGCCGATCGTTACACCCATTTGGATAACCGAATTCGGGCCTATATATACTCCATTGCCGATCCAGGTGGGTGCGTAATCGATCGGGTCCCGGCCAAGCGAAATTGAACGATTTACGGTATGATGTGTGTAGATCTGGACGCCAGCAGAGATGGAGCACCAGTCCCCTATCTGCAAATCTCCACCCGAGCCATCCAGGATACATCCTGGTCCAATCCAGGTATTTCGTCCGACCTTGACAGACCCCAGAACGAGCACGTTGTCGTACATCGTGGTTCCCTCGCCGAAGCCATATGCCGCGGCGTTTTCGTCGCGTTCGGTCAGAAGGTCTCCGATCGAGACTCTTCGATCAAACTGTTCCTTTTTGCGAACTACAAGAACTCGCAGAAACTCTCGCATGAGCGCGACCCATTGATCGACTCGGCGATCGAGCATTCTGGGATCTAAGGGCATCGGAAGCACCACGTGATTTGACTGCTAAACGCCTAGATTCGGTGCACGAAGTTCATCGTCAGGCCGAAACTAGGAACACAATTTGTCGAATTCAACTCAATGATCGAATAGCTTGCTCACCCGCAACACAGTCGCACAAACGACCGGGCAGCGACATGAGACGGAGTCCATTGTCATATTTAGCCATCGATTAGCTCACGTCCGCATCATGTCACGCAAGGCGCCGTAGTAGCGCACCAATGCTCGCCGCTCGTATCGATCAATCATGACCAGCTCTGGAAGCGCGCGTCGGAACGCTTCCGCTGTGCACGCTGGTTCAGCGCGAGGTAACGGCTTTGGCGTTCTGAGTTGACGCAACCTAGGCATTTTGCCGTTCGCGAACGCCTTGTCAATTTGCCGCATTTCCCGGGGGGTGAAGATGACGGGCTCAATCTGGGCTCACCGCAAAGGAACGGTGCAAGCGGCCAACCGAGATGATGCGCTCGATGAACGATAGTTTGGCGTGCCGGACACGCTCGAGCATGGCTCGCGTGCGCGAGGCTTCGGGCGCATTGCAACGCCCTCAGATCGGCGCGATCGCCAGCAAGCTGTCGTGCCAGCAACTCGATTGCTTCTTGACGGGCGACGCGCAAATCGACGGATAGATCATGGCGGAAAGCATTCTGGCTTGACCGCCGCTTTCCCGCCCCGGAGCGCGGCCCCGTGCTTCGGACGGCATTGCGCCGATTTGCCTGAAGCTGACGATCGCTGGTCATGGTGCTATTCGCTCGCGCTCAACGGCGCGAGCGGCGAGGCCTCTCCTTCGCTAGGTCCGTTTTGGCCAGCTTCGATAAGACCCCGCTGGTGAGACCGCGGCTGATGCTCTTGCAGCGTTGGCAACTGCTTAGCCCAGCTTTTTTGCGTGGACGCCAGTAGCCGGTTCAGCGCTTGCATCGCATCGAGACGGAGTCGAAAGGCTTCGGCTTCGGACATCTGGCTCGGTCAACCCGAGTTGGGCCAATCGCTTGCGAATTTCGCGCCGAGCCTGACCACTGCTGAAGTATTGCTGCACGAGCCCATAGGTATCGAAACCCGTACCCGTAACCGAGGTTGGCGCGATGAGGTTTTGTAGTGCCGGCAACGTCGCGTTGGTGAGGAGGGCCGCTCCCAGCGTGAAGACGCTCATTCTCCCACATGGTCCGAATGAGCTGACGAGTTGCAAAGCGTTAAACTGGCGTTTGGGGAGCGATTTCGTTGTAAATCTGGTCATGGAAAATCTTGAAGCTGCTTGGCGACTCCGATCGCAAGAGCGCCGGCTTAAATATGCAGTCGAAGGGATCTTCGCACCGCGGCTTGCGGGACATGCGTTTCCTCCGCGAATCAAAACGCACCGTGACCTCGCGAGACTACTCACCGTTCGGTTTAACAAGATCTATACGCCGGACGCGGATGGGGCCACGGCTGCCAATTTGGGGCAGTTATCAACAGGCGCATAGTCGAGCCGGAAGCATCTCGTCGAGACCTTCAGCCGTCCCAATCCCGATCACGCCAGCTATGAAAAGATTTGAGCAGGACAAAACGAAGTAGCTGATTCCACGACACAAAATCGGGTTCGTTTTGCCAATCACAATGCAGCCGCCGCGAGAGACACCCGCACTAGCTGTCGGACTTGCCTGACTCTAAGCTCTCGACTTCCCTGATCTGCGCAGCCGGACGCCCGGTCCACCGCCGTTTTCGAAGATGAAGTCAACGCCGGCGGAGGTGATCGCATTTACGATCTTCTCGACCGTTTGGTCCCGCCCTCCCAGCAGACCATCCGACGCCTCAAGCCGCTTTACCGTTGGAACTGACAGTTCAGCGGCCATAGCTAAATCGTCCTGGGACCAACCCAAAAGCGCGCGAGCAGCTTTGATCTGACGAATGTCATGAATGATACTTTTCGTATCGAATTGAGCTACTTCGAATCGACCTAGGAAGAATTACAATGATCCCGCACCTTGCCAATGCAATTGCGAAGCGCCGTACATTTGTCGGCGACTCGGATGCGCGGATCATCATGGGCGGCGATGGAGCCGCCCTCGTCCGGCTTTGGCAAGAAAAGCGCGGCGAGGTCGAGCCAGAGGACCTGTCTGACGACCTGGCGGTCCAGCTTGGCACGGCGACGGAGCCTCTCAACCGAACCTGGTACGAGCGCCAAACGGGCCATGCGGTCGCGCACGTTCAGCGCCGGGTTTTCCACCCCGTGCAGAAGTGGATGGCTGCGACTCTTGATGGGCGGGTGCACCAAACCGGAGACGTCTTCGAAAGCAAATTCGCGCCCTGGAATTTCTCCGAGGACGCGGCGGCGGACAAGCACATGGCCCAACTGCAGCACAACATCTGGGTGGTCGCCGCACGCGCCGCGGTGCTGTCGATCATCACCGGTGGTGGCCGATGGGTCGAAATCAAGATCCATGCCGATCCGCTTTATCAACATCTGCTGCTCACCGCCGAGAAGAAGTTCTGGCGCTGTGTGCAAAACGGTGAGGCGCCGCAGCTATTTGGCATCGAACCGCCGCGGCCGGGCTGGCGGCGGTGCGAGTGGTCGACATGAGCGGCTCGAACGCCTGGGCGGAATTGGGCGCGCTCCACCGCCAAACTCGCGGCGCGGCGCTGGAGCACGAGCGGGCAAAAACGGAGCTAAAGGCGCTGGTGCGGAAGACGCCAAGGAGGCGAGCGGCCACGGCTTGCGCGCCAAACGTTCCAAGGCCGGCGCAATCAGCTTCGAGGTGGTCGACGACGTCGCTTAAACCTGCCGCCGAGCTCAGCCACGGGGCGGGCAACTTGCCGAGCCTGAGCTCCCGGTTCAGAGGGTCTGCCGATGCAGCCGTCCTTTGACTTTGTCCATCTCGATCCCTTCTCTGATCCCCGGAGCCGTACGAAGCGGCATTCGAGCTGTTCGCTGAACTCTGGGCCAAACTGCGTGGCTTTGAGGCGCGCTGCGCGCAGGACTACGTCCTTGTCGCCCTGATCCGTGACCTGCAGCACCAGTTGATCGTCGCCGGACTCATTCTGACGATGCAGCTGGACCGATAACCTCGAGCAGTGGAGACAGCCAATGCAGCGCTGCAGCGTGACCATCAGCCAAATCGCCGGCGCGCTTGCGCGGGCGCAAAGTGAGCTTGAAAATCCGGAAAAGGTATTGACCGCGACGATCGTATCACCGTTCCCGCGGGAGGAGAGCCCCACCTTCCGCTATGCCTCGCTCGCCAGCGGGCTTCAGATCGTGCGCAAGTGCCTCACCAAGCACGAGATCGCGACCGTGCAGGCCACCGCGATCGATGTCGACACCGGACTGATCAGGCTCACGACCACCCTGCTCCACGCCTCGGGCGAATGGATTGCCTCCGACTGGCCGGTGTGCCCGGTCGCCGACACCGCCGCCCCGCACCGGATGGGCGCCGCCCTGAGCTATGCCCGGCGCTATGCGCTGTTCACGCTGGTCGGCATTGCCGGCGAAGACGATCTGGACGCCCCCGCTGCGTTAGCCGGCCCGCTCGCTGCGGCATCGCAACCAGCCGTTGGCGCGCAAGCCAAGCCCGCCAAGGGCGTGCTCAACCGCGCGCCGGTGCTGGGGCCGCCAAGGTCCGCCGAGCTCCGCGAGCAGCTGTTGCGCCAGCTCGCAGAGCTGTCTGGCAGCACTGACCTGCTTGCCTGGGCCAAGGCCAGCCTTCCGCTCAAGAACAGCCTGCTAGAGGCGGACGCCCGCATGGTCGAGGCCGCCTATCAGAGCAAGCTTGAGGATGCCATCCCTCCCGCAGCCAGCAGGGTCGAACAAGCGCACGCCTTAGATCGCGGGCCAAGCCTGGCAGAAGAACCGCTGCCGGCAGCGGTTGCGGGCACCGAGACCGCGCCGCAGCCGGCCCTGCCACCAGCGCCCGAAACAGGGCTCGCTCATCCCAAAGAGCCTCCCCGCAGCAAGGCCCACCTGCTGTTCGTCCGGGAGCAGCCCTGCCTCGTCTGCCAGCGAGCCCGTGCGATGCCCACCATCTGAAATTCGCCTCGGCCGCAAGGTCAGTGACGAGTTCACCGTCCCGCTGTGTCGCGCCCATCATCAGGAGCTGCACCGGCATGGCAACGAACGGGCCCGGTGGGCCAATATGCAGATCGCGCCGCTGCCGGTGGCGCGGGACTTCTGGGTGACGAGCCCAGTCCACAGCCCGTCCAGTACCGCCGTCCTGAGCGCGGCCGTGCCCTCACGCACCGGGGAGGAGGCCTCACCGCTATGAACGGGGCCTCCAAACGGGGCGCCCGCTGCCGGCGGAGTTCAGTCGCCGAACTCTCCTGGGAGATCCAGCGCTACCGCTTACCGCGCCACAAGCTTCTTGAGACTTATAGCCAAAAGGCGATTGAGGCCACGCTCCGCCGCATCGGCATGGTCGTGATCGCCTCGGAGTTCGAAGACAAGGCCGTGTACTACACGCTGCAAAACGCGCTGAGCTCGCGGATCGATCCAATCGCCACGGTCGAGATCAACGCGCGTCTTGCGTCCTATGGATTCGATGCGACGCCATCAACACGGAAGTCTACGCGCAGGCGCGCGAGTTCTTGGTTCTGTTCGAGGGCTTACTCGATGCCGCACAGACAAAGCGCATGTTGCTGCTCCACGAGATCCGGAAACTCGTAAGCGGGCCGATGCGTCGGGGGGCGTCGCCATGCCGCTCACGGAGCGCTTGAAGTCGGGCACAATTAGCTCCGGCTTGTGGCCATCGAATAGGCCGTCATACGATCAAGACAATCCATCTTGCCGCAACGTACTGCCGATTTTCTGTGTCCACCCGCGCACACATCTTGCGTTAGAGTCCACGATGGCAGAGGCTGATTGTTCTGGACCAAAGATCTTCTCGAACGACTAAACGTTGGGGCGAATATCGGACGCAGCTCGCAGGCATGGTAACATTACAAAGCTGGCACGACGTGCTCCGTCAAAGCGTACGTAGATAATTGAGGATGGCTCGGCGTTCTGTCGCGCTGGCATCACCGGGGAAATCCATTCTCGTTCCAGGACAGAAGGCGCTTGGTGCTTTGAGAAACTCGTTAAGGCGCTCTTCGGTCCATGTGCCCCCTACCCGGCGCAAACTTGATGAATAATCCGGATAGTTCGTCACCGACGCGACTTGACGACCAACAATGCCGAGTAAATCTGGTCCGATCCGATTGCCACTCATCAAGTTCGGCTGATGGCAGCCGCTACACTTCTCCGCGAAAAGAGTTTCACCCGTGCCACCTTCCTTGGGACGAAGGGAGATCAATTTCTGTTCATCCGTCCATAGCAAAAGACTGCCATCATTGCCCTCGATGAGGTCGCGGATGCGACTCCCGATCGCGATCGGCTCGAGGTATTTGACCTGACCGTCCCGCACACGCGCGCGAAACAGCGTCGCCGCCTTGAGTGTGGCGATCAGGAGATCACCTTGCCACTGCGCAAACAATCCGCGCTCCACCCCGATTAAATTAGAAACTGCGATCGAAGGGACCCAAGCGAACACTGGAGCTTCATAGCCCTTCTGCTCCGCATCAGGTTTATTGAGCGGCCACGAGAACGAACCATAGTCTGTTCCATAGGTCGCAAATGGCCAACCATAATTTGCGCCCCGGACCAGCTGATTGAGTTCGTCGCCGCCCTGCGGGCCATGCTCGGTCGACCAAATCGTTCCAGACCGATCAATATAGAGGCCTTCCGCATTTCGGTGACCAATCGTAAAAATTGTAGTGTTTCCATCCGTAATGTTAATGGCCAGTGTTTTGCCGTACGAGGCCGCCGGGTCCTGCGCATAGGCGTGAACCGAGGCGGCCCCGTCGAAGCCAAAATCACCGACGGTCAACAGCAGCGTTTCCGGATTTAGGAGAGCCATCCGGCCCCCACCAAAATAGCCGACAAAAGGAATCCCGCGGCGGCGGTGTTCGCCGCGCACTGGCAGGCAAGGTGAGGTCTCATATAGAGTTCTCCATCTGGAGGCAGATTCGCCGCGAAGTAATGCCGCGCGGTTCGCCTCGAGGACGGAGATGCGTTCGGTCCAACATTCCGGACCAACATGCCAGTAAGCGTGCGATACGAAAATGCGTGTACTGGCGCCGACCTCCTGAACCAGCAGGTCATACGTACGGAACCACTCAGGATTAAGAATCTCGTGTCCGGCCTCTCTGCTCTGGGTCTCTTGAGGCACCCAGTCGGAGCGGTCTGCCCATGGACGGCCTGCAGCCGCGGAAAACGCCTGGCCGTTGATCGGTACCGGATACGGCAGCGTGTGGACGGTCATGTGGTCGACCGCTTCCCAGGAGAAGACATGGAGATGACCGTCTCCGCTCACGAGAAGATAACGATCGCCGATCCGGGCCAGTGCGCCGCCGCGCACCGCAGATTTTGGAAACGCGTTCGAATAAGTGTGAACGTCTAAATTGTAGAACTCAGTCTTGATCAAGGTATTACTGTGCACCGCTACATCGGGTGTAACTCGCAACGCGAACAATCCCGCGGCCGCCGCTGCCAGCAGCCCGCCAAGCGCCAGAGCTTGGTGCAGCGCCGCAGTTCCTACGAAGTACGGGGCGGGGACGAGCACCAGGGCAGACGTGAAAATCCCGAGCGTGACGGCGCGGGAATAATCGGTTCTGGTGAGGACAAACCCCAAGAAGACCACACCAAAAATCGCCATTGTGGACGCGATTATTCCGCCCAATCCCCGCCCCGTCGATGAGGGGCGGATCAAGAGAGTACATGCGGCGCTTAGGACGAAAGACACCACAAGACAGCCAAATGGAAGCGACTGCGCGGTGGGAAGCCGCCACAATGGCACGCCAAAACTCAATATTGGAAATAGCAAAAGCAACGCGACGGAGGTCGCATACCACAAGACCAGATAATGCCATGACGGATGTTGGCGCCGGCCGGGATTCGCTCCTGCTCTGGTTTGGTCGAGGAGCTTGAAGCGTGTCACCACATCATTGCTCGAAGACGGAACAATCTTCGCCTTTCGAACCTTCTCAGCCTTTAGGTTACCTCGGAGCTCCATTTACTGTTCTCATGCTTTTGATTATTATAGAGTTTATCGCATTCCGTATTAAATTGTTTTGCAATTGTACTAGTGCAGACCTTTTATGGACGCCGGAGATTTGCGCAGCGCGATGCCAGCGCCCGTTCGCTTACGCCCCTTCGCGTCCGACCGCCGCCCACAACCGGTTGTCGGTCGGGCTCTGCACGCGAATCCAGCGATAAGGCGCCCTCGACCAAGGCTTGATCTGCGGCGCGAGATTGTCGAGGACGAGATCGCCGCTCCGGGTACGCACGAGAAGCACCAGGTGGTGCTCTCCGGAGCCGACCACGACTTCGCTCAATAGCAGGACCCGCGCCGGCCAGCCGCGCTGAAGCAGCTCGTGGCGCTTGCTCACCGCGTAATCATTGCAATCGCCACGAGGGGGGTTGATGATCCAGGTCTCGCCAGCAAGTCCGAGCTCGTTGCGAAACGGCACTATCGCCAAATTGACCGTGCGATTGATTTCCCGCAGCTCCGCCGATCGCTTCTCCGTCAACCGGAT
Organism: Bradyrhizobium sp. LB8.2; assembly: GCF_040548035.1. Taxonomy (NCBI): domain Bacteria; kingdom Pseudomonadati; phylum Pseudomonadota; class Alphaproteobacteria; order Hyphomicrobiales; family Nitrobacteraceae; genus Bradyrhizobium; species Bradyrhizobium sp. LB8.2. Next base: position 164,628 of record NZ_JBEPQV010000004.1, on the reverse strand, counting down.
CGGCCCGCCGCGGAAGAAGCGCCGCGGGCGACATTCGGCCTCATGGCGCAGGCAAAACGCCGTATAAGTGAGGGGCGGAAGCGTCGGGCGTCCAAGCTCGATATGGGTAAGAGGCGCTTGTGGAGCCTCTGGCACGGCCAACGATGCCGCCCGCCCGCACTGAATACCTCCAATCATGATGGTTACGGCTGCCGCGACGACTGGTCCCAAGGTTCGTTGCATCTACCGATCCCCCTGCGAACGCCAAATTGAGGCCCGGATTCACCCACCCAGCGCGGCCGCGCCGGTCGCGGGAACGGCTTGTCTTAGGTTATAATATTTAATCCTATTTATGTCTCATTTAATCCGCAATAACATATTTAAAATCAAATGGCGCGGCGTCGCACGCAAGGGGCCGCAGCCCGCGCCCCCTGAGGGAAGAACGGGAAGGATGAATGGAGCGAGAGGTCTTGATCAGCTCGGGTGTCCAGTGGGCCCACCATGCGCGGCACGGAAGTGCTTCGCGGATCCAGAGTCGGGGCAACAATATCACGCCCCTTATTAATGTTACTGGTTGATTTAATTACTCATCGAGGCCAAACCCTCAACCAGTGCTTCCTCGGGCGGGACAGATCTCACATGCCAGATGAGCTACTCGTCATTCTGGGGGCTGAAGCCACCATACTTGTCTTCGTAGCGGCGATGACCCTGTACGCTAGGCGAATGGACGTACTGAGCGGGCGGTCGTTCGAGCGATCGGTAGTCTCGCCCACGGGCAACAGGCATCCGTCACGGTCAATCCGTCGAAAGCTGCGCAATTTACTGCGGTTGATCAGGCGGTGGGGTGATCTCACCACGTTCGCCCCGTCAAATCTCTTGCGGCGACCAGACATCACCAGAACGCCGCGGTCGGGCCTTGAAACCCGACCGCAGACTCCGTCCCGGCTTGTGACGCGCTTTCGTCGGCCAGGCACGCCCGCTGCGGATGCGTCGGGCCGCTCAGCCGTGCTTTCAGCGCTGGGCGCGACGCCGGTGCCCATGGATAAAGGCGCCAGCCCCGAATGCGTGCAGTCGAGTGCTGCGATCTTCCGCGAAGACTCAGCGCTCCTTGAAGGCGCGCTCCGCCTGGTCGTGCAGCGGCTTGAGCAGATAGGACAACGCGGTCCGACCTCCCGTCTTGATGAAGACCTCCACCGGCATTCCGGGCAGCAGCTTGGCTGACCCGAGTTTCGCCAGCTCTTCGGGCTTCAGCAGGACGCGGCCCGTGTAGTAACTCGTGCCGGCACGCTGATCCTGTGTGATGTCTGCGGAGACCATGCTGACATCTCCATCGATTTCGGGCGTAGTCTTCTGGTTGAATGCCGCGAAGCGCATCGTCGCGGTCTGCCCCAGATAGACCTGGTCGATATCGCGCGGTGCGATCTTGACCTCAACCGCAAGCGTGTCCGCGTCGGGCACGATCAGCATGATCTGCTCGCCGGGAGAGATTACACCACCAACCGTGTGGACGCTCAGCTCATGGACACGTCCGGATTGCGGTGCCCTGATATCGACCCGATTCAGTTGATCGACCGCCGCAGTTTTGCGCTCGCCCAGCTCAGAGAGTTTCGATCGCGTTTCGATCAGGTCCTTGCCGACTTCCGTTCGTAGGTCCTGGTCGATCTGAATGATCTGGAGTCCGATTTCGGAAATCTTACCTTTCGACTGAGCAATCATTCCTGCCAGCTGGCTGCGCTCGCCTTCGAGCCGGGCGGCATCGCGCTCGAGAGAATTGAGCCGCGTGATCGGCACCAGATTTTTTTGCCAGAGGCTGCGAACGCCCTCCAGCTCCTGGCGGATGAAATCGACTTCCTTCACCTTGGCCTCGGTCTGCCCTGTATAGCCCTTGATCTCATTTTCCAGCTGCGCGCTTTTCTCCAGCAACTGCGCTTTTTGGCCGCTTCTCGCCTGACGACGCAGGTCGAACAGCTTCCGCTCCGCGGTGATTGCACGGCTCGCCTCGGAGTTACTCTCGTCGGCCCGGTCGAGCAGCAGCTTTGGAAACATAACCTGCTCGGCGCCATCGCGCTCGGCCTCGAGACGAGCCTGCCGCGCGAACAGCTCATCGAGGCTGTTTGTGACGATGGTCGCATTCGCGAGCGTCTGGGTCTCGTCGAGGCGGATCAAGATGTCCCCTGCATTGACCCGGGCGCCCTCCCGCACGCGCAACTCTCCCACGATCCCACCAGTGGAATGCTGAACCTTCTTGACGCTCGAATCCACCACGACCACGCCCTGGGCGATTACCGCGCCAGACAATTGGGTCGTTGTTGCCCAACCGCCGATCCCAAAGGTTACCAAACCGAACATGATCATACCGACGATCATGTAACGCTGGATGGATCGCATCGCCGGTGCCACTTGGCCGTTCATCGACCGCCTCCTTGAGCTTCCGCGACGACCTTGAGCGCTGCGGGATTTCGCAACACTCTCTTGAGAACCTCCTCTCTCTTGCCGAAGGACTGAACCCTGCCTTCGCCAAGGCACAAGACATGGTCCACACCTTCCAGCGCCTTCGGACGATGGGCGACAACGGCGACAATTCCTCCCCGGCGGCGCACGTTCAGGATCGCCTCGGTCAAGGCCTCCTCGCCCTCGGCATCGAGATTGGAAGACGGCTCATCAAGCACTACCAGGAAGGGCTTGCCGAAAAATGCGCGCGCGAGCCCGATACGCTGCCGCTGACCCGCCGACAGCGCTAGCCCTCCCTCACCAATCTTCGTGCTGTAGCCGTCCGGGAGGGAAAGGATGAGGTGGTGCGCGCCCGCAGCATGTGAGGCTTCCAGAACAGCAGCGGCCGTTGCCTCCGGGTCGAACCGAGCAATGTTCATTGCGATGCTGCCGTCGAACAATTCAACGTCCTGAGGCAGATAACCGATGTGCTTGCCAAGGGTGTCTGAAGACCAGTGATCGAGCGCGGCATTGTCGAGCCGGACCCTGCCTCGAATGCACGGCCACACCCCAACCAGTGCACGAGCCAACGTCGACTTGCCGGATCCGCTCGGACCAATGATTCCAACCGCCTGCCCGCTCCGCAGCTGGAACGATACTTCGCTGAGGGTGGGCCTCTCGGAGTTCGGGGCGCCAATATAGAGTTGCTCGGCGGTGAGGGTTTCAACAGGCGCCGGCAATGCCAGGCGCTTCTCCTCGTTAGGCAGAAGCTTCAGCAAGTGATCGAGCCGTTGCCCCGATTGCCGCGCGGCGACGAAACCTTTCCAGTTCGCAATAGCCATTTCGACGGGCGCCAGTGCACGCGCGGTGAGAATCGATCCGGCAATGATGATGCCCGCGCTCGATTCCTGGTTGATGACGAGGACGGCGCCAACGGCGAGAACAAGCGATTGCAATATCGCCCGAAAGATCTTGGAGGCGCCACCGAGGCCGTTTGCGGCATCGCTGGCCCGCTCATGGGCGGCGAGGTACTTCGCGTTGGCATCCCGCCATCGGAAAGCCGCTTGTTGCCGCATGCCCATGGCCTGCAGAACCTCGGCATTTCGCCGCCCCTCGAGCGCAAGGGCAGTTCGCGAAACGGCTAGGCGCGAGGACGCCTTTGCCGGCCCTCGGGTGCGTGTTTCCGTGAGCATCGTAATGCCGATCAGCACCAGCGCGCCGGCCAGCGCAGTGACGCCGATCCAGAAGTGAAAGAGGAAGCAGACGCCGAGATAGATCGGCATCCAAGGCAGATCGAAGAGCGCCGTCGGTCCTCCGCTCGACAGGAAGCTGCGGACCTGATCAAGGTCCCGCACCGGCTGCAAGCCATCGCCATCGGCCCTGGTCTTGAGAGGCAGGCGAACAAGCGCGTCGAATATTCGAACGCCGAGCCTTTCATCGAAATACCGGCCGACCCGGGCGCTGATCCTGCTCCTGACGAGGTCGAGCCCACCCTGAAACAGGTAGAGAACCGTGGCCAGAACCAAAAGGGCGATCAGCGTCGGTATGCTGCGCCCGGGCAGCACCCGATCATAGACTTGCAGCATGAAAAACGACCCGGTGAGCATAAGGAGATTGCTCATCCCGCTGAAGGCCGCGAGAGCCCAGAAAACCCGGCGGCAAGAGCGCAGGAAAGCCGACATCTCTGACTGGGGCTCGTCATAGTCCTCCGCCGGCCGGGGTCGACCAGCGAACATCCGTTGCCGGAGGGCTTCCACCGGACGCTTTGCACAGCTGATCAGTCGCGGTGTCCGCAATTCGGCGTCTTCCGCCCACTGCCGCCCGGCCGCCCATAGTGCTGACAGACGCATAAGTGGGATTCGATAAAAATTCGCGGGCGGGGGAATCATCCCCCGCCGTCCAAAGTCAGTCATGGCACCCGCCCTTGAAACATGCCTCGGAAGATCCCCCAAGAGATCCCCCGAGGCAGTTATTGAGTACTAATCGGTGTGGTTGGCCCGTCCCCTACGCGAAGTGGAAGTCGTGGCTGTTCAACGCATCCAGCTTGGTATTCTTCAGCGTGAGCGTGTCGCTCCCCGTCGCGATCACGACGTCGCCGCCTGACTGGGCCGCGTGGGAGAGAACGCTCGCGAAACTGTCGAACACGGTCTTGCTGAACTCGACCGTGTCGTGGGCAAGTCCGCCGGCAACGAAGCCCTTGATGACGTCGTTGCCGAAATTCGCGGCAAACGAGAAAGTGTCGGCCTTGCTGGTGCCAACGAAGACGTCATTGCCTGATGTGCTCGTCTGTATGTTGCTGCCTGTCGAACTCGAAGTAGCAACGACCTGACTGGTGCTCGTGGACGACGTAGCTACGCTGGAAGCACCAATCTGCCCGTCACCATTGAGATCCTGGTGAAAGCTGGTCTCGAGCGATTTAAGCCCAGAGTTCGTGCCCGACACGGAGCCGCCGGACGTGGAGCCGGTCAGGCTGCTGACATGGGAAACGTAGTTGCCGTTGCTATCGGTGTTCCACGCCGTGTACTGACCCGTGCTCGCCTCCTTCCAGACGACCTGATAGCCCGCAGCCGTCTTCTCCGCACCAATCGGCGCCCAGGTGCCATCTGCCGCGTCGACAAAATCCACGCCGTGAGACTTCAGGGACGGGCCCGTCCCGGTGCTGCTGTTGAGATAGTATTTGTCGTTACTCTCAACGAGACGTGTTGCACCAGCCGACTCGATTACCGTGCCAGCAGTTGGCGTTGGCGACGTCGGTGTGGTCGAACTGGTAGCACCGATCTGCCCGTCACCGTTCAGATCCTGGTGGAAGGTCGTCTCGAGCGACTTAAGGCCCGAGTCCGTACCCGACACGTAGCCGCCCGACGTGGAGCCGGTAAGGGCGCTGACCTGGGAAACGTAGTTGCCGTTGTTGTCAGTGTTCCAGGCCGTGTAGTGACCGCTGCTCGCCTCCTTCCAGACAACCTCATAGCCCGTGGCCGTCTTCTCCGCACCAATCGGCGCCCAGGTGCCGTCTGACCCGTCGACAAAATCCACGCCGTGAGACTTCAGGGACGGGCCCGTCCCGGTGCTGGTGTTGAGGTAGTATTTGTCACCACTCTCCACGAGACGTGTCGCGCCAGCCGACTCGATCACCGTGCCAGCAGTTGGCGACGTCGGCGTGGTGGGGGACGTCGGTGTGGTGGGGGACGTCGAGGTACCGGTGCTGGCCGTGACCACGGTAGACGCCACACTGGTATTACCCGCCACGTCCATTGCCTTCGCGGTGAGGCTGTGCGAACCGGTCGCAAGGGCGGCGGTGGTATAGGCCCACACGCCGCTGCTGTTGGTCGTCGAGGTCCCGATCTGGGTCGTGCCGTCGAACACCTTTACGACGCTGCTCGCTTCGGCATTGCCCGACATCACCGCTTGATTGGCGCTGTTCACCGTATGGCTGCCAATGGTCGGCGCGGTCGGCGCTTTGGTGTCCACGGTGACTGCCAGCGCAGACGATGCCGCGCTGGTCTGCCCCGACGAATTGGTTGCCGTTGCAGTGAGCGTATGCTTGGCGTCAGTCAGGACCTTTGTGATGTAGTCCCAATTGCCGCTCGAGTTCGCAGTTGTCGAACCGATTTGGGTCGTACCGTCGTAGATCTTGACAGTGCTCCCGGCAGCAGCGGCACCCTTGAGCTCGATGGTATTGTCGTTGGTGATCTTGTCGCCTGCGGTGCCGCTATCGGTCGAGAAGGAGGCGATAGTGGGTGCATTCGGGGCAGTCGAACCGGTCGAAGTTGAGCCGGAAGTCGATCCGGACGGGGATGTTGGCGCATTGGCGTCCTGAAGGACGGCACCATTCGTCATATTGACGTTGTGCACATAGATCGACTTGGAGCTGGAGTCGTTGGGACCGCCACGGACACCGCCGAACGCCAATCCCGAAGACGAAGTGGAGGAATCGAAGTAGTTGTCGTGGACGGTGAAGGTATTCTGGATATCTGCCACCGTGACGGCAGTGAACGCGTTGACGCTGCCGGTGAGTGTATTGTTGCCGATTTCGCCGGAGACAACTGTGCCCGGGCTGCTACCGATGTCAGGCTCCACCATGAAGCCCTGGGACGCCCCCCCATTCTGGGTGGTGGTGTTGTACATGATGGTGGCCGTAAACGGCCCATCCATGAACTCGGTGTAGTCGCCGTGCGCACCGGCTGCCATTCCGGCGTTCTGAATCAGATTGTACTCAGCGACAAGGCCGGCCGACTTGCCGCCATTGTGCATTTGAATCATGTCGCCGCCGGCATTCTTGAGCCAAGAATACTCCACGGTCAGCGTACCCGAACCGCGATTTTCGATGAGGCCACTGACGCTGCCGTTGTTGTTGCCATCAATCGTGCAGTACATGACCGTCAAATTCGACGACGACGACGACGCTAAGACGGGTTTGTTGCTGTTGGACCCGACCAGGAAGTTGGAATCCATAATCTTTGCATTGGCGCCCTGGACAACGACGCCCCAGCCACCGTTGAGCGAGAAGTCATAGCCGTCGAGCGTAACGTTGCTGCCGGTCACTGTGATGGTGTGATTGGTCGTATCCACCGATACCCCGGCCATCGAGATCGTCCCCGGGTTTTTCAGAACCAAACCCTGAGGCGTCCCCACGTAGTAATCCACGCCCGCGGCATTCCATCCGGGCCGGTTCGCACCGTAGGAATCGAGCAAGTTCGGAAGCTGCGGCGTTCCAGTTGGCGCATTTGCGGAGCCGTCGTTAATTGCCATCTACCCTGTTCTCCTGATTTAATACCCGATAGGCATGCGCTCAACCACGAAGGTCCCCCAAGCGACACGCTATCTTTAAAAGCCGAGCATCTCGGCCGCGGCGACTCTTGGCCGAGTACCACGGACTTTTGTTGGACTATATCTAGGCCGTGCTGGGGTGATGTCTGGCTCAGACCGCCATACTCTCGCGTTTTACCGAATTAAACCCGGTACTGCGACGCAATCCACAGACAAAAACGGCATCATTGCCGGACGCTGAGAACGCCAGCGGCCAAATTTGCCAGTGATGGATTGACACTAAGAGGTGCTAGAGAATTTGCGTTGCAAATTAATAATCCCGCTCGAAATAACCGTCTTAATTGGGGGACATAACCCGAAACATCGCGAACAGTAAATCGAAGGAAGGCATTGCGCCAAGCCAATGCCACAATATTTTGCCGAGCCTAACCAATTCCAGCGAAGCTGCTCTCGATCGAAGGTTAAAGAACTCCGGTCGCTCCGACCCAGGCCGCGCGGACTCAGACCCAGCTCTTGGAGCCCGTATTACAGCGCCTGAACCAGTGCCGCCCGATCGACGCGTTTTCCGATATCCCCGCTCGCGCAAGACTGACAGTTACAAGCCGCCCCTAGAGACCGAAGCTGGAAATGTGCAGCGCCTAGCTGGACTGAGGCAATCGCACAGAAGCGTCGGGTTTACCCGTCTTTCCCTGCGCGCCGTCCATTAGGCCGACGAGGGTAATCTTTGCGGCAAGAGGTGCGCCAATCGCTGCGTATCGGAAAGCGTGCAGCAAACCCCATCCAAAGTGAAGCACCCACCGGCGTCCAGCCCATCGGCGCGCGAAGAGGATGCTATTGCGCGCAGACAGATAGACCGAAAGGAAGGATTGCTTTTTGGGATCAATCGCAGAACCGATAGCAGTGCCGCCAACGTGACGTATGATCGCCCGCTCCGCGAAGCCAATTCTGTGCTTCCCACGGCGACGACCCCAGTCAACATCCTCCATATAGAGAAAATAGTCCTCGGCCATCAATCCGACGTCCTCGATAAACGCACGCGTCACCAGCACGCAGGCGCCACTAATCGAATCGATCCGGGAAAGCACCTCAGGTGTGGGAGAAGTGCCGGCCGCCAAATTTCTGCCGACTGCGAGAACCCGGCCCGTGATCGGCGACCAGTGAAGTCCGTAATTGATGATCTTGTCGGGCGCATGATCGAAAACCAGGGTGCCGCCAATCATTCCGAAACCCTGATCTGCTTTGGACATGAATTCCGTCAGGCAGCTATCGTGGACCTCGGTATCGGGATTAAGAACGAGCACAGCTTCCCAGCCCGGCGTGCCGAGCAGGCGTTCGAGCCAGGCGTTTATCCCGCCGCCATAACCGAGATTATCTGTCGCAAGTCCAAGTCGAACAATTACTGCCCGGTTCTGAAATCGACATTTAAATACAAAGCCAAACCGTCCGCCGGGCGCGTCTACGGCATCATCTTCATCTTGAATGCATGGCAGCATCCGCTCCTGATCGATAAGCGCAGCCGCCAACGTTTCGAACGCTTCTTTCCCTCCATTTTCGCAAACAAAGACTTCAAACTCCTGCCAATCGGACGCTGCGAGCGACCTCAAACAACGCTGAATGTCATCGGGATTGCGATACGCGACAATCAGCACGGCAAGCTTTGCGCGATCAGAGGCCATGGCCAAGACATTCCTTGATCTGCTGACGACGCTGACTGGCGACCTCAGCCCAGACGAAATGCTCTGCACGCTCGGCAGCGGCTTCCGACATTGCTCGTCGAAGCTCGAGGTCGCCAGCCAGCGAACGAATAGTCTCGACCCAACGGGGCGCATCGTAGGGATCGAGCACAAAACCTTCATGACCGTCTCGCACGAACCGCCCCGCCCCCATCTCCGTCGTGACGACCGGAAGTCCAGCGCCGCACGCTTCGTAGATGACCAACGGACTCCCCTCCTCCAACGAAGGAAAAATGAAGAGATCGGCCGATCGATAAAGCGCGCCAACATCTCTAAGATAGTCCAATACGATCACATCATCTCTGGCAAGAAGGCTGGCGCACTTCTCCCTGATGGCAGGCTCCATCTCCCCTGCAAGCACAAGCCTTCCCTTCACCCTGCTCTGTGCCCAATAGTCCAGGAGCAGATGAGCTCCTTTCCGCACACAAATGGCTCCAACAAACACCGCTGTGACGCCAGCGCTCGGTTCGAGCAACGGCCGCTTTCCGAAAAGGCGCGCCGGCTCCCAGCCATAACTGGCGTTCAAGAACTTGGATCGAGGCACGCCGTTCTCCAACAACGAGGCCTCGACTAGTGGACCGGGACAAAACACGTAATCCACCGCCTCTAGGACTTGTGTCTCACGATCGACCTTCTCGGCCGTGATCCCATGCGACGGCCTTACTCCAAGCCGCTCGTACGCATGATCAAGAATCCTCTTTGCTGTCCCGGTATGGCAATTGAACTGTTCACGAAAAACAGTAACTCCGCGCCGTTTCAAGTCCCGGATGGTCTCCAGGCTTGCATCCGGCCAAAGATAGGCTGCCGACCTCTCGGATTGAAAATCATCGATACAAGAGAGAAATACGCCCTCGATTGTACGGCCGACCCAGCGTCGCACGCACCGGTATGGGATGTATCGCGCCCAATCCGGCAGGACCTCGATTAGCTGTACCGATGGCAACGCCCACTGCGCACGCGGCGTCACGATCGTCACATCGAAATTCTCGCTCGCCATGCCTTTTGCGAGGGAAGTGCACGTATAGCCGACTCCCATTCCGTTGAGTGGCAGCGGCATCAGCACACCTAGTGAGATGCTCATTGCGACCTCGCGCTCAAACGCTCGATCCGCCCTACGACGAACGCATCCAGGTTCTCCCACAAAGACTCCGGGAAGTACGTCCTCTGGCACATGCATGTTCCGCTGCTATCCACGGGCGTAACAGTCATGACGGAGGCACCCGATAGGACGGTTGACCGCTAACCCCCGTTCGCCACTTTCGCTTGATTCCTGCAAGCCACGATCTCCGCAGCAGAATCTTGGCCAGAAGGTTCAACTTACCGATCGAGGTGCGCAGGAGGTTGATGCAGACCGCCTTCAATCGCGGGGCAAAGATATAAACCGTCGCCTCCTGCCTTGAGAGGTTGGCCAGCATTTCCTTGTAAGTTGCGTCGCCGATACCAAAGTCGACCAGCCGCACCGGCCCGCTCGACGACGCCTGTAGTTCTTCCAAGATGCTTAGAATCAGGTGGAGGCCGGGGCCATACTTCGCGTAGGCTGGATCGTAGGAAACATACTCGCTGAGAAAGACCCCATTGCGGAGCGACCCGATCCAGAAGGCGACCGGTTGGCCGTCGAGATAAAGAATGTATCCTTGCAGCCAACCCTTGCTTGCTTCAAAACGGAGACGCGATCGGATGACCGGCGTTTCCGAGAACCCTACACCCAGCCCCCGCTGATAGGATTTGGCCGCGATGATCTCCGCGTCTCGAATTAACTCGTCGAGTTCAGCCGACGAACCAAATCGCTCGATTCTGCTGTCCGCGAAAGCACGAGAGATATTTTCGACGCGTTTGCGCTGGTTATATCGCCCCTTCTTCGGAAGACCGGCCAGGAACGAAGCGGCTTTCTCGGGAAGTTCGCACAATCGATGAGCTTGTGGGTTTATCAAATGATCGGCGCACCACCAGGAAGGAAGATCGCGGGCATATTTGACGAGAGGGGAATTGACCTCGGGAGAATGAAATGAGACTGCATCGGCCTCCCCGGCTGCCAGCGAATTCATGATGTTCCCAAGCAGCATCCTTGCGTTGTGCTCGGAGATCGCTCCCAGCCAGCCGCCATGCACAATCTGCAGCACTCTCAGTTCGGGAACCGGAAGAGCAAAATACCCCAGCTTGACGGGCACATGGCTCGCCTCCAATCGACCCACAAGAAGTGCGCTGGGAAGCCCTCCTTCGTAGAGAACCACGATGTGAGGTCGCTGAATCTGCGGATATACGTCCAGGATAAATAGGAAAAAGTCGATATCCGCATCTCGAGCGGGTTTGCACGAGTTCCAAAACTCTCGAAGAGCCTCGATCTCGGAGCGGGTTCTAACAACCCTAATTTGGTGGCGCGCAATGATTTCGTTCATGGCGTTGACCTGATGAACACTCCCTTGGCCCCTCATCCCGACCCTACACGACGCTGACGGAGCCGAGCCGATACACGACCTTAGCGATCAGCGATGAGGAATCTCACTTGCCTTGACATCCTGCACAATGGCGCCCGTGAGCATGTTCACGTTGCGCACATAGATCGACTTGGCGCTGTTGTCGTTGGGTCCGCCGCGGATGGAACCGCCAAATGCCAATCCCGACGAGGTCCTCGAAGGATCGAAATAATTGTCGCGCACGGTAAACGTGTTCACGATATCGGCGACAGTGACGCCGGTGAATGCGTTGACTGCGCCGGTGAACGTGTTGTTGCCGATTTCGCCCGAGATGATTCTGCCAGAGTTGGAGCCAATATCAGGCTCGACCATGAACCCCTGACTCGCTCCTCCACTCTGGGCAGTCGTGTTGTACTCGATAGTCACCGTGAACGGTCCGTCAATGAACTCCGTGTAGTCGCCGTGCGCGCCAGGCGCCATACCAGCATTCTGAATGAGATTGTATTGAAGAACGAGGCCCGCTGCCCGACCGCCATTGTGCATTTGAACCATGTCGCCGCCGGCGTTCTTCAGCCAGCAATACTGGACGCTCAGAGTACCTGAACCACGACTTTCAATAAGACCGCTGACGTTGGGGTCGTTGTGGCCGTCAATCGTACAATAGGCGACTGTCACGTTCGACGACGACACGGCTGCAAGGATGGGCTTGTTGCTATTGGCGCCAACAAAGAAATTTGAGTTCTGAATCTTTGTATTGTCTCCGTGGACAACGACGCCCCAGCCACCATCGAGAGAGAAGTCATAACCATCCAGCGTGATGCCGTTTCCCGTTACGGTGACGATGCGCATCTTGCGATCGACTGTTATCCCGGCCAACGACATTGCGCCAGGATCCTTGAGCTCGATCGCCGCTGGATGGCCCACGCAATAGTCGACTCCAGCAACAGGCCAAGGAGGACGCGCGCGGTATCGGCTTAGCAGCGAGGGATACTGAACGTCGCAATGGGGTGCACTGGAGGCCCGATCGCCTTTCTCGCTATACGCCCGCGGCGCACCCGTGTCCTCGGCCGCTCCTACGAGAGAGTATGCTGTGTTCAGTGCCACTGCGGCAGCAAATGAGCAGGCAAGAAAGCCTCCAACGGCGGTTGTCAAAGGCAGCTGCATGGACACCTACCATCGACGCTCGGTCGCCGGAACATAGATCGGAGGACCATACCAGGCAGAGCAAAGCTCGCTAAGATGTCTCGTCCCCAGAAAATGTTCGTATAGTGAAGCCCGTATACCGATATACGCACCCCAAATCATCCACATGGTGTTCCAATAGTGCACGGTTAGTCCGACCAGCACGAACGTCATTACCGCAAGCGTAAAGCCAGATCGCATTAAGTCCATGTAAACATCCAGCGTCGGGCCAACGGTCTTTCGTCCAAACCCGACGAAGAATGAGGTCACATTGGCCAGTAGTATGAAGACGACGATCGGAACACCAAACCGGAGCGCGATGACCAGCCAAACGGCATCCACCGAAGCGTTGTCGAAGAATTCCAGACCTTCGCCAATATCGCCGAATCCAAAGCCCACCAAGGGAGAGAAACCAATGTTGTAGAATGCGCGATCCCATGTGGCCTTGCGAAAATATCCTGTAGAGGGATCGAGGGTGAGGTGCGCGATGATCCAGGAAGTCGGATTGTTGGTGGTGAGATAGATGAAGGCGAGCACGGCTCCGATGACCGCGGCGAACGCTTTCCATCGCCATGGAGAGGATTTCATGAGCCGATCATAGCTGTAGACCGACAAAACTACGATGAACATCAACATAGGGGCTGAAGACATCGCCAGGAAGCATCCGAGGAAAGCAACCCCAACCCAGCCAATCTGAGACAACCGGCGTCTCTCCGAGTACAGAAATATCGCTCCGGCAGCTGTGCAGAATGTCCCATAGGAGATCGCGTGCGGAAAGATCGACGCCGCTCTCATCAGGCCGTTCCTGTACTCCGGCTCGCTGTTTAGCCCGAGAAAGCTATTGATAATGAGCTTTCCCGACATATCGTCGAGCATTGCGACAGCGACGATTATTGCGACTGCGACCTTCAAGACCTTGATGAACTCGGCGACCGCCAAGTGGCCGAAAAAGAATGCGCGGCCGACAATATAGCCGCCCAGGAGTTCGAGCGTCACCGCACCCGCCGACGACAATTCGGAGGAACGGTTCTCCTGTGCTGATACTCCCAGCATCCATACTGACGCCAGCAAGACGAACAGATCGCAGGCAACGAACCGCCGTCCCTTCTGCAGCAACAAGAACAGGGCCGGAATTAAGAGCAGAGCGATGACGAGCCGTTCAGGATTGAACTTCGCGCCCCCGAGCAAAAAGCTCATGTCGCCGGGCAATACGACGCCAAGAAAGAACAGCCATGTCGCGAATGGATGGGCGCCTTGCGGCGCCGCACCGGCACTCGTAACCAGCCAGGGCTCCCGCTCCACTGAGCCCTTGGCTACCGCAACGTTGGGGACACGGTTCCTCAACGAATATCTCCCTACCTGTTGGACCGATCAGCTCGCAATGCCTGCCACAGGACGCTCTTCACCATGCAGAAGCCGCCGAATGAAAGACGATCAGCGCCTGAAAATTCTCGGAATCTGCCAGACGATGGGCGGGATGAAAGGCTTGATGACCTCAAGAGACGTTCGCCTTCTGACCTCGCCCGGCCGCATTCTGAAAATCGTCGTGTGGTCTTCGGACATTTCGTCTTCTGGTCGACCATTGGTGTAGTAGTAGAGCGCGATCGATTTGCGATACTTTCCTTTGGGACTCGTCAAAGGATCGGGATGTCCGTGATAGGCAGTATCGGTCGTTGAGAATACAACGATCCGATTCGCAATCGGTAGATAGGCCTTTTGCCTTGCCTTGACGCACTTATCCCAAAATTCGAGGGCTCCGCCCCACTCCTGCTTCCAATCATGGTTCAAATAGACCAGCAGATTGAGCCGGCGGTCCAGCCTCAGCTTCTTGTGCTTGTTGAAGTCCGCGTGGATGGCGAGACGACCTCCACGCGGAATCATGTGCAACCCGCCACCAACGAGGTAAGGATCGGGAATGAGGCCGTCAATGCCGGTGAGGCGCTCGAGAAAATCGAGAAAGAGTCGCGAATTTAGCGAACTGACGAATTGCTGAATGTAAGGCGGAAACTCTTCAAAGCGGTCGAGTCCGAGCTTCTGCTCCTCATACGCGCCGGCATCGAGAAAGGTCCGATTCCACGAGCTCTCGAATTCCCCCGGAAATTCCTCGGCGACTTTTCTAATGACCCCTTCATCAAAAAAGGCATCAATTCCGATGTGAGAAAAGGGCTGATTGTCTCGGTACTGCTCGGCCCACGCATCAGCATGGCGGCGCATTTTATCCAACGGAAGGAGAGACTTGATGTCGAGACATTGGGACCCTGCAGACAGCGGCAGCACAGCTGTGGCAACCATTTCTACCTCTTCCCCGTTCGGCGGGGCAAATGACGTCCCTCGAATGCCGCCCTCTTGACGGCCGACATTATTAAACCATGATACATTATAATATTATTTTCAGCAAGCCAATTAAATTGGTTTCTAATCGCGAACGTTAATGCGCCTCAGGAGACACCGCGCTCGGTAAGAAAACCCGACTGAATTACGTCGGCGTCAGGCAGCCATTCTCCGGCAAAGAAGCAGCCAGAATCCGATCCATTCCCAGTTCCCTCGACTTTGCGTCAGGATCCAACGCCCGCTGCGTCGAATACGTTGACCGTCGGAACATTGCCTTATGGTGCATCCGCAGGCGACGCATCGGTAGGACAAGCGGATTGCGGGTGATGGTCCCGCACGTGGTCTGGACGGGAAGGCGATCTCGCCATTTCCGCACCATGTAATGATAGGATCGAACGTAGTCGCGCCCCAGCGATAACTGTGCCTTGGCGTTGTGAATCAACGGCAAGTCCAGACCGTAACAGGATCTGCTCAGCCTCTGTGCTTCGAGGACGATGTCTGCCCCATAGAGGTGGAACTCTGGCAGCAAGGGATCGAACGATACGCCCGAGTCTCGGCGAACAATGATCGCCAATTCATCCACGCTGACCACTCGGACAGGTGCCTTCAGCTCCCCTCCATGAATACCTCCCGTTTCGGGAAATAACGGGGCAAGAGAGGGATCCCACGTACGACCAACCACTTCCCCCGCCGCAGTGACGCTGCTCGTTCCAGCCACGGCCCAGCTGCTGTCTTGCTGAGTGAGCCCTCGGATTTCCCAGTCCAGCCGCTCAAACCAGTATTCGGGGAAGAAAACGTCGCAATGGGCAAAAATGAGGATATCTTCTCTCGCACTTGCGACGGCCCGGGCATAGGCGCCGGAAGCGCTAGGCTGATTCCATAGGATCGTGAGCTTTACGTCACCTCTGGCAATCGCTGGCGAGCGCCGAAGGTCGCGATCGAGGGTTTCGACGTCCGTCGATCGAGCACAGGTATACACATGATAGTTATCATAATTATCGCTCGGACACATTGCGGGGTCGCCACCTAATAATAATCTACTCACCGATTATATTAGCTCCCACGGCAGTTCGTAATCAAGCTCTCGATGAAAAAATGGGGTCGTTCATTCGTATTCTTCGGAGGGCGAGTTTGGACGTTTATGCCCTCGACTGCGCGCATGCCAAATCACATCGGCACGCCGCTCGGAGGCGAGCGAAGCTCTGCACCTCCAACTAATCGCCCAATGAAGCATCATCGATCACCAGAACTCGTACGCTTCCGACCAATTAATCGAGAACGCTGCGGGCCGCGTCCATGCGGTCGCGGAATAAGGATGTCGACGGACTGGGCGTGGCGCCGCAATTATTCAGTTTTATTTTGCGCAAGCTGGGTGAGGTCTTCACTCGGCGTCGCGCCATGTTTCCGTTTTATCGCATCCTGGATGAGCGACGCTATCGCTCGCCCCCCCTGCCCGGGGGTATGGCGCCTCTCAAATTTGCGTTTCGCCGCGCGTCCCATTTGCTCTCGCAGCGAAGGGGACGAGAGGAACTCGATGACTTTCCGACTCATCTCCCCAACATCAAACTTGGCCACGCTGAATCCGGCGTCCGGTTCGACAAATCTCCGCGCTGCATCGCTTGCGTCGAAGCAGATAGTGGGCGTGTTGCGCCGAGCTGCTTCCAGAACCACGAGGCCGAACGCCTCCTCGCGCGACGTGAGGAGAAAAACGTCCGATGCAGCAAAGTATCTGTCGACATCGGCCTTTCGCCCAACGAAGCGTATCTGAGTGGCCGGCGCCTCGTTTTTGAGCCTGCGCCGCATACTTTTGACTTTGTCCGGCGCGCCGCCCACCCACACGAATAGGACATTTCGCCCACTGACGCCGCCGGCGACCTGTCGAGCGACCTCTATGAACAAATCCGTGCCCTTTCGCGCCTCGATCGAGCCGCAACCGCACACAATCCTTACGTCAGGCGAAATTTCCAACTCGTGCGCGAGCCTGAGGCGCGCATCCTCCGCGTCGGTGGAAGCGGCTTCGAGCTCAGGAATGAACGGCTCGACGACCTCGATCCGGTGGGGCGCGATGTCGAAATCCCCGATCAGGCAATCCTTCACAGCATCGGACACCGCTATATATCGGGCTCGACGCCGTTCAAGCGCGGCCAGATTCATCAATCCGACGCTTCGTATGGCTCCCGCAAGCTCGTGGACGTGACAGAGGACTTCGCAATCCCCAATAGGTAATCGTTCGAGCAACCGACCAGAAGCTATCGAATTGACATAGACGAGACCGAAGCGCTCCTTGGAAAGATTTTCTTGTAAGCGGGCCAGATGATTAGACGGCAAGAAATGATGCAAATCGAAGCGTCTCATCGCACGATAAAGCAAATCACTGGGTTCGACCGAGTCGACCTTGCCGAGCATGGCGAATTCACTGCTGAGTTCGCCCGGGCTGGCTGTCACTGTCCGGAAGGAAATGGAATCATTGCGACGAAGCCAGCGTTGCACGTTGAGGAGCATGATTGGCGCCCCTGTTCGCGACGCCTCATGGCTGAGGAAGAGCACCTTATTCGTCATAACTTAACTCAGCCGATCCCTGTCCGCGCCTAGGAAGGGAGCGGCGGCTGACCTCTGCAACAGCTTTCGGCATCGCGCATTCGATTTGCTCATCAAGGATGCGAGCCCTTGGCGTCCCTCCGGCCCAGGCATCCGCAGGAGCCGCCATACCGGCGGGAGGTAGCGCATTCGCGAGTCGAGGCTCCTGGCCCAGCGTAGAAGCGCTAAGCCGCTCTCGATGCGCCCCCGTCGGATATAATTGATCCCGGTGTCGAAGGCCTGATCGGCGAGCGAGTGCGCCGTCTGCCGCTGCAACAACGGTATGTCCCGGCGTCGATCGCGACAGGTTTCGAAGAAGCTGTCGAACGCCGCTTTCCTCTGTCCATACTCCGTCAGCATTTCCGCGAGATAGGCGTTCGACATAGCGGAATCGTGCTTTCGATAGATCGCCTGCACCGCCTCGATTTTGGCGACCTCCGCATGCACGCCAAACCGGAGCCACATCTCCAGATCGCCGCTGTGAGGAAGCGACGATCTATAGCCTCCTACAGCCTTCTGGACAGTCGTTCGCGCGATAGCTGTCGCGGTGGCCACGAAGTCGGACGCGGTCCGGCACATGTCCGCCACCACATCTTGCTTGGTCCATCGCAAGTCCTGGACCGACTTGACGAATGGGCGAGGAGTGTCCCGACGCCACACCAGGCATTCGCCATAAGTCAATCCTACCGCCGGACACGAATCCATGATTTTCGCCGCACGTTCGAACGCTCCCGGCACGAGCAAATCATCCGCGGAAAGCAGCAGAAAGTAGTCGCTGTCCGCCCACTCGATTCCCTCGTTGTATGTCGCGATATGTCCCTTGTTGCTTGCGTGCGCTACAACACGTACGCGCGAATCTCTGTCCGCGAGGCCGCGCGCGATTTCGACAGACGAATCTGAGGATGCGTCGTCGATGATGAGGATACGAACGTCGGCGATGGATTGATCAAGCACGCTTCGTACGCAGTCCGTCAGGAAGCGCCCGTAGTTGTAGCAGGGGACAACGACGTCTAACTTGGCCATCGCTTTGATTTCTCCTGTTGTGGCGACCTCGCGAAACAAGAGGCGGCTGCGGCGCCCGTCGCCTCTTGTGTAGGGACCCTCATCCGGACCCGCTCCACCTTGAGGGCTTCGGCTGCTCTTTCCTGGTCATTCGGCATTCATCTGTGCATCGAGGGAAGCGGGATCGCGTAGAGCGACCAATTTTCTGCCGAATCTCTGCCTCGCGATAGCTATCCCCGGGCCAGTTCCGCTCTAAGGCACTCTGCGACGCGAAGCTGCTCTGCCTCGCTCATCTGCGCGTAAATCGGCAGCAGGATAGAACGATCCTGTGAGAGTTCTGATTGACCAAGGCCATGGCGCTGCTTCGCCTTCGCGTAAGGCAGCTCCCGATGAGAGCACATGATGCCCCGACGAGTGGCGATGCCCTGATCCAGCAGCGATTGCATCGTCGCCCTCTGATCGATGCGATCGGGCAAGCGTACACAGTAGCTCTGCCAGTTGGATCGAGCCCACTCCGGCTCGAAAGGCAACAGCAGCCCCTCTATATTCCCAAGCAGTTCAGCGTACCGGGATGCTAGCCTGCGCCGGCGCGCAATCAGCTGCGGAAGCCGCTCGAGCTGTTTGCGGCCGATCGCAGCCTGCATATCTGTCATTCGATAGTTGTAGCCGAGAACGACGTACGCCTCGAAAATGACACGCTGCGACCCGTGACGGACGATATCCGGAACGCTCATACCGTGTTGGCGCAGCAGCCGGAACCTACGGTCAAGCTCGGCGTCGGCAGTGGTGAGCATTCCACCCTCACCCGTCGTGATCACCTTTCGCGGATGGAAGGAAAAGCAGGCAATGTCGCCATGCGGCTTGCCGATCGGCTCCCATTCACCGTTCATCCGAATCTGCGATCCGGCGGCACAGGCCGCGTCCTCGATCACCGCGATCCCGTGGCGTCGCGCCACAGCGATGAGCGCTGCCATGTCACACGGCATGCCCATCTGATGGACCGCGATGATCGCGCGCGTGCGCTCGGTGATGGCTTCGGCCAGCCGAGCGCAATCCAAATTGTAGGTCTCCGGGTCGATATCGACAAAAACGGGAGTGGCGCCCTGATATCGGATGACGTTCGCGGTCGCAATGAAGGAGTGGCTGACCGTGATCACCTCGTCGCCGGTGCCGATCTCCAACGCCACCAAGGCGAGCTGCAGGGCAGTCGTACAATTGGCGACGGCACAAGCGTGCGGCGCGCCAACAAGTGCAGCGAACTCACCCTCGAACGCGGCCACCTCCGGGCCTTGCGATACCCAGCCCGACAGCACGACGGCGCGCGCAGCATCGGCCTCTTCGTCCCCAAGCAGCGGCGACGCGATCGGAATCACGATGCCGCCGCCTGCCGCTGGCGACCGGAAGCAAGTTCGCGTTCGGATCGCCACCATCTCACGAGATCGGCGAGCCCCTGCTCCAGCGAAACCGTGGTGCGGAACCCCAGCAAACGCTCTGCCTTGCCCGTCGATGCCAGCCGTCGAGGCACCGGATTAACCGAGCGCGCCGGCGCGAATTCGGGTGCCAGGCCGCGGCGCCCCATCACAGAGGCAAGCGCCGTAGCCAACTCCGTCAGGCTGGTTTCCGTGCCGCTCCCGACGTTGAAGACCTCATCAGTGACCTTTGCCCTGGCCGCAAGGATATTGGCACGGGCGATGTCGCGGACGTGGACGAAATCCATGGACTGATGGCCGTCACCAAAAATAATCGGAGGTAATCCGGCTTCCAGCCGCTCCATCCAGCGGATCAAGACTTCGGTGTACCGTCCGTGGATGTCCATCCGGCTACCGTAGACGTTGAAATATCGGAATGCGACGTAGTCGAGGCCGTATGCATCGTTGAAGGCCCGCAGCAGGCCCTCGTTAAACGCCTTGGCGGCTCCATAGAGAGTTCGGTTGTTGTATGGATTCTGCCGCTCGGTCGTCGGAAACTCCTCGGCCATGCCATATACGGATGCCGAGGACGCAGCGATGATCTTCTCGATATCGTGCTTGATGCACAGCTCCAGCAGGTCATAGGTGGCGTCCACCATGACCTCCTTGGCCAGGCGTGGTTCGGCCGCACAATGAGTGATGCGGAGTGCGGCCTGGTGAAAGACGATATCGGCAGCTTTGAGCAACGCTTCCATCAGCTTGCGATCACGAATGTCGCCGTGCACCATTCTCACCGGCCCACGCCCGAGCGCGCGCCGGAGATTTTCCGGCCGGCCTCTTATCATGTTGTCGATGGCAACGATCTCGATGCAGCCCTCGTCGCAGAGCAGATCAACGATGTGGGAGCCGATGAAACCCGCGCCGCCGGTGACCAGAACGCGTTTTCCCTTGAGATCAATCAAGACGCTCTCCTGTTGTGGGACCATGTCATGACGCTTTGTGGATGCTCTGCTCGGTCGCTGACCACATCGCTGGGCCGCAGTGCCGCCGCGTTCCTCAGTGTGGAGACAACCTCGACGACCTGTTCCGGCAGCAACTCCGGATAAATGGGAAGAGAGAGAAAATCGTTCGCAAGCATCTCAGTGACGGGCAGATCACCGGCACGATAACCGAGGTCTGCATAGGCCCTCTGCTGATGCACCGGAACGGGATAGTGGATCCCGGCGCTGATGCCCGCGTCACGCAACAGCGCCAGCGCGTCATCGCGGCACGACGCTCTGACCGCATAGACGTGATACACGTGCCGGGCATAGCCGGGCGGCTGGGGACGCGCGAATGGGAGATCAGACAGCAGTGCATTGTATCGCTCAGCGACCGACCGACGCGCTTCCGTCCAGCGCTCAATGTAGTCCAGCTTGACGTTCAGTATCGCGCCCTGAATTTCGTCCATGCGATAGTTGTATCCGGAAATGACGTGATTGTATTTCGTCTCCTGTCCCCAATCCCGCAGCAGTGACACGCGGCGCGCCAATTCAGGCCGATCGGTTACGACGGCCCCACCCTCGCCAAACGCTCCAAGATTCTTGCCGGGGTAAAAGCTGAAGCATCCCAGATCGCCGATCGAGCCTGCGCGACGTCCGCGATATTCCGCGCCATGCGCCTGCGCAGCGTCCTCGATGACGATCAGACCGTGGCGACGCGCGATCTCCATGATGGGATCCATGTCGGCCATCAGCCCGTGGAGATGGACCGGCAGGATCGCTTTGGTTCGTGGTGTTATCGCAGCTTCGATCGAGCCGGGATGCATCGTCCATGTTACCGGGTCAACGTCGACAAACACGGGCCTGGCGCCGCTGTAGAGAATGGCTGCGGTTGTCGCAACGAACGTCATGGATACCGTGATGACTTCGTCACCGGGTCCGATGCCGGCCGCCAACAAGGCAAGGTGAAGCGCCGAAGTTCCGCTGTTCACCGCGCGGCAATGGGCGGCCCGGCAATACTCCGCAAAGCGGCCCTCGAAGGCAGCCACCTCTGGGCCGAGCACAAAGTGCCCGCTGCCCACGACTCTAGCGACCGCGGCGTCGATTTCCGGCTTGATCTGGCTATATTGGGCTTTCATATCCAGGAAGGGTATCAAGATTGAAGACCTTTTATTGAACCAACATTATAAGACAATTAACCCTCACTATTAAATTTAATCAAGCATTAAATTTGGCGGTATATGTAACGATTTAAAATTGTTTGCGAAGCGCGTCTGACGAGCCACGATCGCCCAAGATGGCGGTTTCAGCCGCAGACAAAACCCGAGCGGGCACTCCCGCGACGACGGCGCCGGGCGGCACGTCCCTCGTCACCACTGCACCCGCGCCTACGCAGGCCCCCTCTCCGATCGTCACTCCGCACATAATGGTGGCGTTCGAGCCGATGGAGGCTCCCCTATTGACGTGAGTACGCTGCAGCGTCCAGTCCAAAGCTTGCTGAGGACGACCATCCGCGGTTGTTGCCTTCGGATATTTGTCGTTCGTGAACATCACGCCGTGACCGACGAAGACCTCATCTTCAATCGTGACGCCCTCGCAGATGAAGCTATGCGAAGAAATTTTGCAGCGCGCACCGATCGTTGCGCCAGCCTGGACCTCGACGAAAGTTCCGATTTTGCTCTCGTGGCCGATCGTGCAGCCATAGAGATTGACCAGTTCCGGATGAAAGATCCTGACATCACGGCCGAGCTGTACGTCATTGGTAATCGGCATCTTCGTCTCCAAAAATTGCCGCAAGGCTTTAAAGGGCCGAACGCGACGGTCGCAGCTTTGGGATAATGTAGGCGAGACCCGCTGCCGCCTGATGGAGCTGATGCAGCAAAGGGTGCCGGGTCAGTAGCAACCCAAGCCACCAGCAAAGCACCGCAGCGCACAACGCCAAAGCAATTCCGGCAAGGGACGCCAGCGATCCAGCCTCCGTCAGCGCCGCACAGCCGGCGACACCGAACGCAGTTGCCGCCGTGACGAGTGCGCTCTTCCTCAACGCGCGAGCAATATCCCTTGGCCCGAGCTGCAGATGCCGCCCGATAAAGTAGATCGCGACGGCGGCCTGAAATGGCAACGTCAATAACGCGGCTGCGGCGACGGCGTGCACACCGAGGAAGGATGCGCCAAAAATGACAAGAAGCGACGGCGGGAGCGAGATGAAAGAGGACACCAACGCGTCCCGTACGCTTCCAACCGCTACAAGTACGGGATAGCTCAAGCATGCGGCAAAGAGCGCCATGTTTGCGATGCACAGCAAGCGTACGAGCGGTACGATCTCCAGCCAGGTCTGGCCGAGCCAGATCGCGATAATTGGGCGCGCCATAATCGCCGCGAATATCAGGAATGGCCACTGCGCGGCGGAAAGCAGCTCAATCGACTGGAGATAAACGGTCTTCAAATCCTCCCCGGCTTGGCGCCTTGCGACAATGGCCGGCATGATGACAGGGTTCAATACTTGCGTGACGAGCCTGTCAAATACCTGCGTCAAGTTGATCGCGCGGCTGTAGAGACCAACGGACACAAAGTCGAGAGATCTTGCGAGAAACAGTTGGGGCGCCAGATTGTAGAACACATTGATGACGCTGACCCCACTGGAATAAAGACCGAAGCCGACGATCTCGCGGTATTCGAGCAGCGAAGGACGCAGCACGTTGAGATTCCGATGACCAACGAGCAGCGCCAGGGTCAGGATCATGTTCCCTGCAAGGGCCCCCCAGATCGGGGCCATGTAGCTCAATCCCGCTATTGCAAGTGCTATCGAGACCAGGGCAACGGCCACGCCGGATGCGAAGTTGCAAATGGCTAAAGTTCCGAACCTCATGTCCCGCCGCAGTAAGGCAGAAATGGTCCCGGAGAAAGGCAACAGCAGAAAATTCAGAGCTGAAACCTCGATGCCTTCCTTGAGGCCATTCTGCCCGAACAGCTGCGATAACTCGTCAGCGAGGACGAACAGAAGAACCGCAATTGCGCCGGAAATGCCCAACGTGATCGTGAACGCCGAACGAACATCTCCGTCCGACAGTTCCCGCTTCTGAATTAGATAATTTCCGCCGCCGAACTCCTGAAAGGAGGCAGCAATGACCACCGCAATGGCGTTGACGACCGCATAGACCCCGAATTCCGCTGGGGACAGCAAACGGGAAAGGACCGCGGTAGCCACAAAGAATAGCACAAGGCTGCCATAGCGGTCGGCCGCCGAAAACACGATTGAGCGTTGGACCGCATTCATCGCGAAACCGTCGCCTTTCGGCGGATAAGCAATGCCCGGCGGCACCACGATTTAGGCTGTGGCCCGGGCGCGTTCCCGGACCTGATGCGGTTGCTTGAGGAGGACTGGTTTGCCCTGCGCGGCTATCGATCGCGACGCCGCCTCCAGCACCTCAATTACCTGCAATGCGGACAGGCCGCTGGAAATTGGCCGCACGCCGTTGTGGACGCAACCGATGAAGTGTTCGACCTCGGTCTGCAGCGCCTCTTTCGTGGAAATATGAGGAGCCCACATGTCGCCAGCTCGATATCCAATACGGAATTCATGGGCATTCTCGGTCGGAGTATCGAGGGTTATCCCCTTGTCATAGACCTTGATCTTTTCGGTCGGCTCGAGATCGTCATAAACGATCATCTTCTTGCTGCCGCCAATGAACGTCTGACGCACCTTGACCGGCGACAGCCAATTGACGCTCACGTGCGCCACGCAGGCGCTGGCGAAGAACAAAGTGATATGCGCCATGTTTTCCGGAGAGCCGGAGATGTGACACGAACCCGTCGCCGACACCGCAACCGGTTCCTCATCGAAGATATGGTCGATGATCGCAATGTCGTGCACCGCCAAATCCCAGATCACATTGACGTCTTTCTGAAAAAGCCCGAGGCTCGAGCGCGTACTATCGTAGTAGTAGATGTCTCCGAGCTCTCTCTTCAGCAAGAGCTCACGAATCTTCTGCACCGCCGGCGTATAGAGAAAGGTGTGATCGACCATCAGCGTCAATCCGCGCCGGTCCGCTTCGTCGATCAAGCGGGTCACCAGCTCGGCGCTCGGCGCAAGGGGCTTCTCGACCAACACGTGCTTGCCTGCCCTCAACGCCGCAATTGCCAGCTCGTAATGTGTGTGCGCCGGCGTAGCGATAGCGATTGCATCAATAGAGGTATCCTTCAGCAGATCCTCATAGCGAGTGGTCGTTGTGACCCCGGGGTAGACCTGCCCCATGACGCCGAGCCTGCCTGGGTCAAGGTCGCTCACGCTGACAACGCGGGTGGCGGGATTGATCGAGAAATTGCGCACGAGATTGG
This sequence comes from Bradyrhizobium sp. LB8.2, assembly GCF_040548035.1. Lineage (NCBI taxonomy): Bacteria > Pseudomonadati > Pseudomonadota > Alphaproteobacteria > Hyphomicrobiales > Nitrobacteraceae > Bradyrhizobium > Bradyrhizobium sp. LB8.2. The sequence goes on along the minus strand of NZ_JBEPQV010000004.1, from coordinate 139,486 downwards.
GGCCCCAATAGCCGTATCCAACGACGCCGATTCCCAGCTGGCTATCTCGCATGCTAACCTCGTTTCATTAGGGAGTTACGGCTGTATGCACTATGTCCTCGCCGGCATATCCTGCCATATGCCTCGCGTATCGATGACGTCGAGGTGCCGCCGCTCTGCCAGCGGCACCATTTTGAACTCATCATGATCGACGAGGAGAAGCGCGATCTCGCAACTGCGCAGGGCTTCCTCGATACTCACGAATGCGACACGATGATCCGCCAGCTGAGGAGGCAGACGGCGCAAGTTCGGCTCGACAACCTTGATCCGTTCGCCGTATTTCGCCGCGAGATGCGTGGCTATCTCCATGGCCGGGCTTTCACGCAAGTCGTCGACATTGGCCTTGAAGGTCAATCCGCAACAAGCAACGTTCGCATATGGATGATCGTCGATCAGCGCCTCTGCGCGCTCGATGATCTTCTGTGTTTTGGCATTGTTCACTTCCCGACTTGTTCGCATCACACGTGCGAGGTCCGGCGCAGAATCAATGATGAACCAGGGGTCTACCGCAATACAGTGCCCGCCAACACCTGGCCCCGGCCGCAATACGTTTACGCGAGGGTGACGGTTGGCGATGTCAATCACCTCCCAGACATTGATGTCGAACCTGTCGCAAATCAGCGAGAGTTCATTGGCAAATGCTATGTTGGTATCGCGGAAGGCGTTTTCCGTCAGCTTCACCAGCTCGGCCGCGCGCGCCGTGGTGCCGACGCAAGCGCCGCGAACGAACATTTTGTAGAACCGTTGAGCACGCCGCGTGCAGGTTGGCGTAATCCCGCCGATGCACCTGTCGTTGTTGATTAGCTCGGTCAGAATCCGTCCCGGCAACACGCGTTCGGGACAGTAGGCCACGTAAATCGCTCCATCCTCCTTGCCGTTGACGCCTATGTGCAACTCTGGCCTGCGTTCAACGATCCGCTTTGCGATGGCTTCGGTGGTTCCGATGGGCGATGTCGATTCAAGAATGACAAGATTGCCTGGCGCAAGGAGATCTACGATATTGTCGACGGCCGCATTCACGCTTGACAAGTCCGGACGGTTCTCGCGATCGATCGGCGTCGGTACCGCGATGATGAAAACGTCGGCCGGCTGCGGCCTTTTGGACGTCGTGAGCGCGCCACTCGACACAACCTTGGAGACGAGACCGTCCAGATCGGGCTCGGCGATATGAATTTTGCCAGACGCGACGGTGTCGACGATGCGCTCATTGGTATCGATGCCAACCACCTGCAGACCTCGACTCGCAATAAGCGCCGCGGTCGGCAGACCGATATAGCCCAGTCCTAGGACATTGATCTTTTGGAATTCATGCATCGAGAAGGACCTTCACGATCCGCTCGCTCGCGTGCCCGTCACCAAACGGATTGTGCGAACGCGACATGGCAGCATAAGTCTCGTCATCGTCGAGCAGGCGAAATGTCTCCGCAACGATCCTCTCGTAGTTCGCACCGACCAGGCGCGCCGTTCCCGCTTCTACTCCCTCGGGTCGCTCGGTTGTCTCGCGCATCACCAGGACCGGCTTCCCGAAAGTGGGAGCCTCCTCCTGCACGCCGCCCGAATCTGTCAGGACCAAATAGGACAACGCGAGCAGGCTCACAAAATCTGTATACTCTTGTGGGGAAATAAGGACGACCCGCGGATGGTCCGAGAACCGAGACGCAAACATGTCGCGGACATTCGGATTTGGATGCACGGGGAGCACCACGGCAACGTCCTCCCTGCGCAGAATGGTCTCCAACGCGTTTACGATATTAAGGACACCGCCTCCGAAGTTTTCCCTGCGATGGCAGGTCACCAGGATGATGCGCCGATTGCCGTGACGCTTCTTGATGCCATCCCAGCGGCACGACAGTCCTGGGTCGGATTCGACCATGGCTTTGGCGAGAATGAGAGCGTCCACCACCGTGTTTCCGGTAACGTGAATGCGGTCATCCGCGACGTTTTCAGAACGCAACGCGCGCGCCGCGCGCTCTGTCGGGGCAAAATGTTGATCGGCGATCGAGCCGACGATCTTGCGGTTCACCTCCTCGGGCCAAGGCGCGAAGATATCACCGCTGCGTAGCCCGGCCTCGATGTGCGAGACCGGTATACGGTGATAATAGGATGCCAGTGCACCCGTCATGGCCGTCGCCGTGTCGCCCTGGACAATAACCCTGGTGGGCTTCAACTTTTCGAGGAGATCGCCGATTTGTCCGAGCAACCGGGCGGTCAGATGATCCAGCGTCTGATCGGTCGTCATGACGTTCAGATCAAAATCCGGGACCACTTTGGCCAGCTTGAGGACTTGATCAAGCAGCTGCCGGTGCTGTGCGGTCGCACAGATCGTCACGGAAATGTCCTTGCTCTTTTCGGCCTTGAGCAGATTGATGACCGGAAAGAGCTTGATTGCTTCCGGCCGGGTTCCCAGAAGGATGAAAAAATGCTTGCGCACGCCTCACCCTCCGATCCGGCTCGGACCCGGCGGAACGACGCCGGGCGCACCAAGCGGGTGGTGAAGGGCCTGCCTGACGAGGGCTTGCGCCAGGACGCCCGCAAACAGGGTGTTCGTCGTGGCGTATCGCCACCACATCCGCCCGGGCTCCTGATAGATGCGGTACAGCCATTCGAGGCCGAGCCTCTGAATCTGTACCGGCGCGCGCCGAACGGTGCCTGCTAGAACATCAAACGCACCACCGACGCCCATGATAAAAGGTATGCCGAGATTATCGCGGTAAGCGGCCAGAAAGCGCTCCTTCCGGGGGGTTGGCATGCCGATGAAGAGACAATCGGCCCTGCTGGATTGGATGTCCCGGACGACGTCACTCTCCTGCTCGCGTTTGAAGTAGCCGTCGTGCCAGCCCGCAAAGACAAGTGAAGGATGCTTCTCGCGCGCCACTTGCACGGCCTGCTGCAGTACGGCGGGAGTTGCTCCCAAGAAGTAGGGCATGAAGCCTTCATGCGCACATACCGCGAGCAACTCGGCGAGGAGATCCACACCCGCGACTCGCGACGTCGCCGGAAGCCCGAGTGCTCGAGCGCCCCAAGCAATGCCCATGCCGTCGATGCCGACAACGTCGCTGTTGGCCACATCGGCCGCGAGCACGGGATCGGATCGCATATTGACGAATTTAGCGACGTTCAGCGCCACATGCTGCAACCGCTGGCGGCTGCGCATGGCCCCGCGCGCCAGTTCGACGGTTTCCGCCATTGTCAGGAGGTCGACGGGGCATCCCAGAAATGATGCGCGCATTGGAACCTACTCCCAGAAACTGAAATCATATTTAAGTTTGCATTTAAGATTATTATCGAGATAATACGCAGCGAATATTTAATTGCAAGTTTTAAATGGACCGACTTTGCCGCGCACCACAGAAAATGAAAGCTGCCGCGCAAACGAGCAAGCGGCGAACGGGGCAGAAATTAAATAGGGAATCAACAGATGATTTCGGTCATTATTCCCCACCTCAACCAGCCTGACGCGCTGGAAGCCTGTTTGCGTAGCCTGGACGCACAGACCCTGACTCGGCACTCGTTTGAGGTCATCGTGGTCGACAACGGTTCGGCGACGCCCCCGATGGACATCGTTGCTGGTCATCCTGGTGTACGGCTGCAGCACGAATCGCACCCAGGTCCCGGCCCGGCGCGAAACGCAGGCGTCGCTGCTGCCAGCGGCGAGATCCTCGCTTTCATCGACGCCGATTGTCGGGCCCATCAGGATTGGCTGGGTAGCGTGATGAGATGGTTTCAGTTGTCGCCAGCTGGCACGGTTCTCGGGGGTGACGTTCGCATTTGGCGGCCGGACAACGCGAAGCTTGACGCCATTGCGGCTTATGAGAGCGTCTTCGCCTATCGCTTCAAGCTCTATATCGAACGCCACGGCTATTCCGGCACCGGCAATATGGCGGTGGTTCGCCGCGACTTCGATCGCGTCGGCCCTTTTGCCGGAATCGATGTCGCCGAAGACATGGAGTGGGGAGAGCGTGCGCTGCGCGCGGGCCTTCGATTTCGATACACCCCTGAAATGATCGTCTTCCATCCGGCCCGGGGCTCTCTCAAGGAGCTCTACACCAAATGGGATCGACACATCGCGCACTATCGCAACATGGCGGAAGGCAAACCTGTCTGGCGATTGCGCTGGCTCGCGCAAGCATTGCTCGTCCTCGCATCACTCGCACCAAACGCTGTGACTGTGCTCACCAGCGACCGCCTGCATGGTAGCGGCGTCCGCCTCAAAGCTATTGCCGTGTTGTGTGCTGTCCGAGCGCACCGCGCGATGACGATGCTCTCGCACCTAAGAAGCCGGCGAGCAGTAGCTTGGAATCGTTAGCGGAACGCCAAGTGCGTTAGATACCATCAAAGGCACAGTTGTGGGTTAGCTCCCGCACGCCGGTACGCCGGCCGAATGACCACAGAATCCAACCGAGTTCGTAGCTGCGGCACTCAAGCCGAACCCCCACGGCAGCGCTGTCGATCAGCGTCCCCCCTTTGTCGAGCCAGACGTTCTTGACCGCGCGCAACACCCGCGGCGCCTTGGTCTTCAATTCATGCTTGCGAACCTGCGAGCGGATGGTCAGGCCCAGTTCAGGCACGAGCATGATCCGGCCCAGCTGGTTGTGACCAAGTACCCAGTTGAATCCCTTGATCAGGGCGTCCCGCGCTCCTCGCTGCCCAAAGCGCTCGGCCCATTCCAGCAGCGCCGGGGCCATTCCATACTGATGGACTGAGTAGACTTCGTAGAAATCAAGAATGCGGCCGCTCAGCGCGTCGAAAAACCAGGGCCATTCGCCTTGTGGCCCTTGAACCGCTATCAGATCGCGCACACAAGTGTCGGCCATGACAAGCGCGGACGCATTGCCAGAGAATTCGCCATATTGGTAGCAGGCGATGGAGAGATAGGTCTGGGTCGCAAATGACGCGAAGCGGCGTCGAAAGCCACACGGGGCATCGAAGAACAGTCCTGACTCGCTATGGAAACGCTCCTTCAGGAAACGGAAGAGCGGGCCGGCGAAGCGCGTCCACTCCCTCTCACCTGCCCTGGCCTGAGCGACGACTCCCGTCAGCAGCATGCCCAGATCCTGCGCCCGAAACTCACTCCACCGCGACTCATCCGAAAGAATTCCTTTCACCTCGCGCTTCACCTGCTCCGGAATCGGAAGATCGAGCTCGGCGGCGGCCCACAAAGCCATGCCAAAGGCATATTTCCGCACAGGAAGGACAGTAAGCTTCATGACGTTTCGATAGAATATCTCTGGGATATCGATACCGGTCGGACGTTCCACGACCCGCGACATCCCGAGCAGGACATTGAGGGTATAAAACACGTCACTTTGCGGTATCGATTCGTTTGGGGAAGCACGTCCGTCAAGGTGATAAATGTGCGACCAACGGCGCTCCTCGGGTAACCAGCAGCGTTCCAGGCCCTTGAGCGCATAGTTTACCAGCGGTGAGTTTGGCGACGGCCTGTTCGCTGCAACGGGCACCGTGAGCTTCACACCAAAATTGGGGCCGATCATCATCGCACTACACCATGGTCAATCGGGTCAGTATTCCCGGATGCTTTCATCCAAACCGCGAAGCAAGGGATAGAGGAAATAGGAAATCACCGTGCGCGTTCCGAGCTTTATCTCGGCGGTGACCGCCATACCTGGCAGCAACTGGGCGCGTTCCGACGGCAGCCGAAGATGCGTGTCGCGCAAATCGATCAGTACGCGATAATAGGGAGCTGACGGGCGGCGCGCACCTTCGGCCTTCGCGTCTGGCGAGAATGAGTCCTGGCTGATGACCCCAACCTCACCAGTTGCCGTGCCGTACTTCTGGAACGGAAATGCTTCAAACTTGATTCGTACGGCCTGCCCGACCGTCAGCTGTCCTATATCCCTGCCCTCGACGTTGACCTCCGCCCGGAGCGTCTCGTCGCGAGGGACCAATACAAGCAATGTCTCGGCCTCGCGGATTACCGAACCCACCGTTCGATTGGCAATTTCAAGTACCACCGCATCTGCCGGTGCGTGTAGCACGATCAATTGCCGGCGAAGCTCCGCCTTCTTGAGCTCCTCCGCGGCGCTGTTACGCTTTGGCAGCGTCTCCACGAGATCCTGATACGAAGTACGGAGAAACTCTGCAGCGAAGACCTTTTGGTCTGCACGGGCCTTGTCCAGACGATGCATGTTGTCGACAATGGCGCCACGAACCCGCGCCAGGTTGCTTTCCACCTCCAGCCGCGCATCCCGGGACAGCAGGAAGTTCAGTCTTGAACCGACCTCCTTGGCCATCAACACGTTTCGCATGGCCTCAATCGACTGCATGGTGTCCAGCCGCTGGGTCAGAACGAACTCCTCGTCCTGGGCCGTCTTTAGATTGGCCTGAGCGGACGCAATCTGCGCGTCATAGTTCTGGATCTGAAGATCGTAAGCCGTCTTTCTCTGGAGGAATACCTTTCGCTGCAGCGCCTGATCGGCATTCGCCGGCTCGTCGATGAGGTACTCAGCGCCGTCCAATTCCGCCCGAACCCGGTCGATGGAGGCGTCCAAGCCCGCCAAGCGGCTGCGCAGTTGATCAAGATCGGCCTGAGAAAATGTCGGATCAAGGATCGCAAGGACGTCGCCGCGATCAACGAGGTCGCCGGCCTTAACGCGAATGTCCCGAATGACCGATGTTTCCAGCGGCTGTACAACCAGGTTGGGACGTGTGGTGATCAGCTTACCCTGTGCCGTCACAATCATATCAACACGCGACACGCATGCGAACGCGATCGCGGTCACGATCAGGGCGACGACACAATAGAGCGTGATCCGTCCTACGCGCGGTGGCGTTCCCTGCTCGATCTCGGCGGCGTCGGACTGGAATTCCGCAACTACGCGAGATGCCGTCGGCGTGGGCCTCAACAGCCCTCGCCGCCTCCGCGAAACCGTCGAAGGCCCCGATCTGCCGGAGCTCCCCTCCGCCCTGCTTTTCTCGGCGCCGGTCATGCGACCTGTCTCGTCTGCTGATTCCAGAGATGCCTGTAGATGGTACACTTCGACAGCAGCCCGTCGTGACGATCCACATCGACGATCCGTCCACGGTCGATGACCAAAATCTGGCCGGCATCCGACAGCATTGAAAGCCGGTGCGATACAATGATGACGGTTCGTCCCTCGGCGATACGCCGCAGATTGCGCCGAATGATCGCTTCGCTCTCGGAGTCCAGCGCGCTGGTCGCTTCATCGAGGATCAGAATGCGCGGGTTGACGATCAAGGCGCGGGCGATCGCAAGCCGCTGCTTTTGCCCGCCCGACAGGTTCGATGCCTGCTCCTCGAGCATGGTATCGAACCCCCTCGGCAGCCGCTCAATGAACTCGTCGGCACCGGCGAGCTGGGCCGCCCTGACAACTTCGTCGAACGTCGCGTCACGCTTCACGCAAGCGATATTTTCGCGCACGGTGCCGCGGAACAGGAAATTGTCCTGGAGCACGACCCCGAGATTCCGCCGCAGATGGGTGAGATCGATCTCACGCGAATCGTGGCCGTCAATCCGCACCAATCCCTGCTGCACCGGATACATTCCCGCGATTAGTCGCGTCAGCGTCGTCTTGCCTGAGCCGCTCCGGCCGACAATCCCAAAGACCGAACCGGGAGCGATCGAAAAAGACACGTCGTCCAGCGCCGGCGCACCCTCGCCGTAGCGGAAAGTGACGTTTTCAAACTCGATCTGGCCGGCGAACTCGGGACGCAGCCCCTCGCGACGGCCGTCCCGTTCCAGCTCCTTATTCATAACCTCGCCCAGCATCTTAACTGCCAGCGCGACCTCCTGATATTCGTGGACCATGGTCACCATTTGCACCAGCGGCCCCGAAACCCGTCCCGCCAGCATGTTGAAGGCGACCAGTGCGCCGATCGTCATCTCGCCACCGAAGACGTCCAGCGCGCCCAGGGCCACGATGCCGAGCGTCATCATCTTCTCGAGAAAACCGGTCAGCGCCTGGGCGCCCGCCGAAATCTTTTCAACCCCAAACCGCATCGACACCGATTGCGCGCAGCGATCGTCCCACGCCCTGTTCTGGTTGGGCTCCATGGCCAACGACTTCACCGTGCGCATCCCGTGCACCGTCTCGACCAGAAGAGCCTGGCGGCCAGCTTCGGCTTGGTAGAGCTGGTAGAGCCGCCGCCGGAACGGTCCCATCAAAATCACAACCACGCTGCCGCTGATGGCGGTAAAGGCCAGGACGACGCATGTCAGCTTGACGCTGTAGAGCGCGAGGACCGGCAGGAAGACGAACAGCGAAAGCGCGTCCAAGGCGGTCAGGAACAGCCGACCGGTCAGAAACTCGCGAATCCGCCCGGCCTGCTGCATGTGCTTCACCAGGACGCCGGCCGAGATGCGCTCGAAGAAGGTTACGGGAAGCCCCAAAAGATGCCGGAACGTTTTGGTCGCAACCCGGATGTCGATCTTGTTCGTGGCATACAGCAGCAGGTAACGACGCAAGAAGCTGAATATGGCATCGAAGGAGAGCGCTATGATCGCGCCGGCCGACAGTACGTAGAGCGTCGTGAGACTCTCGTGCACAAGGACCTTGTCGATCACGAGTTGAAAGAAGATCGGAAGCGCGAGGCCGAGCGCATACAGGAAGACGGCGGCGATCGCGACGTCAGAGAACAATCGCCATTCCCGGAGCATTTCGGGTACGAACCAGCGCAATCCAAAGGCCCTTTGGCCCTGTGTTGAACGCCTCTCGGGCTTGAACAGGATAACCTTTCCAAGCCATCGGGCACAAAACCGTTCAGCATCGACGAGCAGCGGCTCGCCCCTCCGCTCAGCCAGGGGATCAAAGACGGTTACAGCATCGCGATCCGGTCCCGCGTCGACCACCAGGACCCAGTTCTGGTTCGAGAGCTGAACAAGAGCCGGATAGGCTTCGCCAAGCCGACGTAGCGCCTTCCAATCGAGCTGCGTCGCCCTTGCCCGAAGGCCGGCCTCATGTGCTATGCGTAGCAAGAGATCGGTCGAGATGCCGCCATCGTCGACGGCATAAGCATGCCGCAGCCGGTCCGACGGCAGATCGATACCGTGATGAGCAGCGACCCTCGATAGGCACTCAAGCGCGGTTTGAGCAGCCCAATGCGGCTCGTCCTCAGACGGCGGCGGTGCCGGTTCACACGTCGCGATTTCAACGGAAGTTGGTTGAGACATTTGGAGATCTGGAGCTATCCGAAACCGATGACGAAGGCTCAACTGGTGCGGTTGCCTGTGGCGGTGTAGTCGGCGGCCTTGGCCGATTGCGCTGAACGACGCCGGCGTCCACCAGACCCCGAAGGGCGTTTTGCATCACCTCGACAGAGTTCGCGAAGGATTCCGCCGAAAAGATCAACCTTTGGCGAAACACCTTCTTTGGCGCATTGTTGGCGTCACGTTCCGTGGGCGAGAGACTGACCAAGTCCACCCGCACGATCGCCCCGCCAATTGTGACCTCGTCAATCCCGTCGGTATATAGCTCCGTATGCATTCCGATTCTCCCTATGCTGCGAGCTGCGGCCTGAAGAGGACGTCAACCGCGTAGCTGGTCGCGTTGAAGGTGTTGGTTGGGAAGAGGCTTCCGGATCCGTACGCATAGACGCCGTTCCCCCCGCTGGACGTGGATGACGGGGCGGTCAACGATCCGTTGGTTAGCGAACTGGCAAACAGATTGGTATCTGCCGAGTAATTCCCAGCAGTGTGGTAGGAGGCGATATAGGTCGTCCCCGCGGCTATCGTCACCGGCGTACTGAAATTGACCTGCTGCCAGCCGCTCGCTGCCTCGTTCGCGAAGGTGGCGGTAGCTAGCAACGTGCCCGTGCTGCTCCAGAGATCGGCGACGTGCGTTCCCGTGTTGGATGGCCCCTTGTAAAAGCGCAGACCGACGATGTCGCCCGAGTTGGACGCCTGGAACTTCATGCCGAGCTCCACGGAATTCGGATCGTTCACTGTAACCACGCCGGGCGTTGGATTCGCGCTGAACAGACTCACCGTGCTCGCCGACGGCGCATGGACGGTCACATCCACACTCGCGCTTGCCGTACCGCCCTGACCATCCGAGATAGCGTAATTGAACGAAGCCGGTCCGGTGTATCCGTTGGCTGGAGTGAACGTCACCGTATTATTCTGAGAACTGAAACCGACGGTACCGTTGACGGCTCCGCTGACGCCCGTGATCGTTAGAGCGTCCCCGTTAGGATCGGTATCGTTGGCTAGAAGAGCCGCCCCGGAGATGCCGAGCGGCACGTTCTCGGTCGCATTGAAGCCGCTGTCATTGCTGGCGATGGGGGGCTGGTTCGTGCCGCCGCTCGAATTGTTGAATACGACGTCGACCCAGTAATTGGTGGCGGCGAACGTGCTGGTGGGAAGCAAATTTCCTGTCCCGTAGGTGTAGACACCATTGTTGCTCGCGGGGGCCGTGAGTGGGCCGTTCGTCTGAGCAGTGGTGAAGTCGTTGGGCGTATCGGCATAGTGGCCGTTGCTGTGGAAGCTCGCGACGTAGGTGGTGCCGGCCGCGATCGATACCGGGCTGCTGAACGTGACGGTTTGCCAACCGCTGCTGGTCTCGTTGGAGAAGGTTGCCGTGGCCAGGAGCGTCCCTGTGCTACTCCATAGCGAGCCGGTGTGAGTGCCGGTGTCATTTGCACTCTTGTAGTACTTGATGGCGGTAATGGTTCCGGCCGCCGAGGACGTAAAACGTACGCCAACATTGACTTGCGAGGTGTCGGACGTCGACAGCACCGAGGGCGTATCGGAGCTCGAGAACAAACTGACCGTCGACGGCGCTGTGCCCACCACAACATTGAACGTCTCGCTGGCGGCGAGGCTGCCGAGATCGGTCGCAGTTGCCTTTACGCTGAGCGTGCCTATATCGCCAGACGCCGGTGTGCCGCTGAAGGTCCGGGTGGCGGCGTTGAAACTCAGCCAGGCAGGCAGTGGCGAGCCGTCGGCGGCGGTTGCCGTGTAGGCGAGCGAATCGGCGGAATCGACGTCAGTGAAGGTGCCGGCAGGCAGCGTCAGCGAGAACGCGGAACCAGCCGTTGCCGTTTGGTTGCCGGTCTGGACCGCCAGCACCGGCGCGTCATTAGCACCGTGAACGGTGATCGTGAGTGTCGTGGACGATGTCGCACCGGCGGCGTCGCGCATCGTGTAATTGAAGGCATCAGTCAGCGTGTTGGTCGCAAGCCGCAGGGCCTGCACCGCGGGATCGGTTTCGTTGACGGTATAGGTGAAGGCTCCCGTCGCATTCAGCACCAGGCTGCCATGCGCTCCATTCAGAGCCGAGCCCAGCGTGCCGGAGGTCGAGCCGAAGCTGACCGCAGTCACTGTCTTGGTGTCGCCGGCCTCCGGATCGGTGTCATTGGTCAGTACGTTTCCCGCAGCGGGCGAGCCGCCCGTGCCGTTGTTGAGGCCGCCTTTCTCCGTGGCGTCGCCCGTATCGGCGACCGCTGTCGGCGGTGTGTTGGTGTTGGCGGATCCGTTGAAGACCACGTCGACGAAGTAGTTGGTCGAGTTGAAGACGCTGGTCGGGAAGACGGTTTCGGCTCCGTAGCTATAGACACCATTTCCCGCGGCCGCGACGCTCAGCTGGCCATTGGTCATTGACGTTGTGAAATAGCTCTGAGTGTCCGAATAGTTGCCGTTGGTGTGGTAGGAAGCGACATATGTCGTGCCTGCGGTAACGGCTATCGGACTCGAAAAGCTTACCTGCTGCCAGCCGCTGGAAGTCTCGCCGCTGAAGGTCGAAGTGCCAAGCAGCGTTCCCGTCGCAGTCCAGAGATGCGCGACGTGGGCACCCGTGTTCAACGAGCCCTTGTAGAAGCGCAGGCCGGTTATCGTCCCGTCGACCGAGGCGCTGAATTTGACGCCCACTTCGACGGAGCTTGTATCACCCGAATTGGTCACGCTCGGCGTGTCGTTGGTGCCAAACAGGCTCTGGGCAGATATCGGATAGTTGACGTTGAGAAACACCTGTCCCGTTCCACCGGCTCCGCCGGAATCGGTGATCGTGTAAGCGAACTGTGCCGCTCCCGCGTAATTCGCGGTCGGGGTGAACGTCACCGTCTGAGTCTGAACGTTGTAGGTTACGGTGCCATTGGCCGGATTGCTCACGCCGCTGATCGAAAACGATCGGCCGGCGGGATCCGTGTCATTGGCAAGCAGCGCCGATGCCGCGATGTTCAGCGTACCGTTTTCCGTGACCGTGAACCCACTGTCATTGTTGGCCTGCGGCAGCTGGCTGTTGTCCCTGAAGACGACATCGACCCAGTAATTGTCTCCTTTTGCCATCGAGATGCTGTTGGGGAAAAGCGGTCCTGTCCCATAAGCGAAGACGCCGTTCAGGCCGCCGCCCGTCGCTGTCAATGAGCCGTTGGTGTGCCCTGCATTGTCGAAGTAGAAGTCGGTCGTGGAATAGTGACCGGTGTTCGTATGGTATGAGGCGATGTAGGTCGTCCCGGCCTGTACATGCACCGGGGTCGTGAAATTGACCTGTTGCCAGCCACTCCCCGTTTCGTTGGTGAATGTAGCGCTTGCAAGCAGCGTCCCGTTCGCCGTCCAGAGATCGCCGAGATGCGTTCCGGTGTTCTGGGTACTCTTATAGAACCGGATGCCGGTAATATCGCCGGAAGCCGCGGCAACGAACTTGACACCCAGCTCCACAGCGCCGGCGTCGGGAGTGTTGACAACGGCCGGCGTGTCCGAGAGACTGAAGATCGTCAGGTTCGACGACGGCGTCACTATGTAAGCAACGCCCGTACCTGGCAATTCGAGGTTCAAGCTATCATCGACAGCCCTGCTCTGGATCTTCAATTGTCCCGGCGCGCCGGCCGCGAATGTATACGTCCATGTTACATTCGACGCTCCAACGGTGCTGCTGGCCGGATGCCAGATGCTGCCGCCGTCGGTTGAAACTTCGACACCACCGACCACCCCCCCGGCGTCGCTTGCCGTTCCGGTCACAGTGATAGATTGGCCTTCTACCACGCTTGTGGCGGAGAGATTTGCGATCGTCGAGGTCGGGCCCGTATGATCGGTCGATTGGGCGGCAATCACCAGACTTGCCTGCAGCGTCGCTGGTTGCACGCCCATGTCCGCAAACAGATTGACCATGGCCTGCTGGACATTCGGATCAGTCGGCGTCGCCGGCGCTAAGTTGTACTGATCATGGCCCGATGCAAGACCCCAGGACCAGAACACGGTGCCGGCGCTAAAGACGAGAGCACCGCTCACAGGATCACGAAATTCTACCAAGTTGTGGGTTGCGGTACCGCTGCCCGTCGTATTGCCGTAGTCAAGTAGGTATTTTGTGGTTTGGAGAGTGGTCGACGACACATCCACCAGTCCAGCCGGACGGAAGCCGTTGTCTGGCGACGAATCCCATTCGTAGCCCAACAGGTTCGGGGTCAGCGATGCAGTTTGTCCTTGGGCCGTCCCTGCGATCGGCGCGTTACGCCAGAGCCTCAATTGGGTCATTCCGTACGGAATCTTGATCGTGCCGTAGGAATCCCCGTCCACCTGAAAGACAGTGCCGGTCAGCGCGTTGGAGGGAATGCCTGACATGCCTCCGGTTGACGCAAAACGCGCGTCCATGAATGTTCCCGTTGCCGTCCCTGTTGGGTCAATCAACTGATTGGCATGGGTGTCCTTGTACGTGATCAAGGTGCGGTTTGCCGTGTGGCTGGGATCAACGCTGGGTGCAAGCCTCGTCTGCCAATACACTTCGTTACCGCTCAGAAACGTCAGATTGACGCCCGCGTGACCGGCGGCCTGGACGTTGGAGACCTGGCTATCGGTCCAGTATTCGTCGTGACCGACCTCCATATAAACCTGATGATTCAGCAGCAGCGATCCGTTGGTTGCCGCATCGATGCTCGAAATGTAGGAGACGTCGTACCCGTTTTGCTCAAGCCAGTAGATCGCCGGATATTCCGCAGAGAACACCATGTCATTGGAGGTGCCCTCGAGCCCCCCATCACGCGTGGTGATGGGACGATTGTAGCTTACGGCGTAGGCAGAACCGTTCACGCCAGGTCCGTTGCCAGTGTAGAGATTGGCCCCGCCCCAAGGGTTGTATGCCTCCCAAGTTTGGTCAGACGTCTGGAACACGATTGCGCTATTTGACCCATCGCTACGAACGACAAACGGAATTTGGAAAATCTGCGTGCCGTCAATGACGTTGGCAATGTAGACGCCTGACACGGCGGTCGTCGGAACCGCCCAGGAGTCAGTCACGCTCCAGTTGCCGGCGTCCACGAGACCGGTGGACGCGTCCTTTAACGGGGCCGGTTGCATAACCGAGGCCGCAGCCTGATGCTGTAAGCTCGTAATCAGTCGCGCACCGTTCCCGCCGTAGTAACCAAGCCGGTAGATATCGATGTGGTAGTTCGGCGCGCCGGTCTGGTTGTTGATCTTAAACTGAACGGTGCCGCCGATATCGGTACTTATCTCCGTCGTGAAGCCCTGGATTTTTGTTGAGTCTGCGCCAGCGTCGATCTGCCAGATGCTTTGCGGCGTGCCTTGTTTCTGATTCTCCAGCACGATGGGGTTCGTTGCAGCTGGGTCCGCAACAATGGTGCCGCCCTGCCCGTCGCTTGCAAAGGTCCAGTTCCGGTCATTCCCGGAGAAGAGCAACGTGACGTTGCCGGCGCCGTTGCCGAAATCGACTGTGCTGATGTTTGAGATGCTGTCGTAATGAACCGATACCGACATCGTTGACGTGAAGGAAAAATCCCTGAGATCGATGAGATTGCCGGCCGAAAGCGGCCGATCCGGCGATGAACTTCCGATCAGGCCGTGGAATTGAGCGGAGTGATCGAGCATAAGGGTGCCGGCTTTCGTCTCGAACGACACGGTTATTCCGGAAAATGATCCACTCAAGACTTGCCCAGAGACCGCCCCTCCGATCTCGAGAGTCGCCTTGTCGGAAATCGTGAAGTCCCCCGATCCGCGGACCTCTCCCTTAAAATCTGCCGCAGCTGCGCGATCACCGCTGAAAGATCCCAGCTTGATGTTCCCGTTGTTTGTTGCATCGCCCTCTACGACGAGTGAGCTTCCGGCCCCGAGCGAAACCGCCGCATCTGCATCGACAACCAGCCTGCCTATGTCGACGTTGCCTGCGGTCGCAACAACATAGGATCCCGGCGCATCGATGAACGCGCTCGAGGCGATATCCGGAACGCCCGCACTCCAGTTCGCAGCAACATTCCAATAACCGCCGCTCGAATTGATCCAACGAGTCGCGCCGGATAGCTGAGCAGGCAATGTCGCCTGCAATGCTGCGGCAGCGTGACCGCGCACACCGCCGATGGCGGTCAGCTGCCAGGAACTTGCACCCTGACCTGCGCCCACACTTACCTCGGCCCCGACGTTCGAGTTCCCAACTGGCAGGTCTGCGCGGGGCGGAAGCCAGAGCGGCTGCCACGCCGGCAGATTGCTGCTCCAGGTCGCGGCCCAGAAGGGCGGCCGTTCCAGGACTGGGATTGTCGGGTTGAAGTCACCTTCTTCCAAAAGGAGAGGCCTTGCTCCTCGATAGAAGACGCTCGACCTTTGATTCAGCATGGCCAGCCTCTCGAAATTCCAATCAATACATTTAATTTAAATGGATAGCGAACGTCAATTAATTATATAGTGATTCAATATTCAAATCAGGCGCCCCCCAACAACGGAATCGGCAGCCGGAAGGCGCAGGATTTCGCTGAGATATATGCCATATCCGCTCTTCTCCAGCGGCTGAATCAGCGCGAGCAGCTGGTTTCGATCGATGAAGCCTTGCCGAAAGGCGATCTCCTCGAGACAAGCCACCTTCATGCCCTGCCGCTTCTCAAGGGTTTGCACGAACGTCCCCGCATCGATAAGCGACTCGACCGTGCCGGTGTCCAACCACGCGTATCCCCGCCCCATGCGCTCGACATGGAGAGCGTCCTCGGAGAGATAGCGCATTTGCAGGTCGGTGATCTCGAGCTCTCCGCGGGCCGACGGTTCGACGCGACGGGCATACCGCACCACGCGGTTGTCAAAGAAATAGAGACCGGTGATTGCCCAGTTCGAGGTCGGCTTGCTCGGCTTCTCCTCGATTCGTATCGGACGATCCGCCTCGTCAAACGTAACGACGCCGTATCGTTCGGGATCGCGCACGTGATACGCGAAGACCGTCGCCCCCTCCTCGCGGGCGGCAGCCCTGGCGAGCAGTTCACGCAAGCCGCCGCCGAAAAAGATATTGTCTCCGAGCACCATTGCCACGCGGTCGGTCCCGATGAAATCGGCACCGACTGTGAACGCCTCCGCGAGTCCTCCCGGACGGGGTTGCTCCGCATAACTGAGGCGAATGCCCCATTGGCTTCCATCCCCGAGCAATCGTTCAAAGTGGCACCGATCTGCCGGCGTGGTGATGACCAAGATCTCGCGGATCCCCGCCAACATCAGCGTCGACAGGGGATAATAGATCATCGGCTTGTCATAGATCGGGAGCAACTGCTTGCTGACCACGCGCGTGATCGGATAGAGGCGCGTTCCGCTGCCGCCAGCCAGCACGATTCCCCTCAGCATCGGCTTCTCCTTCTCCGACCAGTTGGTTAAGACAGGCTTCGAGTGAATCGCGCCAGGGCGCCAGTCGAATTCCGAACACGCGTTCGGCCTTGGATGTATCTAGGCACGAGTTCCGAGGTCGACGTGCAGCGGTCGGAAACTCTTCAGTCGTGATCGCCTCGAGCGCCGGAATCCGCGCTCCACGACGTGAAAGCTCGTCGAAGATTGCCTGCGCAAAGTCATGCCAGCTCGTCTCGTCTTGACCGGCAAGATGAAAGATGCCGGCCGTGGCCCTGCGATCGTCCGTCACTGACCGTTCTGCGATCCGAAGGACGGCGTCCGCGAGGTCGAACGCGTAGGTCGGATTTCCATGCTGATCGCGAACAACCCTTACAATCTGCTGCGTCTCACATAGCCGCAGCATCGTTCGCACGAAATTGCTGCCATAGGGGCTGTAAAGCCACGAGCATCTGATCACGGTTGCGAGCGGGTGCGCTGCCAATACAGCAGCTTCACCGGCAAGCTTGGACGCGCCGTAGACGTTCAACGGCGCGGGAATGTCGCTTTCGTCGTACGCATCGGGTTTCGCCCCGTCGAACACATAGTCGGTCGAGAGATGGATGAGTGGAATATTCAGCTGCCATGCAACATCTGCCAATGCCGCCGCGCCATCGCGGTTGACGCTGAACGCTTTCGCTGCTTCAGATTCGGCCCGATCTACCGCCGTATAAGCGGCCGCATTGATGATAGCAGACGGCGCGATCGACGCGATGAGCTTGTCGATCCCTTCGCGGTTCTCTAGATCGAGTTCTGGGCGCCCGAGAGCCACCGCAGGCAGACCGCGCATCGCAGCAAGATCACGAAGACACGTTGCCAACTGACCATTCCGTCCGGAAATGAGGATGGGTCGATCTGTCATCTTCACCTCAGTGTTGGGCGGCCAGGAGACCAAGACGCGAGCCGTCATAGACACCGCAGCGAGCACGCTCCCACCATCCACGATTTTTGAGATACCATCCGACGGTTTCGGCCAAACCCTGTTCGAATGTTCTCGTCGGCTCCCAGCCAAGTTCGCGATGTGCCTTCGACGCGTCGATTGCATAGCGCGCATCATGTCCCGGACGATCCGGCACGAACGTAATGAAAGAACGCCTTGCTTCCGCGCCCGGAGATAATCGATCCACAACGTCACAAACTTGGGTGACGACCTCCAAGTTGGATCGCTGGGCATCTCCGCCGAAATTGTACTTTTCGCCCGGCCTTCCTTCGCACAGCAGTCTTATCAAACCGGCGGCATGATCATCGACGTGAAGCCAGTCGCGAATATTTCTGCCGTCGCCATAGACCGGCAGAGGCTTCCGGTCGATCGCATTGAGGATCGTCAGCGGGATGAGCTTTTCCGGGAACTGATACGGCCCGTAGTTGTTCGAGCAATTCGATACGATGACCGGCAGACCGTAGGTTCGAAACCACGCGAGCGCGAGGTGGTCCGAGGCCGCCTTGCTGGCCGAATACGGCGAACTCGGCCTGTAGGGCGTATCCTCGCGAAACAAGTCCTCCGGCCCCAATGACCCGTAGACTTCGTCTGTCGATACGTGGATGAAGCGGAACTGTTTCCGCCGCGGAAGCGGCAGACGTTCGTAGTAGGTCCTGGCCGCCTCCAACAGCGTGTAGGTACCAACTATATTGGTGTTGACGAAGGCGCCGGGTCCATTGATCGAACGATCGACGTGGCTTTCGGCGGCCAGATGTATGATCGCATCCGGCTCGTAGTCGGCGAACGCGAGATCCATAACTTCGCGATCGCAGATATCGGACTGCAGGAACGCATAAGACTCCAGTTCCTCGATGCTCGCTAGCGAAGCCAGATTGGCTGCGTATGTCAACTTGTCGATGTTGATCACTGCGGCGCCGGTCTGCTGCACCAAACGGCGACACACCGCAGAACCGATAAATCCCGCTCCGCCGGTCACCAAGATACGCATTCCGCTCATTTCCACTTCCACTCATCTCCACTATTCGAAAACGCAAGCAAGCTGGTCGAGCGCAGGAAGGATCTGGTCTCTTGGCGAGACCTGAGCCTCTGAGGTTGTCACGGGCCACTCGATACCCAATGCTGGATCAGCCCAATAGATGCCGCCGTCATGGCTTGGGGCGTAGATCTGGTCGACCTTGTACAAGACGACGGTCTTGGGCTGCAGCGTACAGAAACCATGCGCGAACCCCTTCGGAATAAACACCTGCTCACCGCTTTCACTATCCAACTGGATGGCGATGTGCTTACCAAAGCTTGGCGATGAACGCCGGAGATCAACAGCAATATCGAGAATAGCCCCGTTCAACACCCGTATGAGCTTCGCCTGGGTGAAGGGCGGTCGCTGGAAATGCAAGCCGCGCACCGTGCCGATCCGATCCGAGCTGGACTGATTATCCTGAACGAAGTCATCAAGGATTCCCTTCTCAGCAAAAGTCGATCGCTGAAAGGTCTCACAGAAGTAGCCGCGCGCATCGGAAAACCGACCTGTTCGAATGACTTTGACATCAGGGATCGCCAAGGATCGCAGTTCCAGCATTAGGCACCCTCCCGCCGGTCCTCAATTTCCCCGTCGGGGTTCGTTGCGACGGACCATAGATATCCGACGGAGATTTAATTATGCGCCCTGCCGATCCGTCCCGAAACGCTAACATTATTCTCGTTGCAAATACGGACCAGACCGTAAACCCATAGAGAATCCTATATTTTTCTAACGCTTGGTCGAAACTGACAGACCCATCGTCATTTGCAGTTTCATTTCCATTAATATATTATTTATTTAATTTGGCAAGTAGATTTTTATATGCATATAATCCCCATCGCCCGCGCGCCCAAACATTGGTCTGCGGGCGAGCGGCCCAACGTGACCCACCGTCGGACAGGTACGTGATGCTCCAGAACAATCTTCGACACACGGATAGCGTACGGCTGCCCGTGACCGGGCTGCCCCAACCCGTTCAGGCGGACAGCGGAGGAATCAGCGACGTCATTAATCTCGGCATCGGCCTTCTACGACGCCAATATCTCATGATTCTTGTCACTGCCGGGCTCGTAACTGCAGCCAGCCTGCTCTATCTCCGGTTGGCGTCTCCAACCTATACCGCGCAGGTTCAGATCCTGTTGGCCAATCCAAGGGCCCAATTTGTCCAGCAGCAGTCACTCCTTGCCGAGCCGGCTTTCGATCTCAGTCAAATCGAGACCCAGCTTCAGCTCCTGAGATCAAAGGCCACTGCGGTCGCCGTCATCGACCAGTTGAAACTGTCGGACGATCCGGACTTTAGTGCGTCAGGGCTATCTCTACAGTCGCTCTGGCAGCGAATTCGGTCATGGGCGTCGATTGGATCGAAGAAGAATGCGCCATCCGATTCCCATGGCGAACCATCGGACACTATCGTAGACGCATTTCTCAATCGGCTTTCCGCGGGGCGTGTCGGGTACAGCAACGTCATTGAGATCAATTTCAATTCGAGCAACGCAGCCCGAGCCGCGGAGATCGTCAACGCGGTAGCCAATACCTATGTTGCGGACCAGCTCAATGCAAAATTCGATGCTAATCGCAGGGCAACAAGCTGGCTGCAGGACAGGCTGCGCGATCTGGGTGACCAAGCCCTCGCTGCACAACGTGCCGTCGACGTCTACAAGGCCCAGAACAATATCGTCTCTTCGGACGGAAAGACCATCGACGAGCAGCAGATCACAGAAATCAACAATCGATTGGCTGCCGCACGCGCCCAGACCTCTGAGGCCACGGCCAAGTTGGCTCGCTATGAAGCTCTTCTTGCCTCCGATCTGACAAAGCCGTCCTCGATGGGCAATCTGGATGCTATCGGCGCCGATGCGACAAACAGCCAGATCATTACGGGGCTGCGCCAGCAGTATCTGGAACTCCTGAGACGTGAGGCCGAGTTGACGGCCAGGGTGGGTCGCGACCACTTAGCAGTCGTCAATGTTCGGAACCGCGCGCGGGAGTTTCGCGTCTCCATTCTCGACGAAGTCAGGAGACTTGCCGAAGTCAGCCGAAGCGAATTCGAATTCGCCAAACAGCGCCAGCAAGAAATCGAAAAGCAACTGTCCAAAGCCGTCTCGCAGTCCCGTTCAGTCAATTCTGCCGAGCTGACCAACAAGGATTTGGAAAGCCGGGCAAAGGGCTTGCGTAGCTTGTACGAGACTTTCCTCCAGCGTTACATGGGCTCCGCACAGCAGGAGACATTCCCCATCTCGGAAACGCGCGTACTTTTTCCCGCTTCGCCGCCGCCGAGCAAGAGCAAGCCAAAGACAACGTTGGTGCTGGCGCTCGGCATCGTCGGCGGCCTCGCGCTAGGCATCGGCTTGGCGCTGCTCAGAGACATCATGGACCGCGTCTTTCGTACCTCTTCACAAGTGGAAACTGTGTTGGAATTGCCTTGCCTATCCTTGGTCCCACTGTTGCCGGCCCGCAAATCCGCGAAGCTACCAGTTCGCTCCCAGCCAAACGATGATGATGTTCAACAACGGATAGTTCCGTCTCCAACGGCAATTCATCGGACCGTGGTCGGGATGCCGCTATCTCGATATACCGAGGCAATTCGTTCTATCAAGCTGGCCATCGACCACAATCCGGCGAAAATCTCCTCTCAGGTCATCGGCATTACCTCCGCCCTACCGAATGAGGGGAAGACTACGATTGCAGCCTCGCTCGCGCAATTGATCGGGCACACTGGCAAGAAAGCTATCATCGTCGATTGCGACCTCAGGAATCCCTCACTTTCTGCGATCTTTGCGCCCAAGGCTGCCAACGGAATCATCGAAGTTGCGAACGGCAGCCGATCCCTGGTGGACACAATTTGGCGAGATCCCACGACCAACCTTGCATTTCTACCCGCCGTGCGGCGGGGACCCCTGCTTCACACCAGCGAAATTCTGTGCGCCGACGCGATAAGCAAGCTGTTCGACCGTTTGCGAGCTGACTATGACTACGTCATCGTCGATCTTCCTCCCCTGACCCCGTTGGTTGATGTCCGAGCTACTTCATCTCTAATTGACTGCTACATTCTCGTCGTTGAATGGGGCCGGACCAAAATCGATGTCGTGCAGCACGCTCTGCACACCGCACCCAATATTCACGAATCGCTGATAGGGGCAGTTCTCAGCAAGACGGATACCAAGGCAATGGCTCGATATGACGGTCATCGGAGCTACTACTATCACGACAGCCACTACATCCGTTACGGCCTTTCTGGCTCTTGAGGCTGTCTCGTAGCGGCCTCCCCGTTCTCCGGTCCGCGGATCAGCGGAGTGGCCGCACCACAAGATGGTGTTTACATGATTATCCGACTTGTCATGTTAGCCGAGTTGGTGGCGATTACCGCGGCGCTCGCAATGCCGGAAAGTCTGCATAGCTTGGGATTGGCATCGTTCATACTTGCAACAGCCGCGCTAGTTGTAGCGATCTTTCCGTCATCCGTCTCCCTCGGGCTCGTCAAGCTGCTCCGGCCGAGTCTCGTCGTTGTGCTCGCGGCTCCGGCCCTCTGGATGGCGTTACAGGCGGTGCCGATGCCCATGGACGCGCTCGGCAATCCCATCTGGGCAACTGCTTCGGCGGCCTTAAACGAGCCCCTCGCCGAAATAATCACAGTCGATGTGGGGGCGACTATGCGCTCGCTCGCGCAGTATTGCGCTGTGCTCGCCGCGGCCCTCGTCACTGCGGTCATCACGCTTGACCGATATCGCGCAGCGCAAGTCCTGCATATTCTGCTGTCGGTAGCCACGATTGCCACGGCCATGTGTTTCGGCAAGGAAACAACTGGTATTACCGGGCCCAATGGCTCAACCGTCGCAGTGCTCGGCGTCTTGCTCTCCTGCGCGACGGCAATACGCGCGTCCGATCAAATAGCGCGGCACAGTCGGCCAGGAACAATTGCGCCAGCTCCGCTCCTTTCTATGTCCGCCGCGACCATCGCACTGATTGTCTGCTTGGCCGCGCTGCTCATTCGGACCAACTCCAGCGCCGTCGTCGCCGCCCTTCTCGGATCAGGAATCTTGCTTTCAGTGTTCGCTATTCGCAGGTGGTGCTTGGGCTTGTGGGGTACGGCTGGCGTTTTCGCAACCGCCGCAATATTCTTTATTGCCAGCATAACGGTTATTCCGTTCAGGACGAACACCGATGTGACGATCGCCTTGTCAACGAGCAATCAGATCGCGACAGAACGGATGCTACAGGACGTCAGGCCGGCGGGATCCGGTGCCGGCGCTTCGACGGTCCTTTTGCCGCTTTATCGGGACATTGGAATCGGCGCCCCGCGAGAAAGGCCAACGGCTGCCGCCGCAATGGTTATAGACATGGGCCGGGCGTTCCTTTGCGGCCTTGTAGTTATAGCGATGCTCGGCGGTTGTATTCTGATCAGGCGTTCTCTGTCACGAGCTTACGACTACGTATACCCAGCCTTGGGCGCCGGCGCTTCGATTGCACTGACGATACTGGCCTTTGCCGACCATGGAATTCTGGATTTGGGCGCATCGCTTTTGGTCGCCGCGCTTTTTGGGCTGGCGTTCGGTCAAAGCGTCCCCGGTGCGGGCCGTGAGGCCATATCCTTGGAATCGAAAGAGGCTTCGGACTGGATGGCCGGTCCAGTTCCGGCGTCTCGTCCAAGGCTCGCGCCAGTGTTTGTCACCCTTTGGCCGCGCGTTGCCCTGGCGGTGCTTGGAATAGCGCTGATCATACAGACGATATGGATGGTCCTCCCTGAGTGGTATCTCGGAGGGCAGCCTTCTTTGTCGGCAGCTGTTTCGGCCCCAGCAGCATGGCCAAACGAGATCTCGAAACCAATTTCGGTTGCGGCGGCGCGTGAAGAGTTTTGGATCCGAGGGGAATCACCATCCCGTGGAGATCCGGCTCTCGCCGCGGACGAGCAAAAAACGGAACTTCCGGCAGCGTCGAATGCGTTTGCCCGCGCTCTGCACTCGTCGCCCCTCCGCGGCGACTTTTGGCTCATGCTCGCGGCGGCGTCGAAACAGAATTCGATCCAGACGGCAGCCATGCTCAAGATGTCGTACTACACTGCGCCGAACGATCTGGATCTGCTTCCGCTAAGACTATCCGTCGCGCTCGCTACAGATGCTGTGGTACGGGACCTTGAATTTCGGGATTTGATCAAGCGGGACGTCAGCCTCGTCGTTACGCGCCGACCTGCTATCAGACCAGCTCTTGTGGCCGCGTACCGGTCAGCCTCGGCCGAGGGGAAGATCTATCTCGAGAACCTAATTTCGGAGCTCGATCCGACCTACCTCGACAACATGCGCGCGCGGAATTCCCGACAGGGATCTCGATAGGATCTTCTGAGCAGTGCGACATATTTAAATGGCTGAAACGGGATTTTTCCCTTGATAAATCAGATTAACTAATAATATATTAAATATTAACTCGCGAGTGTCCCGGCAATGAATTTCGTGAACCGACATTTCCCCGATCGGGAGGTTACGGATCGTGTCAGTCCCGGGCCGAGAGTATCCCGCCAGCACAAATGGCCTCTTCGTTACGATTCGATCGAATACGTGGCGCTCTGTGCCGATATTGCGACCATTGTTTTTGCGAGCGTCGTTTCGACGTGGCTGTGCCAAGCTCGGAATGGGTGGGCTGCAGGCGACTTAAGCGACGCACTTGGCTTGGCGCTAGTCACCGCAGCATGTCTCGTTTGCCTCTTGAAGACCCACGGCCTTTATCGGCCAGCTGAGCTTCTCGTCCTCCGAAGTCAGATGCGCGCCGTCTGGATGGCATGGGCGTCATCGTTGCTCTTGATATGGGCCGGGTACGGCCTTGCAATTGGTCCGGGCTTTTCTCAGCAAGCAGGCCCACTTTTCGCTATCCTGGGCCTAGGCTTGCTTATGGCCGAGCGGTGGGGAGCGAGAGCGCTTCTTGGAAGGGGCCTGAGCGGCAGAAAATTCGTCACCACAAACATTGCTCTGGTCAGCGACCAGCCGCCATCGAAAAACGCCGGACTGTCTGAAACGCTGGCGATGCATGGTTATTGTGTCCGAGGCCGGTTCAGCTTGCCCCCAGTCGGCTTCGGTCCTGCCTGTCGAAGGCGGCTCACTGCTCGCGTGATTGAGCACATTCGCAGTTCCGAGCTCGACCAGGTGGTGGTGGAAGCGAACCCGGAACGATGGCCCGAACTTCGGGCCTTCGTTGCCGACTTGCGGGTCTTGCCGCTACCGGTCGTGTTCGTGCCGGTCGGTACGACATCCGAACTGCTTCGACATCCTAAGCGAAGTCTTGGAAGTGCCGTTTGTGTTGAACTCCAGCGTGGTCCTCTTACGCCGCTGGACTGTGCGACCAAGCGAATGATTGATCTTTTCGGCGCGGGGCTCGCCTTGACGATATTTGCCCCGCTGCTTGTGCTGGCCGCACTTGCGATCAAGCTGGATTCGCCCGGCCCCATATTCTTTCGGCAAAAGCGCTGCGGCTTTAACGGCCGGACCTTCTTGATCCGCAAATTTCGGACGATGCATGTGCTCGAGGACGGGCCTGTGATCCTTCAGGCCAACCGCGCCGATCGACGCGTTACCCGCGTCGGCAAATGGCTGCGCCGGACAAGCTTCGACGAACTGCCACAGCTGCTGAATGTACTCGACGGCAGCATGTCACTGGTGGGCCCCCGTCCTCATGCCTTGGCTCACGACGGAGAATTTGACAAGCTGGTGCGTAACTATGCCCTTCGCCGCAGGGTCAGGCCGGGATTGACCGGGTGGGCTCAAGTCCACGGCTGCCGCGGCCCGACTCCCACAGCGGTCATGGTCGAAACACGTGTGCAATATGATCTCTGGTACATCGACAACTGGAGCCCTCGGTTGGATCTCGCAATCTTGCTGCGAACCCCCGTGGAGGTGCTGCGTGGCCGCAATGCCTACTAGGCGCACAGATTTATGTGGCTGCGCCGGCTAGCTTGCCGCCGATCATTGCCGATCCGGTCAGCCCCGCTGACGAAGCTTAGGACCCGCTTCGCCTATGCGAAAGTCCTCGACCCTTCGACCAGACTTCACTGCTGCAACCAACCACCGCGGCCGCTTGCCGCGCCCTGACCAGGTCTCGGACGTCTGTGGATTCCGAAACTTCGGCAGAACTCGCGGATATTTACGCCTCTGCTTGCCGGTCGGAGACGCGCCTGCGCCGCGGGAGTCCGCTAAAACGGCCATCCCGCCCCCGAGAACTGCTAAGCGCTTCTCCAGTTCGTGCTTCTCCGCTTTGATCCGCTCAGACAACATCCCGCTAATTTCCTCATGAAGCGACCAGAGATCGTCAAGAGACATGGATTCTAGTTCGAGTTTCTTAGCCGACATGGGCTCACCTTTTAGTTGCGATCATCTAATATTGGCCCGATTGACATTAATCAAGACAAAGAGCCAAATTATCCCCGCAAAATACGCGGAACCGACTGGAACCTTCGTTCCAGATAGCTGCGTCTCGGTTATTAATCAAGTCTGGAAGATGAGTGATCCGCAGAATTTAACCGCGGAGAAGTAATTTCACGCGCCCAGCGCAGGGCCGCGGAACACATCAAACGTCAAACCGGGACCTGGGGATGAGATCAAGCCGGCCGCGTGAACAACTTTCCGCGCCGCAGCCTCAAGAAGGACGCTTGACGCGCGGAGGCGCCCTTCCTTCGTCTGGGCATCCTTATTACCGTACGGTCGTCCCATACCCGCAGACGGCAGCGAATAACTTCGATATCCCGCAGTGCACGCTGCCTGAGCTCGATTTGGGCCATCAGAGCCTGGATGTCCGAAAATGAAGCTGAGGGAACAATAAATCGGCTGACTGAATCTTGAAGACGTTCAAGAGGAAGTTCGATCAAGACTACTCCTCCATCCGCAATTTCTTTGCTTGTCGAAAGCATTAATAAATAATCGTCGCAATAATTATTAAATCATATATAATAATTTTATTGTCAGGTCAATTCCGGTGCTGACTTCGTCAATCGTTCATTCGCGGCTCGGGTCACGATACTCGAATGTAGAAGATGATAGATGGACAACCAGTCAGTCGAACGGTGACGAGAATGCTATGCGCAAGCAGGATCTCGAAGCTATGGATTTTGAGGAACTTTGGCTTCTCCACGAGGAGCTGACCAAGATTCTTGCTGAAAAGATAACCGCCGAGAAGCGGGAACTGGAAAAACGTCTTGCGCAACTCAACCAACCCGAGCAATTGGGCCAAGCTGGAAGCGGGGCGGCGGAGACGAGCCAACCCCCGCGCCGCAAATATCCCAAGGTCGTGCCCAAATACTACAACCCGCTGCAGCCGACAGAGACTTGGTCAGGACGTGGCAAACAGCCTCGCTGGCTGGTAGCCGCCCTCCAATCAGGCCACACGCTGGAGGAGTTCAGAGTCCGCGAGACCGGCGAATCGTCAGATCGTAACGCTCATGATCGAGAGCACTCCTGACCCGGCTTGCGATCGCACAATTTTACCGCTGATCTGTCAGACGTCGCTGTCGACCCTAGACTTTTCCCGCACGAGCCACGGTAGCCGCCTTCCACAGAAACTGTAAGGTGTCCGCTCTCGGCATCGACCACAATCCACGGCGCGCGCTGGTTTGCGCGTGATCAACGGTCGCCTCCCGCCGGTAGTTCCTGAGGTCCAGGACCGTCATTGCCAGGAGGGGCAGACGTGAGGCCGGAAAGCGCGCTTGCATCAATTGACGAATAAGCTGTAGGCGCGGAATTAGTCGGGAGCGCAGCGCGTGCGGAATCTCGACTCCAAGCAGCGCAGCGAGAGCGACCAGCTGAGTTTCGACCGCATTCCTCGTCAACTCGCCGGAGACATGAGAGGCAAGCTCATTCCAGTCGAGCCCCCCAGTGGAGCTGTTCAGATCACGCAATTCAACCAAATGCCGCAGATCCATGTCGCCAAGCCAATAACCATAGTCTTGAAATTGATCATGGATGATCAACATGAGCGCTCGGTACGTGGGCGTCGGAATTCGCACGCTCCCCCGCCCTAGCGGCGCAGAAACGCAATGGTTCAGAGCATGTCCGGCGCTACGATAGGCGTACGCGGGGCCTGGGACGGCCCGCTGAAGATCGATAGCGCCGGCATCTGTCGACCGAATCAGCTCTACAAACCATCTCCGGCTTTCGGGACGAGCCTGATCATGAATTTGATAGCCAATTGCTCGAAGTGCAGCGACCGCTCTTTCAACTTCGTCCGGTATAACCATGAGATCGAGGTCGGACATCAGCCGAACTCCGCGCCGCTCGTCAGCCGCGGTGGCTAGCGTCGCCGCCCCCTTGA
This sequence comes from Bradyrhizobium sp. LB8.2, assembly GCF_040548035.1. Classification (NCBI taxonomy): domain Bacteria; kingdom Pseudomonadati; phylum Pseudomonadota; class Alphaproteobacteria; order Hyphomicrobiales; family Nitrobacteraceae; genus Bradyrhizobium; species Bradyrhizobium sp. LB8.2. Next base: position 111,652 of record NZ_JBEPQV010000004.1, on the reverse strand, counting down.
GCAGCACTGGCGTAACTCCCCGGTTATTCATCGCAACGACGGCTTCTTCCAATTGACCCGCCAACCGGTCGTTGCGCAGTACGTTTCGGTGATAGATCTGTCGGATATACGCGCAGACGTCGTCCGGCAACACCGATGCAAATTGATCGACGAAGTCAATAAGCGCGGGCGTCGTCAACGTCTGGTTTGCGAGGCCGATTACGGACGTCCACTCCACATCGGCAGGCGGCAAACCTCGAAGGCAATTACAGAGGCTCGTCAGTGCCGCACTATGCTTTGCCATTGCACAAGTCCATCAGCAGCGCCCGGGCCTCTCCCGACTGGGAATAGGTAAGCTGAAACGATCGCGCGCCGGCGACAATCCGCTTCAAAGCAAAAAACCCGGCCTGCGACAGCCTTCCGTCGGCGGCAAATGCGCCGTCAATGAGCCGCTTCATCGAATCCAGTTGATCCAGCGATACCAGCTCGGCCGTGCCGCTCGCAACCCGGTTCAAAAAAATGATCCAACTCGCAGAAAGGCTTCCAATGTGCGTGTTCCGAATTGGCAAGTATCGCACCTGAGCGCCGTCGGCCCTGCAATGCGTAACGCCGTCCCAACTGCTATGCAACAGCGACAACAACTCCCATGACCCTTCCTTGAGAGTGAGAGCAAATGGAAATCCACAGACCGCGCCATCATCACCAATCAGCGCAACATCGTCACCGGCATACTGAAATCCTGCGTCCACCAATTGCAGTGTAAGCGTCGACTTGCCGGCTCCCGGCTGGCCGCACAACAGCAAGCCAGTCCCGCAATTCGCAAGAGACGCGGCATGGAGGGCGAAGCCCCATCGATCGCTTCGAATAAGCCGCTCGGTCAAGTACGCTTTGACTGTAGGTGCAAGTGCTTCGATTTCACATCTGTGGACGCCCCCGTCAATTCCTCGGAAGAACACTCGATCGTCCAGCAGCATCGCCTCGATTGCGATATCGTTTTCGCCATCCTCGTTGTCCAGGATGCAAAATAGTGAAACCAACCGCTGCAAGAGCTCCCGATTGTCAGCCCGGACACTGATACGATGCCGCCCTAAAATAGCTGAGAAGGCACAACTGGTCGAGATTTGCCAATCGACGTCGAGCAGCCCTTGATCTGTCCAAGCGTCTATAGCCTGCCACGTGAACCGGCGCGCAGCGTGCTCAACAATGTCCAGCTCTCCGAGCTCCCGATAAACGGTTGCCAAAGAAGCGCCTTCTGCCAACTTGCACCAGATAAATGCACCCAGCTGGTCCAGCTGATAGATGTTCTGCCTTGTCTCACTAAATAGCACCGGTCGGCCATCCAGCAGTGCGAAGACTGCATCCACAGCTGGCCTCAAGACAACTTTTTCTGATGATTTTTCGAGCACGGCTCCAGCCAACATGAACAGTATTCAATCTCTTCACCGTGCCGAGCCAGCCGCGACGAAATCTGCGATGCACTATTCCACAGCCTTCGATGGAACGAACAGCCGCCTCAGATCCAAGCCCAGCATCTAGCGTGGGCACACATCACTTCAAAAATGGCCAGACACCGGCGGGTCAAGCAGCCAACTGATTGCCCTCGCCTGTCCTGGTTCGAGAATTGTTCACCACATCTTCTGTACAATCGCTGTGCAGCACAGCTAAGCGGTGAGCGTCCAGCAGATACCGGTAGGCTTCACGATCAGCACTGCGCTCTTTTAAAATTCGTTCTCTCTCACTGATGATTGTTAATTGGTCGCGCATTTTGGCGAACTGCAGCGTAGCGGAGCCGATGTTGCGCTTGTTATGATTTGATTCCCACATGGTTCCCTCCCAGCACAGCACAACTTACAAAGTTAGCTTACGTCATGCGGCAGAATTGACAATCAATATTCGCGGCGTCAAATATAATAAAAATGCGCCGCATGATTGAACCTGCACCATCCCCCTTGATACCAAGGGGCGCGCTCGTAGAAGGCGCTCAGAGACCCGCCGACGATTAGCCGGCTCATCAACGGCAGATATCCATCGAGCCTTATTCCGATTTCCAGAACGCATACGCTCGATTCATTCGGGCAGATGCAATTTAATTTGCAAATTGATTTTTTCGAAGCGAACATATGACGAAGTGAAGAACGGGGAGTGAAGCTGTCGAGAAGCGCCGTCACCGGCATCTCTCATGGCGCCAAGCAAACGCCCAGTGCCCGATGCCGCTAAGTAAACAGCACTCCCACTCAAGCCAGCCGGTTTCCGATCAGCAGCGAGCAATATCTAGGAAAGGCCTACATGGGTATGATTATGGTCAAGTGCCCCCAAACCGGTCACGTTATTCCCACCGGTATCATGTCCGATCGTGAGACATTTCTGCGAAGCGTCGTGTTTTTCGGCAATACTCATTGTCCAATTTGCCGCGCCAATCACAATTGGTTTGCTCGCGAGGCTTGGGTGGAAGAGCCGGTCACTCAGCTTGTCAAGATGTTCGGAAGGGCGCCGTCGTGCTGATGTCGAATATCGTCGGCGTATACGTCTGGCCGAATTAACGGTGGAATGCGGACCGGATGGATAGCCTTATTTGGCACCGCGCTTGCTGAGTTCTGTTGCGCTCCACCTTCCGACCCGTGGAAAGGAACTTGGCCGCGCCTGATAGAAGCGAAATGATGCGCTTCTCAACGGAGACTGTTGCTATGCCGCTTCGGCCAGATCCGCAGCGGCTATGTGCAGTTGAGAGATCGGGTCCTACCTCCTCTCAGCTGATCGCTATCATGGTCGTTTCGCCCTCACCGGGTAGAATCGCGCCTAGCTTCGAACTTCGCAGGCGACCGCGCTAAGCGGGGATGCGGATCTCGTTCATCGGCCCGATCGCCGATAACGGCTCCTGCAAAACATTAAACGACTGGTCGCCTGCAAATTGTCCGAGCGAGAGAAGCCGCAGCGAATCTCCGCTGCGGTTCTCGACAGGAGGCGTGCCGCCTGGATGTGGAGTCCTGATGGGACGCGCTGCACAATGCTGCTAGGCTGAACGAGGGTTCACGATGGTGTACCCCCTCAGGGAGTGCGCGTGGATCCTCGTTGCGTGCCCTCCCGAGTTTGCGTCATACGCCAACCAGATGTCACCGGCGATATGCCGCTCCAGGACAAAGACGTGTCCGCGTCGCGCTGCAGCCATTCCCGGGGCGGGCGAGGCGCGCGGAAAACGCAGCCAATTAGCCGCCAGGTTAAGTTCCGGCACTATGCGACCAAACACTCGTATTGCCGCACCACATCCACAGAACGATCGAGGGCAACCGGCTGGACGACCGCCGACGATCTCAGTCCCAGCCATGTCTGAGCTGACTGCGGACATCCTTAAGCTCCGAACAGCATCTGGTTTTAGACCCCGTGCTGATCTGCTAGATCTCTGCATGTGCACCAACGACGTTGAAAAATCGCAGGGCATAGTGACGTTGCATTCGGGTGGAGGAGGACGTAAAGGGCGCGCCTCCGAAGAAACGGAGATTGTTAAAGCGAAAATCGACGCAGTTACTAACTCGACTAAACATGCAGGTACTCCCGATTAATGGCCCTGCCCCAGCCAAGAGAACGCCTTGTATTTTGTCGAATTTAAGCTTGCCGTTTAAATTTTCTCACTTGAATAAATTAAATACTTGAACAAGATTTGGAGATCTATGCCGGCCTTATGTCTCTTTACGATGCATTGCGAGCAAGGTTGGAGCGCACGCGGACAGGCGGAGATTCTCACATTCTCCGATGTTGGATAGATCCCTGGGAGGCCCTTACCAGCCCCAGCTTACAGGTTCAGCGCTTGGTCGGAAAATGAGAGCCCAAGGGCCGGCACACGCAATCGCGGGCATGGGCGCTCGCCGGCTTTGAGGCCAGGGCATCCCTCCAGCAGCGCACGGTTGAGTGCCGTCGCCCTAACAGCTTCCGCTCGCTTTGCCGTCGTGAAACAATGTTCAACCGCATAAATTCCCGGGACATGGCCTCAATCGGGCCCGCACGTTTTGGCGGAGCGCCTGCTGCTTAGTCCTTCCTCCCGCCGGGGTGACATCTTACTGATAGATCCGTCTGAGTTTTCGAATGATCCACCGTGCTCGCCATCGGCGCAGCTTTATGGCCTAGGACGAAAATCGGAGGCAGCCTGGTCGGCAGCGAAAGGGACACTGCGTGCCACCTCCTCCGCGTTACTGTCGTGCACCCCACGCTAGCGAGACGTAAAGATGCACCGCAAGCAGAAAGACAGCCGCATATCCCGTGAAGAACAACATTTGGGGTACCGCGCGAAGAAACACTTCTTTGATATTGCCCATACGAGCCTCTCGGTGCTCCCTGTTCGGTGGCACGGGGCTAAAGGTTGCGCTCTTACGATCGAAGCTGCTTTTGCAGATCGTTACGCTCTTCAAGTAGTTCGTTCAGACGTTGAGCATTGCCAATTTGTGTTTCCTGCCACTCGATTCGATCCTCTGCAGTCCATAAGTAAGACTCTCGATTGAACCGATCTTTTTCAAATCCATCGACTTGAATGTACATCTCGATTTCACGCTCAACCTTGTCCAACTGCTCCTGGAGAGCCCTCCGTTGCCTCGGTGGCCACGTTTTAGCAATATCCGTCACCCGCCTGAACCTACATCCCAAGTGAGGAAGCTTGGCATCCGCATGCTCCGACGAGAATAGGAGTTCCGGATTGGGTTTATTGGACGACCTGTTGAGCGAAGCGATATGTGTGCTTGGTAATAAATGCATCGACATCTGAATAGCTCAATTTATGGGAGCGACATCTACAATATTATTCTACCCAAATATCTGAGGAATATACCTTAAGCTATAGCATTTCAATTCCATAGATAATCACAGACGTCGCCGGGCTCCCCGACGGCGCCTTGGCTGCCGTGTAGGGAATTGAGCCCGTTGCAACTTCTTATTTAAATACTCCAATGATTATTTTTATTAATTGAACAATGGACACACTGAATGCCATGAGGGCCAATCCAGGCTGCTTCGCTGTCGATGCGGACAGGGGCTGACGGCTCTGCCATGCCCTTTCGGCGAACGAATAGAACAACCATCTGCCTCACGCGGATGAAGGTGGCGCTATGACGGAGCGGGGATGTCCGCGCCTCCCGCTATTCTTTCCGCAGGCTTTCGGCATGCCCCTTCAGGACCGCCGGTTGTCGCGATATAGCGATCAAGTTCGTGACCATTTGCGTCAGGTGCGGCAGGGCATCGCTGGGCTGGGCGACATCGATATCGTCCACTTGCCAATATAGGACCCGGTCCGCCACAGCCGGAAAGTGGCGTTCGATCATCGATCGATGCTCAGCCTCTTTCAATCCTATGACGACATCTGCTTGACTGAAGTCAGCTAAACTGCACGCCTGCGGAAATTTATCAGCGCCCTTCGGGCGAATTCCTAGGGCTTGCAACCCCTCGAGTGCAAAGCCGGAGATGGGACCGGTGTTCTCAAGCGCCCCCCTCTCGGAAGAGCCTCTGGAGAATGCTCGCCAGGGCAATTCCTCTTGTTCAGCAAGGTGATTGAACAGTTCCTCCGCAAACCGGCTGCGGTAGTAGTTGCCCGTACAAAGGAAAAGAACCCATTTGCAGTTTTCAGTCATTCCGAGACGCCAGGAAATGGAAGTTCGATGGTGGCTGGAGGCGTGAGTTTATCTGGAATCGCGCCAATCTCCTCGACCCGACGATCACCAGCTTGTCTCCTGTAACATCGCTGGCCGAAAGCTTGGCGAAGGCGCCGCGAGCGCCATACCGCACCGTCAGCTATTCTGTCGAATGAAAAATGGCATCAGCTTCTCGAAGATTTGCGACCGAAAGCGATCAATCTCCCAGGTAAGCGCATCGCTAAACCCTGTGGCATACGCATGGATAGTGGCTCGGTCCGCAGTTACCTTGGTGGGCACTCCATTTACAACCACCAAACCAGTCAGAACCTTTCCATCCCATTCAACAGCGCGACTACAATCGACCGACATGGCAACTTCCAATATATCCAATATAAATGACAGGATGGTCTTATATCGCACCAAATCATGTAGATCCGCATGGGCACAATAGAAGGATAAAGAGGCGTGATCCCAAACTTGCGCCAAACTACTTGATTTTAATAACACGATTAAATCGAGGATTGAAATGGAATCTACGTAACTAACTGCCTCTTTTGATCGATTGACACTGCCGATGATCACCTATTCGACTCCCATTTTGCAATTAATTAACGCGATACGCGGAGGCTGGCTCTGGGTTTATCGGGCGACCAATGCAGGCAGGACGTGCGTTCTCCAAGCTCGCCGACCGGCTGGCGAACCTCGCTATCGTTACTGCCGACGATCTCCACCTGCTCGCCGTTGCGCCCGCAGCGTTAGGGAAAGGACTGCAACAGAGCCTGTCCGCCGAACTTCACGCAGAGAAGTCCTGTTGAAGTTGGACGAGGTTGCTAAAAGGGCCAATCGTCGACGCCGTTCTGGATGTCAGTTGGGAGGACCGCAGGAACAACGCCGCGGCGGTATTGATCGGCCTGATCGACGGTAGAGGCGCTCATCGACCGATTTCTTGCAACCACAAAGGGCGCGCGCGATCGAGAACGGCAATAGCCCATGGCACAAGCGCGATTAGCTCGAAAAGTCGCACGGCGGGCGACAAAATCGGTCGCACAAACGTGCCGCACGGCGGCCAAAGGAACGAACCGAGATCGGCCTAAGCGACTGATGCGGTTGTGGATTAGATGGTGGGCGCACCAGGGCTCGAACCCGGGACCCGCTGATTAAGAGTCTCATCTTCTACGAACGCAAACAGGTACTTAGCTGTAAAATGGTCGTTCAATGAGCCTATATAGATCAATAAGTTACACGCGGATTGTAAATCGCATGGGGAACCCCCAGCCCTGCGTCCGGAACGTAAGTAGCGATCGAAAAATCCAGCAAAAACAACCCAAGTTCCTGATCGACCACCCTTATCGCCGTTTATGCGCACGGTTTCGGTGCTCAATCGGTGGTCGAGTTCAGGTTAAATCGCGGTTGATCTCAGCAGCGCCTACGCTCTTCGTCATCACCTTCGAAAAAACAGCGTGACAGGCGGACGAAAGCACCCGCCAAGTGCTATTTCGATCAATCGATGATGCAGGTTGAGCCAAATGTCCGTTGGGAAATATACGGGGCGCTAGCGTGGGCCCGTCCGAAACACCTCAATCGGCCAGCGCGACGCTCGCGAAGGGTTTGCTTTGGCCAAAAGCTGATTGTCCGCCGCAATACGAGCCGCTGAGGCCCAACAACGACCTTCCAGTTGGATCTTTTTTCCGAATACTGGGGCTAGTCGCACCGGTTCGCGTCGCATCGTGACAAACGTTGGAGGGTTTCAGAAGACGGAGCAGAGACGGCGCCCAGAGTGCCGTTACCAGCGACGTCCCCAGGAACTCCGCTTTTTGGGAGAGTTGTGGGCTCGGGCTCCGGCTCATGGGCCGGCGCCGAGCCTGTGCCGTTGCAGGCGTCGCAGCGGATTCGAGGGCGGCCGGTTTCGTCATGCCTCGCCGGCGCCGGAGAAGGCAGAGACGGGCGGCGCGGTGCGCGGCAGCGGCCGTTCGATCATCCTCGACGCCACGGAAGGGCTGCTGGCCCTGGCATCGTACTGACCTGCCAGATCCAGCAGGCGCCGCCTGGTGAACGGATCTGCCTTCTCGGCCAGATCGCGGACGCGCCGCGCCTGCTGCCGATAGAACTCCCGATCCATGACGCACCCCAACAACGACATCGCCCTGCGCAACGTTCAGTACGCCAGCTTCGGCCGCGTCAAGAGCCAGGCTATGTCGTCCGGCGTGAGCGCGCCCCAAGCAACTTTCCGCGATCCACTTGAGCCCGCCGCCATCGCAGGATTAAGCTGCGGCGGCAGGGGAAATTCTAAAATGACGGCGCTCCACCCGATCCGGAAGGCGTGCCCGTCGTGCGGCAAGCCGATGGCCGCAGTGCCCGACGACGTCGCCGAAGGGCGGCAGCGCTACGTCTGCGCCAGTTGCGACGACGACCCGCTGCACGACCCAACAGCCCGCAGGTGGGCGGACGGCCCGTTGCGGGCTCCAGGCAAGGCGTAGGGGTGAGGCGGCGCCGACAGAATTCGCCCCCGGGCAACCAATGGATTGCCGGGGCCGAATTGCTCGCATTTTCGTGCGGCTGGTCGCCGATCGACCCGCAACGCCGGCTGTCGTTCCGGCGGACTCGCTCTCGAAGCCAACTCCCGTCTGCGGTCGCTAGTTATAAAACGGGACCCGGAGTGCCTAAGAGCCCGGGCGCCGCAACCGTAACAGCACCTGAGCGCGCTCATGCCGCTCGGTACGATTCTAACTTTAGGGCGAGGCTCCGATCTCGCCTTGACCCACCTCAAGTTCGCGTCTGACTGTTGGCCGCCTTCGGAAAATATCCAGTAGACTGCCCGCCGTTGTCCTCCGGACCCGGCCGGAACTTTGCGAGTTTGCGTAATTGGCGAAGCGTACCCAGACGCGGTTTCTCGCGCGAACGGTCGACGGCTCGAAGCCGTCGGCGATGCCAGGATTCATCCCGCCCAGCTCGCCACGCTGAGATCCAAGGCGCCCGCCGGCGACCACTGGCTCCACGAAATCAAGTACGACGGCTATCGGCTCCAGTTTCACCTGAACAAGGGCCGGGCGAGGGTCTACACCCGGACCGGATTGGATTGGACCAAGCGCTTCCCGTCGATCGCGGCCGCGTTCGATCTTCCCGTCGCGACTGCGATCTTCGACGGCGAAGTCGTCGTGGTGAAGGACGGCCGCACCAACTTTCCGAACTCCAGGCCGCGCTCGCCGCCGGCCGGCGATTGGCCTTGGCGCACTTGCTGCAGCGGAGCCGGCTTTCGAGCGCGGACATGATGACCGAGAACGGCTCTCCGCCTGCTTGCAGGATCGGACGGACGTCGACATCGATGTATTCGGTCATGTTGCTTCCTTTCGTCGGCTCATCAGTTTCTAGCGAACAGAAGATGGGGTGCGTGCGTGCCACCCGGGAGACGCAGCGGGCTCGCGACGTCGGCAAGCCGCCGCGTCCGGATCACTTCGCGGACGATTCCCGCGATGCCTAGGGTCATTACAGCCGCAAACGCGCGGAACGCGTGCGGTTCGCCGGCCAGCAGCATCAGCGTCCCGGACCACACGGCAGCGTAGTAGGTGACGAACCACTTCGAAGCCCTCCCCTCCGCGACGAGGTCTTGGATGCGGGGAGTAGGTACACGTCCCATGAGGAGGCCGTAGGTCTCGAGCCAGGTCAGGAATGCCACGATCTTGTAGAGCTTTGCGAGGACTAGGCCAGACAGCCATCCGAAGATGGCGAGGAAGGCGAAGGCGCCGACATGCGCGACGAACGTGTCTGTCGCCGCGAGCGCGACCCCAGCATTGCCGTTGCCGCCAGGCTCGCGAAGGATAGCGTCGCCATCCGCATGTTGAGCTCGAGCTGCCGCCGCTTGCGGGTGCGGAAGATGCCGGCGATGTCCCGTGCGTACAGGGCGGCGGACGCAAGACCGAAAACCGCGGCAATAGACAGCACGACGCTCAATCCCGATGCGAGCCCTATCGCGAGGATCCCGCCCGCCACCGTCACGCCGACGGCGAGCGCGCCGGCCGCAAGTGTCATGCGGCTCTGTCGGTCGTCCACGTCCGGCGCCAGCATGAACATGGCCAGGAGCCGGTAGCTGACACCCATGGCCGTCAAGGTCAGCCAGCCGCCGAAACCGGCGATGGCGTGGAGCGGGATGCCGGACGCCAAAATTGATTCGCCTATCGATCCCGCCCACCCCGCAAGCGCGAACACGAATACCGCGCCGAAGGCCGCTGTTGCGCAGAGCGATGCCAGGCCGACGAGGACGAAGCTGGCCGGCCCCGTCGGCCGCAGCCACGCAGTCAGGCCGAGATCGACGACAACCAGACCGAAGCCGGTGACAAGCAGCATCCCGCCGACGGGAAGAAGCCAGAGTCAGGTGGGCAAGCGGCCTCCCAAAGCCAGAAAACCCGCGAGCAGGGAGACGAGGCCGGCGGTCAGGAGGCCCAAAGCCGGCAAGGCCCACTTCTCGGAAAACAAGGGTTTCACGACGAGCACAGGAACGAACTGGAACAGCGCACCGCACATCGCCAGGCTTAGCCATCCGATGCTGACGACGTGCACCAGGACGAGCGTATCCGGCGCAGTTAGTTCGGCGGCCGGATAGCCGACACCCGCGACCATCAGGGCCAGCGCGATGAAGAGCCACGCGAGCGCCACCGCAAAAATAACTCATCGTCCATCTTGATGTGCTGGCGCCGATCATCGCGACCTCAGAACCTTCGTGTCCGGCACAGGAGCGGCGCGTAGGCGAGCGCGAAGCCCAGGAACGCCCCGGCCCACGCGATGCCCGAGACCGTCAGCACCGGCATCGAATAGGTCGGCTCAAGCGCCGCACACACCCGAGCCACCGCCGCGATGACGATCGCAGCGTAGATCGTTTGGGTGGCAACGGACGCCGAGAGGGCCTGCCCGGTATGGCCGAGCGAGGCACGCGTCATCACGGCGATGGTCATCGTGCCGATTGCTCCACCGGTCCAAGCGTGCACGCCCGCGCCCGGGGCAACGATGTCCATCGCGGCGAGTGCCGCCAGAAAGAAGCCGACCGGCACGAATGCGTAGGCCACGTGAAGAATGAGGACGAGCCGGTCCGACAAGGTCCGGTAGCCGGCCCAGCGAGCCAGGCGGGCGACGTGAAGCACTCCGGCGACGCAAAGCGCGCCCGCGACGAGCCCACCCGAAGGGTTTACGGTCCAGGCGGCCATGGCGCAGACGCCCGCGACCATCGCGATCGCGTCGAACCGACCGAAGGGAACGGGGAGCCGTCCCGGCTCGCGGCGGGCGAGCCAGTTGCGAGTGAAGCTTGGCACGATCCGTCCACCGATCAAGCAAACCAGCGTGACGACGAGGGCAATGCCGGCCCGCGTGGAATACTCCGCCAAGCCGTGGAAATGCGCCTCGATGTGAAACGCGATGTTGACCATCGCAAGAAGCGAGACGATGCCGACCACCTTCAGATTGTTCCACTTGCGGCCGGCGACGATCTCGCGGGCGTCGGCGGCTGCGAGCAGCAGCAGAAAGACTGCGTCGATCGCAAGGGCGGCTTGCCACCCGATAAATGCGGAGAACGTCATCGCAAGCCTCCCTGCGAACCAGGCCGCGAACAGGCACTCCAGCCGTGCGCCCTGGATCGGCAGGCGACCGGTCCAGTTCGGAACGGCGGTCAGAAGGAAGCCAGCGATCACCGAAGCCATATAGCCGAACAGCATCTCATGGACGTGCCAGTCCCGCGGCGCCAGCACCGTCGGAACGTGGACGTTGCCGGCGAACACCGCGAGCCACAGCGGAACCATCGCGCCGGCGTAGATCGCGCCGAACAGGAAGAACGGCCGGAAACCGTGCGAGAACACCGCCGGTTCCCGGTAGGCCCTCAATTTCTGCGTCGTTGCCATGGATGTGTTCCTGTTCAGTGGTCCTCATCGTAGATCGTCGTGATCGAGGGGCTCTTTGTCGGAGCGCAAATTGCAGCAAATGTTCAGCTACGGGTTTCATCCGCGACAAAGAGCGAGCCGCGTTCGACCTGTATTTTCGACTCCGTCATCAATGGAGGTTGCGATGCGATTTTCGAGAGATTGCGGGACCGGAACCGGAGCGGAAGCAGCTTCGAGCGCAAGCTTTTCGAAGCGATCGCCGGCGATCTTCTCCGCCGCATCGAGCAGGGAACCGAGGCCGGTCCTGCCGGAGAGCAAATCCACGTGCTGTTCCTGCTGTTGGGCCGAAGAGATGCCGCGTCGGTAACTGCGCCAGATCAATGCGGACCCTGCATTCGGCGACACAAGAAGCCCCCATGTGCAATACCGCCCCGCGCGATGGTTGGCTTCCGATCGCGCTTGCCCCTGATAATTGCCTCGAACTCGGCCAAGTCCGCCTGGTCGGCATCGAGGCGCTGCGCTTTCCGAGCAGGCGCAAATCGGGCGTGTGGTACAACGTCTGGACGGACAAGGCGGTGCTCGTCCATCCTACTCACTGGCGAAGCTGGCGGCCGTAGATGCTCACTTCGACGCGATCTTGCTGGCTTCGAGTTAGTCGAATAGCGTCGCGAACGCCTGCTTGGCCTTGCCAACCTGGGGAACGGCCTTGGCCTGGTCCAGATTGGAAGGCGTGCCGACCACGATCATCGCAACCATGCCCATTCCGTAGTGAGGAAGGCACTTCACGCCGTAGATGCCTTCCTGGTCGAACTTGACGGCGATGTCCTCGCCGTTCTTGCGGACGAAGGCCGCGGCGCCCTCCGGAAGCATGCCCTTGATGGACTCAGCGTTGTGCCCCTTGTCGGTGGATACGAACTTCACGGTATCGCCCGGCGCCACCTTCACGAAGGCAGGCTCGTAGACCATGACTGCACCCTCGGATCCCTTGTTCAGGAGCTTGACTTCGACCTCCGCCGGGCGGGCGGTTCCCGCCAGCGCCAAACTCGCCGCCACGACGGTCAAAATTGCCAATTTGTTCATCTACCGACCCCTTTTCGAATGGATTTCCCGAACTCCGGATGTTCAAAGGGTCGATATCCTTTTCCGAGAGGCGCGAGTTTGAGCCAGCGCAACGTTCCGGTAGGTTCGCTCGCTATCAGTGGCGTCAACATTGTGGCTTGCCGCTGCGGCAGATAATGTGTGCCCGCATCGAAAATGAGGATTGAAATGGCCGCGGTCGACCGATCCCTGGTCGCGAATTTGGCGATGTTCGCGGGACTTTCGCCCGCCGAGCAGGACGAGCTCCTGCGCGAAGCACGCTCGGTCCGCTACCCCAAGGGAACGGCGGTCTTCAATCAAGGCACAGAGGCCGAGCGCTTCTTCGTGCTGTTGCATGGCCACCTGCGTGTGGAGAAGACCACCCCGCAGGGGCAGCAGATGGTGGTGCGTTACGTTTCGGCCGGCGAACTATTCGGTGTCGCGCAGGCGATGAACCTCAAGAGCTATCCGGCGACCGCGGTCGCCGCCGTCGACAGCATCGCGCTCTCCTGGCCGTCCTCGTCCTGGCACCGGCTGATCGTCACATTTCCGACCCTTGCCGTCAGCGCATTGCAAACCGTCGGCAGCCGCCTGCAAGACACGCAGGCCCGCGTGATCGAGATATCCAATGAACAGGTCGAGCAGAGAGTTGCCCATGCGTTGCTGCGCCTGGCGAAACAGGCCGGACGCAAGGTTGACGCGGGAGTTGAGATCGACTTTCCGATCAGCCGGCAGGACGTCGCGGAGATGACGGGCACGACCTTGCACACCGTGAGTCGCATACTGAGCGCTTGGGAACAGCAGGGACTTGTGGAAGGCGGCCGCCAGCGCATCGTGCTCCGGGATCCACACAAACTGCATATGCTCGCCGAAGGCAACGAAGCGGATCAAGTCAGAGGATCGGCCCCTTGAGGCGCTCCCTGGGTGTTGGGTGCGATCAGCGCCGCCGCCTCGCTGATCGGCGAGAGCGATTCTGAGCTTCTCGAGATTGTCGCTCTGTCGGTGCGCGTCAGCCTAACGGCCAGCATCGTCGCGCTGGCGGTCGGCGCTCCCGTCGGCGCCTGGCTTGCAATCGCCCGCTTCCCGGGCCGGCAGCCGCTCATCATCTTTGCCAACGCGCTACTCGGTTTGCCTCCCGTCGTGGTGGGTCTCGGGCTCTACTTATTCCTTTCGCGCTCGGGCCCCTTGGGAACTGCGGGGCTACTATTCACGCCTACTGCCATGGTGATCGCCCAAACGCTTCTTGCCACTCCGATCGTGGTCGCGCTCGTGCACCGAGCCTCCACATTGTTCTGGGCGGAATACGGCGACCTCGCACGTACCGACGGTTTGTCAGTCCTGCGCAGCGTCGCCTTGCTGTTCGCACTCGGAAGAGCATCGCTGCTGACAGCCTTCCTAGCCGCATTCGGGCGCGCCATCGCCGAGGTCGGTGCCATTATCATCGTGGGCGGCAACATACATGGTTTCACTCGCACGAGACGACGCGATAGTGCTCGAAACCAGCAAGGGCGACCTTCCGCTGGCGCTCGGGCTCGGGTTGATCCTGCTGATGCTGAGCGTGGTTGTCTCGACCGTCGCGCTTCTGCTGGTGGGCCGCGTCGAAGAAAAATAGGTGCACGCTGCTGATCCTTTAGCGACGATACTTGCGATCGGAACGCAATTGAAGCACGTCCATCCGAAGACGATCATCCTGACGCGACTGGCTGCGCACCGCGAAGCACGAAGTTGGTGCGCTGCAACGTCCCCAAGGGCGCGCCCTCACGATCATCGCGAGCCGAACTTGGACGATCGTCGCGGACCTGGAGACGGCAACCGGGATCAGGTCGACCACCTTGAGCAGTCCTGATGGCGAGGGCGTCGCGTGGAGAAGTTGTCTGCGGTGCGATACCTGCTGGAAGCTACACGCAGTCGGCAAGAATTACTTCCATAGTTCGGTGCTCCATCGCCGCGGCGAATAAGAGCATCATGGTACAAACTCGCTGGTTGATCGAGAGTGACGAGGACGAAACTAAGTAGTCGGCTGCTCTTAGCGGGTCGAAGTCTCTCGCGTCGGAGCAACTTCGTTTCGCGTGAATCCAACCTGCGGGACGGGACCAGACTATACTGCCAGCGTCCGTTGACGCGGCTCGGATACTCAGAGCTTCGGAGATACTCCACGACCTTTTAAGTCTAGAATTAATCGGATGAGGTCGATGGCCCGGTACCGGGCTCCGTCGTCTTTACCGCCTCGATTTGGCTGGCGTCACCGATTGCTTGTCGAAGTCGAGGCGGAAGGCCCGCAGATACGCGTCCATAGCCCCGGTGAAAGCAACTCCGCCCGCCGTGACCACAAGGCCACTCACCAGTGGTGTGTCCCAGTTGAATGCCATTCCAAGCGGCGTACGACGGCGAGCCGAACGGGTTGAAGATCGCGCGCGACGGGCGGATCGTCATCACGGACTATCGCCGTGGGCTCATGACGCTCGATCCAGCCAGCGGCAAGGTCACGTCCATGCTGGAGCGGCGCTGGTCGGAGCGTTTCAAAGGCATCAACGACCTGGTCCTTGCCAGCAATGGCGACATCTATTTCACCGACCAGGGCCAGACCGGCATGCACGACCCGACCGGTCGCGTCTATCGCCTGCGCGTGGACGGAACGCTCGACCAGATCGTCAACAACGTCCCCAGCCCGAACGGCCTCGTGCTCACGGCAGCGAACACATCCTCTACGTGGCCGCCACAAGGGGCAATGCGATCTGGCGGATACCGCTGATGCCCGACGGCACGGCATCGAAGGTCGGCATCTTCATTCAACTGTCCGGCAGCCTCGGCGGGGCCCGATGGCCTTGCGATAGACGAGCAGGACAACCTTGCCATTGCTCACGCCGGTCTTGGTACCGACTGGATTTTCAGCCGCCTGGGCGAGCCGCTCTATCGGATCCGCTCCTGCGAAGGGCTCGCCACCACCAACGTGGCCTATGGCGGTCCCGACAACAAGAGCCTCTACATCACTGAATCCGAGAGCGGCTGTGTCCTGGTTGCGCGCCTTCCCGTCGCCGGTCGGTTGATGGCGTCGCATCGATAGCGAAAGGATAACCTTCATGTTCTGGACGGTGCAGACGGTAGTTCTGATTCTTGGCCTGACCGCGTCGGGGACGGCCTGGGCCGCATGGCCCGACGACAACCCGGTCGAAGTCGTCGTTGGCTTCGCCGCGGGTGGCGGGACCGACGTGATGGCCCGCAAGCTTCTTCCCTTCGTCGAGAAAAGACTTGGCGGGACCGCGAGATTTGTCGTCGTCAACAAGCCCGGTGCCGGCGGCGAGATCGCGGTCGCAGCGATTGCGCGCGCCGTCCCCGATGCCTACGCGATCGGGTCGTCAACGTCCCCGGCTACAACTTTCTGCCGATGAAAGACCCAGTACACCATGGGACGAAATCCGTCTGGTTGCGCGCGTGGTCGACGATCCCAGCGTGATCGTCGTTCGCAACGACAGCCCGTTCACGACCCTCGCAAGCGTGCTCGACGCGTAGCGCAAGAAGCCGGGTTCGGTCACGTTCGGCCATAACGGCGGGGGCACGAACGGACATCTGGCCATCTGCATGCTCGCAAAGGCGGCCGGCGTCGAGCCGAATGAGATTTCCTATCGCGGAACGGCAGCGGCCATCTGGTCAGCCTGAGCAAAGTGCCTAAGCTTCACGGTACCAACAAAGCAGAGCTCCGGGCTATCGCAATCCTGTCTAAGCCTAGTTCCTCATCATTGCCCGGCGTACCCACGGCCGAGGAAGCCGGCGTTCCCGTCATCATGACCGCCGAGCGCGGCTTTGCGCCGCCGAAGGGGGCGCCCGATGACATCGCAAAGAAGCTGCAAGCCGCGATCGCCGAGAGCCTCAACGATCCCGAATACATCAAGAGCTCAGCCGGTGGTGCTCCAGTGCTCGCTTTCATAGCCGGAGCCGAATGGCAAGCGTCTCGACGATATGACGAACGGGTTGCAGCCGCTTGCGAGCGAGATTCAGTCGATCGGAGCGCGCCGCGTACGCCAATCCGTAACTGACTGCAAGTCCTACTGACGGCAGGAAGTCATTGAATTCCGGTGGCGTCCGGGCTCTCTCGGGCTCCCCAAAAGCCTACCCAGGCATCCGCTGAGATCGACGATATGCGGTTCGATCCGACTTCCGCTCATGGCCATAGCTGACTTTCGACAACTCAAGCCTGCTAGATGGGCCGACGGGGTCACCCTGTCTACGCCCGGCCACCACTGATAAGCTTTCGGCTATTTCCTTATCAGTTCGCGAACTGCCTCCATTTGCGACGAAGCCATATCGGTTGCCGACTGACTGCTGGGCTCACCAACCCAAATTTCGTGTTCGACTCGCTAAATGAGCCCTATCTGCCAGTCGACTCCGCAGGCTAGGAGATTGCGCGCGCGTCTTGGTATCATTCCGTGACCCCGTTCATTCGATGGCCGCGCGCCGGGTATGCCAGTCCGTTACCGATTGGAAGGCATGACCGGCGCGGGCAAGCACATCCTCGGACAGATGCGGACCCACCAGCTGCATGCTGAGCGGCAGGCCGTCCGACGCCATCCCGTTCGGCAGCGTGATAGTGGGGCTGCCCGAGAAGTCGAACACCGCGGTGAAGCGCAGGATACTGAGCAGCACGTTCGGATCGGCACCGTATTCGGCCATCTTGGTCAGCGTCGGGATCGGCACAGGCATTGTGGGGATCAGCAGCAAGTCGATATCGCCGAACAAGGCGGCGAGACTTCCGCAGAACTTCAGTCGCTCATGATGGATCTGCGCGATCTCGATACCGCTCATCGACCTGCCCTGCTCGATCAGCTGCGCCAGATCGGGGCCGTATTCCGATTTTCGCGACGGATAGGTCTCCAGGTGCGCCTCCGCCGTTTCGATCGAGCACATCGGGATCCACATGCTGACAAGCTTCTCGTAGGCCGGGAACTTGACCTCGCGGATATCGGCACCGAGCGCTGCCAGCGTGCGTTCGGCTTCCAGCAACGCAGCGACCACCTGCGGATCGATCCCGTCCTGGATGTAGCTGCGGTCCACGCCGATCCGTACGCCCCGGATGCCGTCACCGATGCCGGCCAGATAGTTCGGCACCGGCGCCTGCAGGGCCGTGGGGTCGTTGACATCGGCACCTGCGATGACGCCGAGCATGGCCGCCGCGTCGGCAGCGCTTCGACACATCGGCCCGACATGGTCGAGCGAGTCCGCCAGCGGAAAGACGCCGTGGCGGCTGACGCGTCCCCAGGTCGGCTTGATGCCGGTCAATCCGCAGGTCGCCGACGGAAACCGGATCGAGCCGCCGGTGTCGCTGCCGATCGAGCCGAAGCAGAGCCCCACCGAGGTCGCCACGCCCGATCCGCTTGACGAGGAGCCGACCCAGTAATCGACACCCCAGGGATTGAGCGGCGCCTGATCGTTCCGATGGTGGCTGGTATAGGCGCCCTCGGTCATCTTGAGCTTGCCAAGAGTGACGGCGCCGGCGTGCTCGAGCCGGTCCACGATCGTCGCATTGAAGGACGGAACGAACTTGGCATGGATCGTAGTGCCGCCTGCCGTCGGTGCGAACGTGGTGTAGCAGAGATCCTTCAATCCGATCGGCACGCCATGCAATGGTCCACGCCAGACGCCCTTGGCAAGCTCTGCGTCACAGCGCTTCGCTTGCGCCATGGCCCGCTCGGCAAGCACGAGCGCGTAACCGTAAAACTTGCTATCGAGCTTCGCGATCCGGCTCAGCATGGCCTCGGTTACTTTCGAAGGCAGGAGCTCACCCCGGCGGAACAGCTCGGAGAGTTCGGTGATCGACTTGTAGTGAATTGGATCCGCTGACATCTGACAGCCCTGCTGTTGTCGGAAATGGCTTCGCTCACCGGCGCCGCAGACGGCCGGCCTCGTGACTACGCTGCTCGAGATGCGCCTAGAACTGCACGCCGCGCGTGAGGGCACCATCAACCACGAGGTTGGTCCCCGTGATGAAGCTCGCCGCCTTGCTGGCAAGGAACACAGCGCCGTTCGCCATCTCCTGCGGCGTTCCCATGCGGCCGGTAGGATTGAGCGCCAGCGCGGTGTTGTACAGTTCGGGATTGCCGTCCTTGATCTGATTCCAGACACCGCCCTCGAAATAGGTGTTGCCGGGAGAGACCGAGTTGGCGCGGATGCCTTTGCCGGCAAGCTGGAAGGCGAGCCCCTGCGTGTAATGGATGATCGCAGCCTTGAACGTGCCGTAGGGGCCGCTGGCGAAGTCGACCTCGCGGCCCGACACGCTGGAGATGGTGACGATCGCAGCGGCCTTGCTCTTCTCAAGATACGGCATCGCCGCATTGACCAGCCGCACCGTGCCCATCATGTCGGTGGAGAACTCCTTCTCCCAGCTCTCCTCGTCCTGCCCAATCGACAGCGCGCTGACATTGGCAACGACGATATCGATCCCGCCAAGTTTCGAGGCCATATCCTCGACCCAGACCTTGAGCGCCGGCCCATTGGAGACGTCGACGGAACCGCCGAACGCCGCAACACCTTTCGCCTTGATCGCGGTGACAGCACTATCGACGTCGGCCTGGTTGCGGGCGCAGATGCCGACATCTGCGCCTTCCGCCGCGAAGGTGTCGGCTATCGCCTTGCCGATGCCCTTGGTGCTGCCGGTAACGAGAACCTTTGCTCCCTTGAGTCCCAGATCCATGTCCATTCCCTCCCTATTGACGACTTATAACGTGCGACGTGGCCGTTCAGAGCAGAAGCTGCTCGCGGACATTATGCTCGTTGACCTCGCCGCCTGCCAGCGACTGCGTGATCTTGCCCTTCTCCATGATGTAACAACGCTCGGCGATCGCCAGGATCGTGTCGAGATTTTGCTCGACGAAGATGATCGTAGTGCCGAGCTCGTTCCGGAACGATCTCAGCGCCCCGCAGATGTGTTGGACGATCGAGGGCTGGATGCCCTCAGACGGTTCGTCCAGGATCATCAAGGATGGATTGCCGATCAGCGCGCGGCCGATGGCGAGCTGTTGCTGCTCGCCGCCCGACATGGTCCCCGCGACCTGCCGCCTGCGTTCCCTGAGCCGCGGAAAATACTCATAGACGAGCTCCGGCAGCTTCTTACCGTCGGGACCGCCGATCAACTCGCCGACCTGGAGGTTTTCCTCAACGGTCATCTGCGGAAAGACGTCGCGCCCCTGCGGGATGTAGCCGAAGCCCGCCCTCGCCCGCGCGTCGGCTTCGAGCTTTGTGACGTCCTGATCCATGAAGCTGATCGTGCCGCGCCAAGTCTGCAGCAGGCCGATCAGGCACCGCATCAGGGTTGACTTGCCGACCCCGTTACGGCCGATCACGCCGACGATCTCGCCGCGCGAGACCGACATGGTGACACCCTGCAGGATCGGCGTCGCGCCGTATCCCGCCCATAGATCCGATACGTCAAGAATCCGATCAGTGGGCATGGGTTTTACCGAGATAGATTTCCGCGACCTTCTCGTCCTGCAGGATGTTTT
Source organism: Bradyrhizobium sp. LB8.2 (assembly GCF_040548035.1). Taxonomy (NCBI): domain Bacteria; kingdom Pseudomonadati; phylum Pseudomonadota; class Alphaproteobacteria; order Hyphomicrobiales; family Nitrobacteraceae; genus Bradyrhizobium; species Bradyrhizobium sp. LB8.2. The sequence continues at coordinate 91,630 of NZ_JBEPQV010000004.1, read as the reverse complement.
CGAGATTGCCGCGCGCAAATATCTTGCCGAGATGCAGCACCGTGACGCGCTGGGCGACCTGGCGCACGAAGGCCATATCATGCTCGACGACAAGCACAGTCATGCCTTCGGCATTGAACGACTTGATCAACTCCCCGGTCTTGAAGGTTTCCTCGGGAGACATGCCGGCGGTCGGCTCGTCCAGCAACAGGAGCTGCGGCTTCAGCGCCAGTGCCATCCCGATTTCAAGCCATTGCTGCTGGCCGTGCGACAGTGCCCCCGCGAGCTTTTCGCTCTCCGGGCCGAGATTGAGCAGCGTCAGCAGGCGATCCTCCTCTGTGATGCGTTCCGCCCCGGACAATCGCTCCTGGAGCGCGATTTGAATGTTCTGCCGGACCGGAAGTTCCTTGAACACGCTCGGAGCCTGCATCTTGATGCTCATGCCCCGTTGCACCCGCGCATATGGACGCTCGGCGGTGATGTCGACGGTATCGAACAGGATGCTGCCCTGGGTGGGTGGGTAAAGACCCACGATCAGCTTGAACAACGTGCTCTTGCCGGCACCGTTGGGACCGATCAGGCAGTGCACCTCGCCCGCGTCGACCGTAAGATCGACATCGGAGACAGCGGTCAATCCGCCGAAGCGCTTGGATACGCCCTTGACCTCGACCAGCGCCATGTTCAGGATTCTTCCGGCTGTAAGCGACCGGCCTCCTCCGCGACGGCGCCATCATCGCGCCGTCGGCGCCCACCCCACCAGTCGGCGGCAAGCTTGCCAATTCCGAGCACAAACCCCTGCGGCGCCAGCATCACCGTGGCGAGCAGCAGCGCGCCCATCAGCACCAGCGCGGCCTGCTGGCTGTAGACCGTGATTGTCTGAAAGCCGAACAGCAACAGGAACGACCCGACCAGGGTCGCCGTCAGATCGTTTCGCCCGGAGAAGGCCACCCACACGATCGGCATCGCGGCTGCCGGCAAGCCGATGCTGGAGGGCGTGATAAACTGTCCCCAGGACGTGTAGAGTGCGCCGCTGAGGCCCGCGAGGCCGCTGCCGATCACGAATGTCAGCAGCTGGTATTTCCGGACGTCATAGCCCAGCATCTCCGCGCGTTGGGGATTTTCGCGCGTTGCCACGATGACATTGCCGATCCCCGAATTGACCAGCATGCGCAGCGCGAGATAGACGATCACGATCAGCGCGATCATGATGTAATAGAGCGCCGATCCCTCGATATAGAAGTCACCCACGGTCAGCGGGTCCATGCCCTTCATGCCGTTGAAGCCGTTCAACCGCGCCGGGCCGATGTGCCATTCCGGCCCTGCGGTCTGACCAAGGAAGAAGGCAAGCACGAGCGTCGCGGACAGCGTCACGATGCCGAAGAAGATGCCGTTGATCCCACCCCAGATCATGAAGTAGCCGAGAATTCCCGCCGCCAACATCGCGAGGACAACCGAGAGCACGAGTGCGGCGATCGTCGCAGTGCCGCCGCCCATGTTGATGGCGAGCACGCCATAGCCATAGCCGGCGATGCCGAAGAACAAGGTCTGGCCGAACGACAGCATGCCGCCATAGCCCCACATCAGGCAGAGGCCGAGCGCCATGAAGATCCAGATCAGGAAGTAAGCGAAATTGCCCACGTCGTAGGAATCGGCGAACAGCGGATAAGTCAGCGCACCCGCGAGCACGGCGAGGAAGCATGACCAGAAGATCTTGCCGCGTCCGAGCGTCTGTGGGCCTTCCAGCAGCTTGAACATCAACATTTCCCCTTAGCGCCCACGGCGGACCAGCACGCTAGAGAGCCCTTCGGGCAACACCCGAATGATCAGGATGACAGCCACCAGCATGCCGATCTGACCGATGATCTGTCCATAGCTCGCGTTCAGCGCCATTCGGATTATCGCCAGGAAGACCGCGGCCGGCGCCGTTCCAAGCAGCACGTTCGCTCCTCCGATCACGACGGTGACGAAGCTTTCGACCACGAATGTCGCACCCATGGTCGGAATCAGCGTCATGGTCGGCGCGTAGAGCGCCCCGCAGAGCCCGGCGAGGCCGGTGCCGATCCCGAAACTGATCGCATAGATGCGGCCTGTGCGCGCGCCCAGCGCCTTCGCCATCGCGGCGTTCTGCATAGTCGCGCGGGCGATCACTCCGAACCGCGTCTTCATGAAGATGATGTAGAGACCGCCCAGCACGGCCACCGCGCAACCGAACAGCACCAGACGATAGGTCGAAAACGAATAACCGCCGATTGCGAAGCTTCCCTCCGGCGTTCCGATCCCCCGTACGGCAGACCCGACAATCAGGAGCATCGATTGCGTCACGATGAGACTGAGGCCCCAGGTCGCGAGCAACGAATCCAGCGGCCGCTTGTAGAAACGCCGCACGACCAGGAATTCGACGAGGACACCGATGAGCCCCGCCGTCAGCGCGGCCAGCATCTGGGCAATCGCGAGCGGCACACCGAGATTCACAAGGCCAACCGTCACATAGGCACCACACATGATGAACTCGCCGTGGGCCATGTTGATGACGCCCATCATGCCGAACACAATGGCGAGGCCTGCGGCCGAAAGAATTAGGAACGCAAACACGTCGGCGAACTGATAGAACACGGAGAATACTTCAGCCGACATCTTGATCCCCTTGCCGATCCCGGCGCCGCATCGTTGCGGCGCCGGCCTTGTTCAAGATCGTGACACTCAACACGAGCAAGATCTGTGCCCGCCGGACGTCACGACTTCTTGGGGAGATGACTCGGGGTGTACTGATCCTTGTCGTTCTTCTTGGTGAGATCGCAACCGATCTCACCAAGCCAGTAGGGCTGGATCGTCCCGTAGTCCTTCTCGACCTTCACTTCGTGCTTCGGCCCGACCGAGATCAGGCGCATGCGGTGCGAGGTATGCTGGCTCTTCGGATCGATGCAGACCTTGCCTTCGGGGGCGTCGATGCAGGCGTCTCCACTGGAGATCACCTTCCGCATGTCGTCGAGCTTGATCGACTTCGCCTTCTCGACCAGCGCCTTGTACATGTAGAGCGCGTTATAGGCGTTGTAGCCCATGTCGTTGATGTAGAGTTCGTCGGGGAATTTCGCGTGCCAGCGCTTCTTGAACTCGGTCGCTTCAGGCGTGTCTATTTCCTCGAACCAGTTCGCGGTTGCGTGCATGTTGTTGAGCGCCGGCGGCTTGAACCGCTTGTGCTCGAAGCCGAGCATGACCTTGATCGAAGACCCCATCGGCAGGTTGAGGTTGGCGGCAGCGGCTTGCTCGAAGAACGAATCCTGGGCGGCACCGACATTGATCGTGAGCAGCCAATCCGGCTTCGACTTCTGGATGTTCTGGATCGTCTGCGCGAACTGCGACACACCGAGCGGAATGAACTCTTCGCCCACTACCTCACCGCCGAGATCCTTCAGGATCTTGCGGTTCCACTCTGCCGAGATCTGACCGAAATTGTAGTCGGCGGCGATGACGTAGACTTTCTTGCCGAACTTCTCGACCATCCACGGTATCAGCGTCGAGAACTGCTGCTCAGGCACCGCACCCATGCTGATCATGCTGGCGTCGCAGACACCGCCTTCATACTGGTTAGTGTAAAAATAAGGCGTGGAGGTGCGGTCGACGATCGGACGCAGCGCTTCGCGCGAGGCCGAAGTGATGCCGCCGATCAATACGTCGACCTTGTCGCGATTGAGCAGACGGCGGCCGAATTCCTGATATCGGGCGTTGTCGCCCTGCGGATCGAGGTGGATCAGCTCGATCTGCCGCCCCAGGATGCCGCCGCTCTTGTTGATTTCCTCGACGGCCAGCTGGGAACCGTGCAGCTTCGGCATGCCCATGAAGGCGAGATCGCCGGATACGTCCTCGAGCAGCCCCACTTTCAACGGCGGCTCTGCCGCGCGTGCAACATTCATCACCGCAGCTGTACCAAGCATGGCGCCGAGCAAAACGATTCCGAGCTTACGTCCTGAACTCATCGTGATGTCCCCTGTTTTTGAAAGCGGCTGGATGTCATGGCTTGAGGTAATTCTTCAGGATCGATGCTCCCATCGTGTATTTGGGGTCGACCATGTTGCCGAGGCGCATGCGGCCCGTCTGGCTGAGCAGCATGTAGGCGTCGATCTCATCGAAGCCGTAATCTGCCGCCATCCACCGCACGAGCTCACGATAGGCGATACGCGCCGCGTCCTCGAGCGGACGCGCGCTGCCGATCGTCATGATGAAGTCCTTAGTCTCGAGCCGGGGCCAGGCGAAGCTCCAGTTCTTGATCAGGTCGACCTGCAATGTAACGGTGGCGCGCTGCTCCAGCGCCACGCCGGAGAGCTCACCGTCGCCTTGCGTCGCATGGCAGTCGCCGACGTAGAGCATCCCGCCATCGGTATGCACCGGAAAATAGATGATCGCACCTGGCGCGACGTCGGGCAGATCCATGTTGCCGCCGTGGTAATCAGGCTGAAGCGACGAGATGGCCTCGATCTCCGGCGAGACACCGATGGTTCCGATGAACGGCTCGTAGGGCAGCGTGATCTTGTCGTTCCAGCGTATGCCGTTCCTGTCGACATGCAGTTTCTTTACGCGTTCCGGCAGCGGCGGATTGAGCAGCGCCGTCGAGCTTGTTCCAACCAGCCCGCCGAATTCCGGAATGATGCAGGTCGTACCGGCCGGCTGTTCACCCCGCGTCTCGACGTCGCGGATATAGATCGCGAGACAATCGCCCTTCTTGGCGCCCTTGACGGCGATCGGTCCGCATTGCGGGTTGAGATAGGGGAAATTCAGTTTGGCGGTTGGGCTGTCGCTTTCGCTGGTGAGCACGCCGCCAAAGGCATCTTCCGTCTCGACGACAACGATCCCACCCGGGTCGATCGACAGGGTCGGCTTGGCATAGGGGCCGTAGACATAATGGAAGCCGCCCTGCTGCTCGATCGTCAGGCTATGCGTCGCGCCAGTCGCGCCTTTGGCGACCGCGCGCTTGGTCATGATTGATGTCTTCAACCAGTCTTCGGACATGTGATCAGCTCCTCAACTCAGACCCCGGGATGACGTTTGTGCCAGTCGGTGACGCGCTGGAACGCGTCGCCCGCCCGCACAAGTCCGGCCTCGTCGAAATGACGACCAACGAACTGGAAGCCGACCGGACCGCCATTCGCCGCGAACCCGCCGGGCAGCGTCACGGTCGGACTTCCCGTCATGTCGAATGGACACGTGAAGCGCAGCAGTCCGCCGATCAGCGAGGCGTCCTCGCCGAGCGCCGCCATCTTGGCGAGCGTGGGCGCGGCGAACGCCTGTGCCGGCACCGCGACGAGATCGACGGTCTCGAACAGGACACGGACCGCGCCGCGAAATGCCTCGCGGCGAAGCACGATCTTCTGGTAGTCCATGCCGGACTGCTGCCGGCCGAGATCGAGCAGACCCGCGAGCGCCGGGCCATACTCGTCCTTGCGCGCCGGATAGGTGTCTTCGTGCGCGACGGCGACCTCGATGCCGCAGAGCGGGAACCAGTCGTCGATGACCGCCTTGGGATCGGGGAAAATGATCTCATTGATCTTCGCGCCGAGATCGGCCGCCACACGCAACCCTTCGGTCAGGACCTTCGCCGCATCGCCATCGGTTCCTTCGCTGGTCCAGCGCCGGTCGACGCCGATCGTCACACCGCGCAGGTCGCCGGAGAGACCGGCGAGATAGTCGGGCACAGGCAGCGGCACCGACGTCGTGTCCCTGGGATCCTGCCCCGCGATGACGCCGAGGATGGCGCCGCAGTCGACAGCGCTCCGCGCCATCGGGCCGATGTGATCCAGCGTCGCCGCAAGTTCGAAAGCGCCGTAGCGGCTGACTCGTCCCCAGGTCGGTTTAAGCCCGGTGACGCCGTTGGCCGCGGACGGAAAGCGGATTGAACCGCCGGTATCGGTGCCGAGCGAGCCGAAGCATAGGCCAGCCGCGGTAGCGACGCCGGAACCGCTCGAGGATGCGCCGGGCCAAAGATCCGCGTTCCACGGATTTTTCGGCGGATCAATCTTCGGATGATGATCGGCGTAAGCTCCTTCGGTCTGCTGCAGCTTACCAAGAATGATTGCGCCGGCCTCCTTCAGCCGCGCAACCACCGTTGCGTCCTCAGTCGGACGAAAATCGTGATGGATCGTCATGCCGTGCGCGGCAGGCGCGCCCCTGGCCCAGCAGAGATCCTTGACCGCCACCGGCACCCCATGCAGCGGTCCTTTGACCTTGCCGGAGGCGATTTCCTTCTCGGCCACGGCGGCGTCGGCAAGCGCTGAGTCAGCCATCACATGCGCGAAACTCTTAAGCTTGCCGTCGAGCTTCTCGATCCGCCCGAGCATCGCCTTGGTCGCTTCGACCGGCGACAGCTCCCTCGCCTGGATCTTTCGCCCGATGTCGACGAGCCCGAGATAGTGGAGATCCGTTTCCGCCATCGCTCTTCATCCTCCCGCTCACATGACACATCGCCGTCTCGCACATGCGTCACCGTTCTGGCTACGCGGACGCATCGCCAGCTTTCCCGGCGGCAAACGAAAAAAGCCACCCGTCCCTCCCGAATGAGGTGACGAATGGCTCAAATGCCGCGGCTATGATCTGTCGCTTTAGGATCCGTGATCGAACGAAGCACTTAGTGCAAGGAGCTGGACGTCATCGGCCAGATCGGCGCACGCGAGGTTCGACAGGTCACCCTGTAGGAGAAAAGTCTAAGGACCTGCCCATCGCGTTGTCAACGATGCTGTCTGCCTAAATTTCGAGAGTGCTGCGCAGCAAAACGGCAAGCCACTTGCGCTGTCATCGGCGATGATGATTTCATCTTCGCGTTACGCGATCGAAAGCAGTCAATGACAAAGCCGTATGTTCCCGTTGGCATCATCTGCTCGCAGTCCGGGCCTTATCAGGCAATGGGCCGCGAGATCCTCAAGAGCGCGATGATGGCGGTCGACGAGATCAACAGCCAGGCGGAGTTCGACTTCGCGATCGCGCCCCATATTCGCGATCCCCGCGGCATCGTCTCCGAATATCACACCGTCTGTGACGACCTCATTCGCAATGTCGGCGTCGAGCACATCATCGGCTGTTACACCTCGGCCTCGCGGAAGCAGGTGCTTCCCATCGTGGAGCGCACCGATCGCCTGCTCTGGTATCCTGCCCGCTATGAAGGCTTCGAGTGCTCGGACAACGTGATCTATGTCGGCGCCTCGCCCAATCACAACGTGCTGCCGCTGGTCCGCTACGTGCTCGACAATCTGTCACGGGAAATCTTCTGCGTCGGCTCCAACTACGTGTGGACGTGGGAGACCAATCGCGTCACCCGTGAACTGGTCAGCGCGGCAGATGGCCACATCCTCGCCGAGCGGCTGCTCGAGCTCGGCGAAAGCGCCGTCGGTCACATCGTCGACGAGATCGTTCGCCGCAAACCGCCGATCGTGTTCAATACGCTGGTCGGAAGCTCGAGCTACGACTTCATCCGCGCATTTCACGCCGGCACCAAGGCTGCCGGGCTGGAGATTCCCATGCTGAGCTGTAGCCTGTGCGAGCCGGAACTGGCGATCGTCGGGCCGGCATCGGCCGGCTGTATCACGTCGTCGGCCTATTTCGAGAGCATCCGGCTGCCGGAGAACCGCGCCTTCGTAGCGCGCTGGAAGGCGCGCCATGGCGAGGACAGCAGCCCCTCCGTTGACGGGCAATCCGCCTATGTCGCAGTCTATCTGCTGGCGCGCGCGCTGCAGCGCGCGGGCACGTCCGACATTGCCGAGGTGCAGCGCGCCGCGGCGGGATATCGCTACAATTCGCCGCAAGGACCGGTGTGGATCGACGGCGGCAACAATCATTGCGTCCTTACACCGCGGCTTGCCGTATCCAATCCGCGAGGACAGTTCGATATCTTCTGGGAGGCCGACGCGCCTGTTAAGCCTGATCCTTACCTGACGCAGCTCGACGTTGTCGCCAGTCCATCGAGGGAGATCTCGGCGGGCGGCGCATTGCCGAACGCGCCGCATTTGCGGGTTGTGAAATGAGCAGACCGTCTTCATTTTCGCTGCGCGGACGCAAGGCGCTCGTTGCCATCAAGGACGAACGCGATGCGACCATCGTGCGACGCCAGTTCGAGCGTCTCGGGATCGAGGGTGTTGCATGGACGCCGGGTGAGCCCGTCGGCTTCACACCGGATCTGTCGCTGATCGATGACGAATTCCTGCCCTTACTGCAACCGGCGCAACGCGCGTACCTGGCGCGATCACCTGTCATCGCGCTGGTCGGCACCGAGACCCCAAGCCGCTTGAAGTTGGTGTTCGAGCTCGACCCAGCTTCGTTCCTGATTAAGCCGCTGCGATCGGCCGGCATCTATGCAGCGCTCGTCATGGCATTCGAGCGAAACCATCGCACAAGCGAATTGAAGCAACAGATCCTCAAACTCGAGCAGCGCCTGCGGTCACGTCGTGTCGTACTTGCCGCCGTTCTCCAGGTGATGCATTCGCATGCGCTTGCCGAACCTGCCGCCTTTGCGCTGATCCGAAAAGCCGCCATGGAGCAACGCAAGACGATCGAAGAGCTTTCGGCAGAGATTACGGCAAGCGGCATGCTCCCGCGCGCAACGGGTTAGATCGCCTCCAGCTGCGGGCGGGCGTGACAGGCCGCAATCTCCTATGCCCCGCTGGACTCTTTGCTGTTGCATCGTCACATCGAGAAGATGAGCCGTAGCACGCGCATCGCATAGCGCTCGATGAGCTCTCAACTGATTGGCACCATCGGGCAAACTCTGGTTTCGGCTTCTGGCCGCATAGTTGACATCCCAACGGCTGTAGCTGCGGTCTGCTATTTGAGACAAATCAGGCATCCATCTCCCGTCCAGCGCCCGACTGATAAGCTTTCGTATGAAACCTTATCAGTCGGCATGCTTACTCCGATTCGTATGCGTCGCTTTTCAGTTGCTCGGATTTCCAGGACAACCGCGCGTCAACTAAATTCCGTAACGCTCTCTCGCTGGAACAGAAATTCCAGGAGACACTTTTTCACCCAGATGAACCTCAGGTCCACTGGGGCACCGAGAGTAACGTTTTCCAAGCTCCTCCACGCGGCGCCAAATTACCTCGCCAGGCCAGTTCGAGCAGGCGGTGTTCGCCTCTGGAAGTTGCTCCAATTTCGGCCTGAGGCGTGTCCAGGTGCTCTGTTGACAGACTCGCTCTGCAAGAACTCGGCTTGCTAGCGCGAGAAGCGTCGCGCACCTCCGTCAACGTGGACTACCTGTCCCGTGATGTAACCGGCAAGTGGTGAGGCAAGAAAGGCGACCAGCACCGCGAGATCTTCCGGTTCGCCGATATAGCGGCAGGACAATTTTCAGCGACCCATTTGCGCTGAGCCTGGCAACAATTCTGGTCGATCTGCTCGGAGTGCAGCCGACCTGGCGGGATTGAATTGACCGTGATCCCATCCTTGCCGTCAACGCGGGAAAGCGACTTTGCCCAGATGTCGGTGGCCCCATTGGGGGAACGCCGCCGTTCAACGCCAACGGATCGTCGCCTCCCGTCAGATTGATGATCCGGCTGAATTTCTGTGCTTGCATTATGGGTACGAAGGCATGGGCGAGTTCCCGACCGGCATGAAATTAAGCGCCATAGCCTCATCCCATTGTTGACGCGTGCCGAGCCCGTCGAAGGGCCGCGAACCGCCGGCATTGTTGACGAGGATGTCTAGTCGGCCGAAAGCGGCAACCACATCATCTCTGATCCTCGTAGCTGCGTCCGGTCGCTTGATGATGCGGAGCGAACCTTCTCTGCCCACTCCGGGCTCAGCCGGTTACCATCAGTATTCGCCCAGCCTGACGGATCTTGCCGTTTGTTGCAGCATCTCGAACGCTCTAAATCGCCTCTCATGCACCTCAACCGAGGCCGGGTCGGGCCGATAGAGTGTGCCGATTGCCGACATAGCCGACATCGCCTTGATGATGTCAGGATAGTGCCCCGAGGCCACTGCACCCAGCATAGCGGACCCGAGCAGCACGGGCTCAGCTGAGGCCGTCGTCGCCAGCACTTGTCCGATCGTGTCGGCCAGAAGCTGACGAGCCAGCTCACTCTGGCCTGCACCGCCGCTGACGATGATCGTGTCGATCGGCAGGCTCTTCTCATGCAGAGACCGCACGATCTGTCGTGTGCCGTAGCCAAGCCCGCACATCCCGGCGAGATACAACGCCACAAGGCTATCGAGGTCATTGTCCATCCTGAGACCGGCGATCAATCCCCGGGCGTCGGGATCCGCAAACGGCGAACGGTTACCAAGAAATTCGGGCACAACATGCAAATCGCGCATGAGATCGACTGCGGCCGAAGCCCCACCTCGTCGCTCCGCCTCAATCGACAGCCAGTTGCCAAGGCCGATCCCATGGGCCTGCGCCAGTCTCGAAGCCTCCTCTGCGGCGGGATGCATGCGGACCAAATGATCGATCGCGGCGCCCGCGGCGGACTGACCGCCTTCGTTCAACCAAAGGCCCGGTACCATGGCAGAGAAATATGGCCCCCATACTCCCGGTACGAAGACTTCTTCGTTGGTCGAAGACATCGTGCAGGCCGAGGTACCGAACACATAGGCCAAGCGCGTCAGCAGATTTCCTGGCTCACCGCGAGCCCCGACTGTTCCGACACCGCCGGCATGGGCGTCGATCAGCCCGGCGCCGACCGGCGTTTCAGGCATTAAGCCAAGTTGCGCGGCCGCGGCTGCGGTCAAACCGCTGCCGAGAGCCGTGCCTCCGTCGACGATGTCAGTCCCGATCCGGCGAAAGGCCTCGTCAACCAGCCCACCGAGACCGACCCTTCTGAAATAAGTCTCGTCCCAGCGCCGCTCATGGGCGAGATAGGTCCACTTGCATGTCACCGTGCACACGGACCGCGCCAAGCTCCCAGTCGCCTTGTAAGTCAGGAAGTCGGTCAGATCCACGAACTGCCACGCCGAGTGAAAAGTGTGTGGCTGGTTTTCAGCGAGCCACAGCAATTTCGGCGTTTCCATCTCCGGCGAAATGGCACCGCCGACATAATTGAGGACTACCTCCCCTGTCGCGTTGATCCTGCGCGCTTGTGACACAGCACGATGGTCCATCCAGACGATGATATTGCGCTCGGGGTCGCCGGAGGGGCCCACGGGCAACGGTTCGCCTCCCGGCCCCAGCACCACAAGCGAGCACGTCGCGTCGAATCCAATGCCCGCTATCGATTGCCCTGAGATGCCGGCCTGGCGGACCGCCCCCTGCACGCAGGCACACACGGCGCGCCAGATGTCGTTGCTGGACTGCTCAACAATCTGGCCTGCCTCGTGCCACAGAGCAATCTCCGCCTTGGCCGATCCGAGCAACTTGCCGAACTCATCGAACACTGCGGCGCGCGCACTGCCGGTACCGACGTCGATGCCGAGGAAACGCTTTTTTGACATGCTCAGTTATTCCACCCTCTTTGGCGATAACGCGTCTACAGATCGTTGCTCTGCGGTAGAATGACGAGATCGCGGATAGTGACGTTCCGTGGCCGCGTCAGCATGAACAGCACGGCCTCGGCCACTTCGGCTGGCTGCATCAAGCCTCCCGCCGCCAATTCGTCGTCGAGCTTGTCCTTGGGCCAATCCTTGATCAGGGCCGTGACCACGGGACCTGGAGCAACGGCACCGACGCGCAGCCCATGCTTGGCGACCTGCCGCCTGACCGTGTGCACGAACGCCTGAACAGCATGCTTGGAAGCCGTGTAGATCGGCTCCCAAACCACCGGCACCAGACCGGCAATCGAGCTCGTTACGATGATGTCGCCAGTCCCGCGCGCGACCATGTGCGGCAGGACGGCGCGGATCGAGCGGAAGGCAGCGTTGACATTGAGGTTCAGCACGCGGTCCCAGACATCGGGATCCCCGTCCACGATATCGCCGCCGACGTAGGTTCCGGCGTTCGCGTGGAAGATGTCGAGTTGGCCCGCCAGCTCCAATATCCGCGGCATCATGCGGCTGACGCTTTCAGGCTTGGTGAGGTCGATCGTCAACGGGATCGCCTGCGGGCCGAGGATTGCGCAGGCCGACTTCAAGCCATCCTCGTCACGGTCGACCAGCACGACACGCGCGCCCTCCCGCAGCAGGATCCTGGAGCATTCCAGACCGATCCCCGAAGCCGCTCCCGTGATTGCGGCCACCTTTCCGGAAAGCGTGAGAGTCATGGCGTTCCTGTTGGTTGAGAGTCATTTCAGGCCCGGCCATGGGACATACGCGAGCGGCGGGCCAGCGAATCGACGATAACGGCAACCGCCAGCACGGCGCCGGTGATCATATACCGGAGCGAAGACGACAGATCGAGCAGCGTCAAACCGCTGGCAATTGACTGGATTACGATGATCCCAAGGAGCGCGGAATAAGCGCTGCCGCGACCGCCGAACAGACTAGTTCCACCGATCACGGCCGCTGCGATGGCGTTGAGATTAACGTCACCGGTGCCGGCCTGCTGGCTTGCGGACGCCAGGCGCGCCGCCGAAAGGATACCGCCAGCGGCCGCGAACGCCGCGCATAGCACGAAGGCCGTCATGTAGATCCGACGCACGTTGATGCCAGCGCGGCGCGCCGCCTCCCGGTTGCCCCCGACGGCATTCATCGAGCGTCCCCACTTTGTTCGGGTCAACGCATAGTTCATCGCCACGACCAGGGCGACGAACAGACTGAACATCCAGGGCACGCCGCGATCTTGATTGAGATAATAGACGACGAGCTCGAGGACAATCGTGATCACGATCGCACGAAGCAGCAGGCTCCCGAACGATCTCGCTGACAAACCAGCCTGCTTGCGGCGGGCAGCCGTTCGAAACGCCGTCGCGAAGATCACCGCGCCGGTCACTGCGGCCAGCGCGTAGGCGACCGCGGGCGCCATGACCAGCGTCTGACCAAAATTCACCAGCGCCGAGCCGTACGGCAGATTAATCGATCCGGTTGAGCCCAGGAGATAAAGCTGCAAGCCAAGAACCGCGAGCAGGCCGGCCAGCGTCGAGACGAAGCTTGGCATCCCGAAGCGGTTAAACAACACCGCGTAGAGCGCGCCAATGGCTCCGCCGACGACGAGCGATGTGACAATCGCGAGCCAGGTTGGCCATTCCATGTTGACCCAGAGCACGCCGACCATGGCCGAAGCGAAACCGCTAACCGAGCCGACCGACAGATCGATTTCGCCGACCATCAGGATGCAGACGATCCCAAGCGCGATAACCCCCACCGTCGAACAGTCGAACAGCAAATTGACGAGATTGTTGCTCGACAGGAAAACCGGATTGAGACTCTGGAATGCCGTGCAGATGATCACGAGCCCGATCACGACCGGAAGCGCGCCGAGATCGCCGGAGCGGACTCGGTCCAGGAACGCGCGTATGGCGGCGGCAAGACCCGCATCGTGGCGAACCCGCTCGTCGGCGCGATCGAGCGGCGCCGAGGTTGCGCGACGTTCCTTGTCGCCGTTCACGGCCGCGGTTCCCCTGAGTGTTCACGTGAGGCCTGTCGCCGCTCTGTGCGCCGCGATACGGCGTTGTTCGAGGCTCCGGTGATGGCGCTCACGAGTTCCTGGTTGGATGCATCCTGGAAGATGCCGTTGTTGCGCCCGAGCCGCAGCACCACGATCCGGTCCGCGACCGCGCGGACGTCTTCCATGTTGTGATTGATCATCACGACGGCGAGGCCACGATCCCGAACGCGCTCGATCAGATCGAGCACCTCGGCGGTCTGCGCCACGCCAAGCGCAGCCGTTGGTTCGTCGAGCAGGATCAGCTTCGGCTGGAGCAGCAGCGAACGGGCGATGGCAACCGTCTGGCGCTGGCCACCGGAAAGCGACGCAACCGGCTCGCGAACACTGGGGATGCGCGCCGACAGCTCGTTGAGCAGGGTCCAGGCTCGAATTTCCATCGCCACCTCATCGAGGCGCCATGGATCGAGCTCCCGTCCGAGAAAAATGTTAGCGACGACGTCAAGATTCTCGCACAGCGCCAGGTCCTGGAATACGGTCGCGATACCAAGCCGCAGCGACGCGGCCGGATCGTCTAGGACCACTATATCGCCGCAGAAGGTAACCGTTCCCGAATCCGGCAGATGAACGCCGGCGAGAATCTTCACCAGGGTCGACTTGCCGGCGCCATTGTCGCCGACCAACGCGACGACCTCACCGGCGTGCACATCCAGATCGATATTGGTCAAGGCGGAGACCGCGCCGAAGTTTTTCGAAATGCCGCGCAGGCTAAGCACCAGGCCGTTCCGCGAATTGGATTGCGATGCCGGGTCGGTCATATCTGGCGTTCCATGATCGTCCCGGCCATGCGGTGAACCGAACCGCATTGCCCGGGCTAAATGATACCTTAACGAAGCTCTACCTGGTAATGCCGAGCTTCTCGCAGCCTTCGGCATAGCGGCCCCCGCAGAGCACTTCGGCTGTCTGGATCGGCTTGCCGTTGATCCGTTTATCGACGATCTCTGCCTTGAGGTTGTCGGCCGTAACTAGCGTCGGCGTGAACAGCTGCGACGGCGTGTTGAACAGCGTGGTTTCAGATTTTGGCTTCTCCCCTGCGAGCAATTGGACGGCCACATTGGCAGCCGCGGCCGCGACGATCTCGCTTGGCTTGTTGATGGTGTTGTATTGGTCCCCGGCAATAATGAGTTGAAGCCCCGCGATCGTAGCGTCGTTGCCGGTGACCGGCGGCACCGGATTGACTCCTGCAGCCTTGAGAGCGGCGATCGCGGCACCGCCGGTTCCGTCGTTGGCGGCCACGACGCCCACAATCTTCTTTCCGAAACGGGTAATCTGGCCGCTGGCCCACTGCTGCGCCTTCGGCGGCGCCCAATCCGGCGTGTCGTACTCGGCGAGGGTCTTGTATCCACTGCCGGCCAGACCGTCGTGGATGCCGTCCCTGATCAGCCCGGCCGCGGCATCGGTCGGTGAGCCGTTGATCTCCAGCACGCCGACATCATCGGTCGGCACCTTGGTTGCCTTGAGATGGTCGACCAGCGATTTGGCAATTGCCTTGCCGATCGCCTTGTTGTCGAAAGACACGTAGAAGTCCGCGGGCGTGGAGGGGATCGGCCGATCATAGGCAATGACCTTTACGCCCTGCTCCTGGGCCTGCTTCACGAGCGACGCCGCAGCGGTGGAATCGACGGGGTCGATGACGATCACCTTGGCCCCCTGCGAAATGACGGAATTGAACTGCTGCTGTTGGTGCGACGCATTGGCATCGGCGTTCTGGTATAGCACCTTGCAGGACGGGCACAGCTTGCTCATCTCAGCCACAAAACCAGGGCGATCGTGTTCTTCGTAACGTGTCGAAGCCTGGTCCGGCATCAGAAAAGCGACCGTGGCGCCCGATACCTTGGCATTCTGACCGAAAGCGGGGCCGCCAGCCAGGACGCACAAGGCGAGCGCCGCCATCCCGACTCCGTTCAATGATGCTAGTGTCATATGGTCTTCTCCCTGGGGTGAGAGCAACCGTTCCGGTTGCCTTGAATGCGTGGGGTTGGCGCCGGGGAACCGGACGTCCCTCTCTTTTTGCCAATCGCTGAACACGACAATCTTCCTTTCGCCGAACCGGTCGAAGCCGGTTCGCGCCGTGTTTGTCGATGATACGTTGTCTCCCGCGCTTCCAGCTACGCGGCCATCCTGTACAGCCCCCTCATGCAGCTTTGGGCGCTTTGATGTTCTCAAACAGTAGCCGCCGAAACTCTGATGGCGTCATTCCCTTTTCGGCGAGGAATTGTCGGTTGAAATTCGAAAGGTTGTTGTAGCCGATCTCGTAGCAGATGCTTGCGATCGAAGCCTGCTCATCGCTCATCAGAATCTGGCAGGCAAGATTGATCCGCAGCCGCTTGACATATTGCGTCAGCGACATTCCGGTGTGCTGGCGGAACGCACGCGAGAAGGCGCTTGTGGTCTGGCCTGCGATCTCGGCGAGATCCATCTCGCTGAACGGCTTGGTCAGATGTTTGCGGAGATAGGCGAGCGCTTTGTTGATGCCAACGGACATATAGCCGGACGGATCGGGCAGATAGCTGGCACTGGCCAGCATGCGGGTGCCCCGTGCGCGGCTCAACACGCCGGCGATCAGCATGAACAACTCGATGCGGCGCACGCCGTTGGCATGCATGGTCTCCTCCAGCAACGGCGACAGCTCCTTACTGGTTTCGCCGCTGAACAGCACACCGCGCCGGGACGATTCCAGCACCGGCTGCAGCGCCGCTAGTTCAGGTAGCGCTTTGATGGCGCCGTCGATGAACTCCTCGCTGAACTGGATGATGCGGCAGCGCAGCGGAATGCTAGTCCCCGGTGGAATGTCGCTGACCCAATTGTGCGGCAGGTTGGGCCCAGTCAGCACTAGATTGCCGGGCGCGAAATTGCCAATGAAATCGCCAACGAAGTAGCGGCCGGAGGTCGCTGCCACCATGTGCAGTTCATACTCCGGGTGAAAATGCCATCGTACGGTACGGAATGGATAACCGTGAGACCAGGCGGCAAACGACTCGCCGGGCCTTATCTGGACCAACTCGAGATCCGGCTCCATGTCCTTCCTCCCAGTCGTATGCACTCGCCGCAACGACCCCGTTCCCACCCGGCCGACTTGCTCGCGGCTCTTGTTTGATCGTAACGGTAGGCGACCACGTCGATGCCTGCCACCACATTTGGCGGCCAATCATGATACTTTTTTGACGCGAGTGGTACCCTAGATCAAGTCGTGCCGGCGACAGATCGGACCGTCTCAAGGACCACCACAGTTGCCGATCAGGATAACGTGCGTCGTTGTTCCCGATTGGGACTCGGTGGCGGAGGCGGGCAATATCAGTGGGTTCTTCAAGAGCCGCGTCCAGCGTAGCGCGGCCGTAGCGGCGCTGTCCAATAGCGACCGATCGCTACCTCGTCGATGTTCCGGAAATTCGATCTGCGAGCACGAACGGCAGAACAATCGGCTGCCACAATGAGTCTTTCGGCAAGCGTCGGATCGAGTCCTGCGCCGTCATGTAGCGGAAATCACCACGTCCGTCGCCATCGACGATCGGGGCACCCACGGATGAAACTTGCGGGTTAGGAGCGAGTGAGAGCACGCGCTTGCATTCGCTAAGGCGTCCACCGGGCGCCTCGTCCCGCGGTAGTAACGAAGCTCAACAGCTCCTCCTCGCAATAAGACGCGCAGCGGCTGGTGATGCGAGATCCCCGGCAAGCGCGCCGGCGCTCCTCGAGTATCCGCTTCTCACCGTGCGACCAGAAATAGCAGCTTGGGAGATACTGCGCCAGGCGTATGAAGAAGGAGCTATTCTCAAATCAAGCGTCACCCGACGGGATGGTCCGCTTCAGTGCGAGTTGGGCCCGCTCGAACTTTCGAGCCGGCTGCCCCACGACGGTGCCGCCTCCAAACCCGCAAACTGAAATTTTGTCGAAGTACGAATCCAAATCGCGCAGACACCCGAGCATTGACGAACGGTCGCTGATCTAACTAGCATGGGAGGAACATAACAGGCGCGTCATGCTGAAGTCGATTGATCCCATTCTGAATGCGGATGTCCTCTACGCGCTGCGATCCATGGGGCATGGCGACGATCTCGTGCTCTGTGACGCAAATTTCCCGGCCGACTCCGTTGCCCGCCAGACGGTGCTCGGCAAGCTATTACGTATCGACAACGTCAGCTCGCCTCGAGCTGCGCGCGCGATCCTCTCGGTGCTGCCCCTAGATTCGTTTGTCGACAAACCCGCCTTGCGTATGCAGATCGTGGACCAGCCCAACGAAGTTCCGACCGTTCAAGTGGAAGTGCAGAAGGAGATCGACGCTGCGGAAAGACGCGCGCTTCCGCTAGGGTCGATCGAGCGATTCGCCTTCTATGAGCTTGCGAAGAAATCGTACTGCGTGATCCAGACCGGCGAACGGCGCTTCTATGGCTGCTTCATCTTCAAGAAGGGCGTCATCACGCCCGATGCAGCCTAGCCGACGCCGTCGGCGTACGCGACAAAGCCTCACGTCGCGCTTGCGGCCCAACTACTGCCTTGAAGACGGTTCGACTTAAACAGCGTCAAACATGGGGAGGACCTCGTGTTCAAACGGCAAGGCGCGAGAGCTGACTAACATCTTAGACAAGGTCGACGCGCAGACCGATGCGAACAACATCGCGACGGCCTGGGAGAAGCTGACAGACCAGATCGGCGAGCAGATCGGGCTCCATAGGGCGTCTTCATGTCGCAGCTGAACAGAGCCCCGGCTCTGGTCGACATCACCTTCGGCCCACGTTGACGGTGCTGCCGATCGTCATTTAGATCATGCGCGACCAGTTCAATGCGATTCCTGTCGAGCTGGATGAAGCCGCCTATGTTGATGGCCTATCGGCATGGAGCGCGTTCCTGCGCATCATTCTTCCGCTTGCGGTCTCCGGCATGGTCGCCGCCTTTGTCCTCTCGCTGATCCTGTGCTGGAATGAATATTTCTTCGCCGCGCTACTCACGAGCACGGATGCCAAGACCCTGCTCGTGACGGTGGGGGCCAGACCGGCTCGCAAGCATCGACTGGCGGTCGATGACCGCATTGTCGACGGCCGCGATCGCGCCGCTCGTTATCGTGGGCATCTTCCTCGAACCCTATATCGTCAGCCGTTTGAGACGGGTGCCGGGCAGTAGCGGCGAACCACTGGATGAGATCAAGTACGGCCGGTCGTCGCGGCGCACCTCCCCGCGCGGAGAGAGATGATCCGTGTCCTCGGCTTGCACCGATTCAAGCGTATTCATCCGGTCTACGTCGGAACAGGCGCTTCCGATTCCAGCAGGCGCGCGGCTTTGAGATCGCTCCAGAGCGCGGACGGCACTGTGGCGCTCAGCGCTGCAACGTTACGCTCGACCTCCTGAGCATTATGCGCCCCGAGCACCACGCTCGCGACCGCGGGATGACCGAGCGCGAAATGTAGAGCGGCCGTTGGCAGCGCGACTCCATGAGCTGCGCAGATATGCTGGATTTCGATAACCTTCGAAAGGATTTGCGGCGGCGCGTCCTGGTAATTGTACTTGGCTCCCTTAGTGGCGCCCGTCGC
The DNA here is from genome assembly GCF_040548035.1 of Bradyrhizobium sp. LB8.2. Lineage (NCBI taxonomy): Bacteria > Pseudomonadati > Pseudomonadota > Alphaproteobacteria > Hyphomicrobiales > Nitrobacteraceae > Bradyrhizobium > Bradyrhizobium sp. LB8.2. Next base: position 72,619 of record NZ_JBEPQV010000004.1, on the reverse strand, counting down.
CAGAATCCCCGAATTGAATACGCCGCCGAGCAGCACGGCGATGCCCTGCTTCAGCGCCAGCGGCATGAACTTCTCGAGTGCCGGCTGTTCCAGCAGCGAATAACGCCCGGCGAGCAGCATCACCTCGAAGGATCCGGCCTGCGCGAAGCGCACGCATATCTCCGCCTCGTTGACGCCGATTCCGATGCCTGCGACCACGCCTTCGGAACGAAGTTTGTCGAGCGCTACATAGGCCCCGGACATCGCCTCGCGAAACCGGTCCTTAATCGCGTCCTTGCCGTGGGTCCACACATCGACATCATGGATCAGCAGCAGGTCGATCCGGTCGGTGCCAAGCCGTAAGAGCGACTGCTCGACCGAGCGCATGGTGCCATCATAGGAGTAGTCGACGATGGCCCGGTGCGGCTGTCCGCCAATAAATCCGGACCGAGTCTCCGGCTGGTGAAACGGATCCATCCAGCGACCCGTCTTGGTGCAAAGCACCACGTCCTTGCGCGGCACGCGCCTGAGCGCCGTTCCGCAGCGATGCTCCGACAGGCCATTGCCATAGTGCGGTGATGTATCGAGCAGATTGATGCCGAGTTCGAAGGCGCGGCTTGCGGCTGCAATCGTAGTCTGGTCGTCGAGCTTGAGAAAGAGATCGCCGAGCGGTGCGGTTCCGAACCCGAGGATGGAGACTTCGAGCCCGGTCCGACCAAGTGAGCGGCGCGGCAAAGCTGATTGCGAAACCATGATGGCTTGCTCTCCCTTCTCCGCGCCTCGCTCGCGCGCTGGTCTCATTTGGCAGCGACGCGCAGCGTATGTATTTGCCGTCACATGTCAACGCGAAGAATGCGTCCCCTCGGGCTGTTCCGCTCGTGCCGTCGGGCTGTTAAGGATAGCGGAAACTGGCACGCGGGGCCTCACGACCTGCGGCAAAAGGAGGAACGATGCTCCCCTATGTCACGCACGATGCGCGCTTTGCACGCCTGGTCTTCGGCCACGCCAATCTCGAAAAGCTCACCAGCGGCTGCCGCTGGGCGGAGGGGCCCGCTTACTTTCCAGCCGGCCGCTATTTGATCTGGTCCGACATTCCGAACAACCGGATGATGCGCTTCGACGAGACCGATTCATCGGTGTCCGTGTTTCGCTCGCCTAGCTTCAACTCGAACGGCAATACGACCGATCGGGAGGGGCGGCTAATCACTTGCGAGCACTTCATGCGCCGCGTCACCCGGACCGAGCACGACGGCTCCATCACCGTGCTTGCCGACCAGTTCGAGGGGCGTCGGCTGAACTCGCCCAACGACGTCGTGCTGAAATCGGACGGCTCGGTCTGGTTTTCGGATCCGACCTACGGCATCGATAGCGATTACGAGGGCCAGCAGACAAAATCTGAAATTGGCGCCTCGAACGTGTACCGGATCGATCCTGCGGGCGGCGAGATCACCCTCGTCGTCTCGGACCGGGTGCAGCCGAACGGACTGGCGTTCTCGCCGGATGAAAAGGTGCTTTATGTCGCCGATACCGGTGCGACGCACGTCGATGGGCTGCCGGCGACGATCTGGTCATATAGCGTGCAGGAAAAGAAGGTCGCTGAGCCCTCGCTGTTTTCCACCTGCCCCGACGGCCTCTACGATGGGTTTCGCTGCGACATCCATGGCAACGTTTGGACATCGGCGGGACGGAGTGTGTTCTGCTACGCAGCCGACGGGACCCATATCGGCACGATTCCCGTCGGCGAGATCGTGGCGAATGTCTGTTTCGGCGGTCCGCAGCGGAACCGCCTCTACATTTGCGCACAGACCTCGCTGTATTCGATCTTCCTCAATACGCGCGCGGTCGTGTAAAGGGAAAACGCTTGGTGGCGGCGTGGGGCGCCATCCTCAACCGTTCTGCCGGTGCTTTTGGGGCCCGTCGGGCCTCCCGCCGCTCCGCAGATCGGATTCGAGTTCCTCGACGATGGCGTGAAGCAGGCGTATGGCCAATGGATCGGTCACCTCGCGCTCCAGGAAGCGATAGCGCGCGATCCGGACTTGCTGCTCTCTGAACTCCATGTCGGTCATAATACGTGGTCACCGCCGATACGACTCCGAGCAAGGAAGTTCGTTTTGCTAAACTTTTCAGATCATTCGCGATGGTTTCCATTCGTAAAGCAAGGCGGGGCTTTGTGAGCCCGGCCGTCTAGCTCGTGACGCGCTCGCCGCGCCCGTAGACGAGCAGCATGAAGATGATGACGAGGCCGTAGATCACCTGGCGGCCTGCCTCCGGCATCTCCATGATCGACAGTACGCTGTTCAGGAGCACGATCAGGACAACGCCGATCAGCGTGCCGAGATAGCGGCCGCGGCCACCGAGGATGTTGGTGCCACCGATCACGACCGCCGCGATCGAAGGCAGCAGATAAGCATCGCCCATGCTCTGATAAGCCTTGGTGGAATAGCCGGCGAGCAGCACGCCGGCGAGCGCGGCAGCGAGGCCGCAAAGGACGAAGCAGACCACCGTGACACGACGCGTATTGACGCCGGCGAGATAGGCTGCCGCCTCCTTGTTGCCGATGGCGTATATGTAGCGACCGAGCGCCATGCGCTGCAGGATGACGACCACCAGCACGGACACCGCGGCCCAGACGAACAGTGCGTTCGGAATGCCGAGCGTGCGATCTCCCGCTAGCATCCGCATCAGGTCGGTCGCTGCGGTCTGCGGCGCGTAACCGCCGGTATGCGCAACCATCAGGCCGCGCATCACGGCATTCACGCCCAGCGTGAAGATCATTGAGGGGACCCGCAGATACGCGACCCCGACGCCGTTGACGAGCCCGACCAGAATGCCGATCCCGAGCCCGACCGGAATGGCGAAGGAACCGCCGACCGAGGTCGCCATCATGGCGGCGGCGGCCAGCGTCCATGGAACCGATAGATCAATTTGCGCGATCAGAATTACGATCATCATGCCCGCCGAGACGATGCCAAGGAACGCACCGATCTGCAACTGCTGCAGCAGATAGGCTGGCGACAACAGGGGGGCGCTGCCGAAACGGGCGAACGTGTAAACCGTGCCGGCGACGAGGATGACGAGGATGAACAGCGCCGCAATCAGGATCGGTCGATCGTCCCGTGAGAGGCCGAGTGAGGCCGTCGTCATCGAAACAGCTCCAGCGTGTTCCTGACGCGCAGCACACCCAACGCGCCGATGCTGACGGCGGCGAGCAGGATCACGCCCTCGAATAGCGGCTGCAAAAGAGGCGCAATGTCGAAGATACGGAAGAAGAAGGAAATCACGCGCAAGACCATGGCGCCGAAGATCGACCCGATCGCACTGCCCGTCCCGCCGAGCAGCGAAGTGCCGCCGATCACTACGGAGGCGATGGAGTTGAGCGTATAGGCGCCGGCCTGCGGAATGTCGGCATTCCCTGACGAAGTCTGGATGGCGAGGAAGAGACCGCCGCAGCCGGCGAAGAACCCCGCGAGCGTGAAGGCGGCAATCTTGGCGCGCTCGATCGGAAGGCCGGACATATAAGCCGCGCCCTCGGCCGAGCCGATGGCATAGACGGCTCGGCCAAGAAGGGAGCGGCGGAACGGCACCCACACCAGGAGCGGAATGAGAACGAGAAGCACAAAGGCCACCGGGATCCAGGCGAGCGGCCCAAACCAGGGAGCTGCGCCGTCGTCGAAGATGTGCACGGTGGATGCGAAATCGCCGAGTGAATTAGTCAGCGCCCAGTTCAGATCCTCATCGATCTTGCCGCCCGGGGTCGGACGCAGGAACAGCGCGATGCCAATATAGACCGCGCCCGTCGCAAGCGTCGCGATGATCGGTTGGATGCGCCCATAGACGACGACGCAGCCGTTGATAAGGCCGGCAGCCGTGCCGATCGCAAGGCACACGGCGATCCCAAGCAAAATGCCACTCACGCCGCCCGGAAAGGTGCCGAGGCTGAGATGCACGCCAAACATGTCGAGATGCAGCGGCGCACCACCTGCCGCGCCGGTCAGCAGGTAGCTCGCAAAGCAGCCGACCATGGTCATGACCGCGCCAACGGAGAGATCAAGACCCGACATCAAGACTGGCACGGTCTGCGCCATCGCCAGCATGGCGAGCGCAAAGATTTCGTCGCCATTCTGCACCAGCACGGCGGAGGAGAAACCCCGGGGGTGCGCGGCGTTGTAGAAAATGTACAGGGCGCAGAATAACAGGATGGCGGTGAGAAGACCGATGTTCTGGCGGATCCTGATCGCGAAATCGTCAAGCATGCGCGGCCCCCGCTGCGGAATCGGTGTCGATATTCAGGGAACTCGCGACGATATTGGTCTCGGTGAGGTCGTCGCCCTCGAGCTCGCGCACGATGCGGCCGTCATACATGATGACGACCCGGTCGCAGCAGCCGATCAGCTCGTCATAGTCCGTCGAGTAGAACAGGATCGCGGCGCTTTGGTCGGCGAGTTCGCGCATCAGCCGATACAGCTCCTGCTTGGTGCCAACGTCGATGCCCCGTGTGGGATCGTTCAGCAGGATGATGCGCGGATCGGTCATTAGCCATTTGGCGAGCACCACCTTCTGCTGGTTGCCGCCCGACAGCGTCGAGACGGCATCACTCGCTGCGCTCAACTTGATCTGCAGCCGCGCGATGGCGCGCTGGATTGCCGTGCGTGCCTTGCCGGCATCGATAAATGGGCCAGTGGAGAGGGCGTCGAGCGAAGCGATCGCAAGATTGTCCGCGATCGACATCGGCAACATCAGTCCCTCGGTCTTGCGGTCCTCAGGCACGAGCGCGATGCCGACCGATTTTGCCGCCGCTGGGGAGCCGGGACGCACCTCGCGGTTGGCCACCGAGAGGCGACCGGTGACGCCGCGCAAAACGCCGAACAGAGCGAGCAGCAGCGACTTCTGGCCCTGACCATCGAGGCCGCCCAGGCCTACGATCTCGCCGGCACCGACGCTCAGCGAGATGCGGTCGAGATGCTTTTCCCAGGACAGAGTCTCGACCGCCAGCATCAGCTTCGCAGCTTTGCGTGCCGGCTTGGCCGGGTACTGGGCCGCGATGTCACGCCCGATCATGAGCTGGACAATTTCGGCGGTAGAGCGCACCCCCATGTCGAAGGTCTCGATATGGCGGCCATTGCGAAACACGGAGGCGCGGTCGGCGAGCGCTTCGACCTCGTGCATGCGGTGCGAGATGTACAGAATTGCGACGCCTTCGGCCCTGAGCCGTGCCAGCACCGCATAAACCTTCTCCACATCGGCGCTCGTCAGTGCCGATGTCGCCTCGTCGAGGATCAGCAACTGCGGCCGCTTGCCGAGCGCCTTGGCGATCTCGACCACCTGGCGCCTCGATAGGGGCAGATCGCGCACGTGCCTCAGGGGATTGATATCCTCACAACCAATTTCGGCCAAAAGCTCTTCGGCGCGGCGGCGCTGGGCCTTCGCATCGATCAGGCCGAACCGCCGCGGCGGGGATGCAATGGAGATGTTGTCCGCGACCGAGAGGTCGGGCATCAGCGATAGCTCCTGGAAGATGCAGACGACACCGGCCGCATTCGCCGCCGACGGCGTGGCGAAGCTGACCTCGCTTCCCGCGAGGTGCATGCGGCCGCTGTCGGGCTGCACCACGCCGGCAATGATCTTGATCAGGGTCGATTTGCCGGCGCCGTTCTCGCCCAGCACGGCGTGGATCTTGCCGCGCTCGCAGGCGAAATCGACCCTTTCCAACGCGCGAACGCCGGCATAGCGCTTCGAGATGCCGGCAAGCTCCAGGAAGGCGGATTGCGTCGGGTTGGCAGCCGGCATGGCCGGGCCTTCACGCAACGACGGCCCGGCGAAAGCCGGGCTGTGGCAGATACATCGCTGGAGCCGTCACTGGCTGTTCTTCTCGCTCTGCGACATGATCTCCGGCGCAGTGAAGTTGACGCCGCACGGTGTGAACTGGTTCGGCGCAAAGAAGTTGGCATTGAGCTCAGGCCAGTAATTCGTGCCTGGCTCGAGATCCTTGTAGGTCGCTACTGGAATCGGAATCGAAATCAGCTGCGGCATGGCATTGCCCTGCAGCGCCGAGATCGCCGCCTTGGTCGCGATCGCCACCAGCGCCGGCGACTGGCCGTAGGACATGCCTTTCAGTCCGTCCTTAGCGTGATCGGCGATCTGCTTGCGGTACTCATTTTCGCCCTCGCCCGACATCGGCACAAAGGGATGCTTGGCAGCCATCAGCGCCTGCACGGTGCCGTCGGATCCGCCTTGGGTGAATACTCCGTCGAAATGCCCATGCACAGCCAGCGCATCCGCAGTCACCTTCTGCGAGGTGCCGGTGTCCCAATTGCCAACCACCTCGGTGATTTTGAAGCTGTTGCCTGGCGATTCCATGACCTCGCGGAAGCCGAGATGACGGTCGCGGTCGACAGAGTTTCCCGGCAGGCCGCGCACTTCGAGGATGTCGCCAGATTTCTTGCCGCTCTCGTCGATCAGCCATTTGGCCGACATGCGGCCCATTTCCTTCTGGTCCTCGTTGACCATCATCACCTTGTCGGTGTCGAGGACGTTGTCGAACGGTACCACCACGACGTTGTTTTTGTCGGCAAGGCGGATGATGCGATCAAAACCGTCGGGCGCGACCGCAATGGTGACAATTGCGTCGAAGCCTTGGTTGATGAAGTCCTCCATCGCGCCGAGTTGCGCTGCCACATCGGTCCCGGTGGAAACGACCTTGAACTCCTTGATATTCTCCTTGATACCCGGCTGATTGGCGAAAGCCTTGGCAGTCTTCACCATCTGGATGCGCCAGGTGTTGCCGACGAAACCGTTGACCAGCGCGATCCTGTAGGGCCCTGCTTTCTTGGGCCACTGAAAAAATTTGGTCCCGGACGACCATGGCTTGAAGCAGGCGGGGTCGGCGCCGGGGCCGGAGACCACCTTGGGACCTGCCAGAGCACTGACCGACGACAGCAGCAAGCCGGCACAAGCCAGCGCCGCCAGACGAAGCGTCCACACCATGTCATTTCTCCCTGAGCGTTTCTGTTCCACGTTAGCGCGGCGCGTTGCCATGCCGGGAATTGACCTTCCCGTGCGCGTGCCGAGCTAGGATGGCACGCGACCCGCGATGCTGACAAGCCGAGGGCGGACGCTCGGGCGCGAGACACGATGTGAACGCACGGCCGAACGATGACGATTGCGGGAAGCAGAAAACGTAACAATGACAGTCGGATGTTCGTGGCCGGCAAGGGATTGTGCAACGGCGAAGCCGGTCACGGCCGGCCTTTCACGGTCGCACCCACGCGCCTGACGAGAAAAATGACACTCAGGGGAAAGTGTGAAGCGCTATGCGAAAACCGAACGAAGCCCGCTTGCAGAAGTTAGATCTTGAAGCCAGAAGCTGGGACTATTTGCTCTTCCGGCGGGGTGGCGTGGCGCTCCTTCGCTGAAGATGATGGCTGTAGGAACGTCGATCGCTCGCAGCTCCTCACTCAGCAGCTCGAAGAAGGTGAGATCAGGTATCGCACTGCGATGACGGCTGGCGAACACGCCACTTGCTTGACACGTTCTGGAGCGCCGGTCTCTAATCTCCCTCAAGGTCCTGCGGTTGGACGGCAACACTTTCTGCCCCCAAGCAAGAACAGGCTCGACTGCGCACCCAGCGACTGTCATGTCGAGGGTGCGGAATCCAAGATAGTTTCCTGGGAGGGAACGATGGACAGACGCCAGACGCTCAAGCTGATCGGTGGTACGGCCGCATTGACCGGTGCAGGTTTTCCGGGCCTTGCCTTTGCGCAAGCCCAGAAGGAAATGGTCACGGTCGTGAAGATCGCGGGAATTCCGTGGTTCAACGCACTTGAAAAGGGAATCCAGAAGGGTGCGAAGGATTTCAGTATTAACGCCACTATGGTTGGCCCGGCGAACGTCGATCCGGCACAGCAAGTAAAGCTCCTTGAGGATCTGATTGCCAAGAAGGTCAACGTGATCGGCTTGGTGCCGCTTGATGTAAAAGTCTGCGAGCCCGTGCTGAAGCGCGCCCAGGCCGCCGGAATCAAGGTCATCACGCATGAGGGTCCGGAACAGGAAGGCCGCGATTGGAATGTGGAATTGATCGACTCCGTTCGCTTCGGCGAGGTGCAGATGGAACGTCTCGCCAAGGACATGGGCGGCGAAGGTGATTATGTGGTCTATGTCGGGACTCTCACGACGCCGCTTCACAACAAATGGGCCGATGCCGCGATTGCCTACCAGCAGAAGAATTTTCCGAAAATGAAGCTCGTCGCCGACCGCTTCCCCGGCGCCGACGAGATCGACACCAGCCAACGCACGACGCTCGACGTGATTAAGGCCTATCCGAATCTGCGTGGTATTCTCGGCTTCGGTTCGAACGGGCCGATCGGGGCCGGGAATGCTGTGCGTCAGCAACGCCTTGGCAAGAAGATCGCCGTAGTCGGCACCGTGCTGCCGAGCCAGGCCAAGTCGCTTATCGCAGATGACACGATCCGCGAAGGTTTCCTGTGGAATCCCACCGATGCAGGTTACGCAATGGTCGCGGTGGCCAAACTCGTGCTCGATGGCAAACCGATCACGGATGGCGTCGATATACCCGGCCTTGGCAAGGCAGCCGTCGACGTTGCAGGAAGGCAGATCAAGGTGGACAAGATCATGCGCATCAACAAGGAAACCGTCGACGGGCTGATCGCCGGAGGGCTCTAGGCGAACACCGGTTCAGCCGCCTCATCGCGCTGCATTCCCGGCCCTTCCGGTCGGGAATGCGGTACCACTCGAGTGATCACACGATCGAACGGTCCATTGCAGGCGAACCTTTGGCGACTTTCCTGGAGATGTCCGGCATATCGAAGCGCTTCGGCGGCGTGCACGCGCTCCGGGACGTCGATCTCACTCTGGAAGCCGGCGAGGTGCATTGCCTGGTCGGTGAAAACGGCTCCGGCAAGTCCACCCTGATCAAGATCATTTCGGGCGTCGAGGCAGCGGAGCCTGGCGGCCGGATCGTAATTTCCGGCAAGCAATATCCCAAACTAAATCCGGTCTACTCCACGCATTGCGGCATTCAAGTCATCTACCAAGATCTTTCGCTATTCCCCAACCTCACCGTCGCCGAGAATATCGCGATGGCGCACCATCTTGGCGGTCTCCATTCGGTCAACTGGGCCTCAATGCGCGCCACCGCGAAGGCCACAATGGCAAAGATCGGCGTTGAGTTCGACCCGGACGCAAAGGTCTCAGAGCTCAGCATTGCCGGACGCCAGCTGGTCGCGATCTGCCGGGCCTTGGCTGCGGATGCCAAACTCCTGATTATGGATGAGCCGACGGCATCGTTGACCCGGCACGAGGTGAACGCCCTGATCGAGCTCGTGAGCGAGCTAAAGCGTGCTGGCATCTGCGTCGTTTTCGTCAGCCACCGTCTCGACGAGGTACTTGAAATCGCAGAACGCGTAACGGTCCTGCGGGATGGCGCCAAAGTCGGTACTTTTGCTGCAGACACAATCGACGGGCGGAAACTCAGCCACCTGATGACCGGCAAGTCCTTTGAGTACCAGGTACAGGCGCCTGAGCTTGCCGCTGGCCCCGTCGTGCTGGAAGTTAAGAGTCTGGGCCGCGAGGGTGAGTATGAGGATGTAAGCTTGCAGTTGCGCGCAGGGGAAGTGGTTGGTCTCACCGGTCTGCTCGGCTCGGGTCGAACCGAACTCGCGCTGTCGCTGTTCGGCATGAAGCCGCCCGATCGCGGCACCATCGTGCTTGACGGGCGGCCGATTGCGCTCCGCACAAATGCAGAAGCGATCAATCGAGGGATCGCCTATGTATCCGAAGATAGGCTTACGCTTGGTCTCATCCTGAATCAGTCCGTCACGGCGAACGTCACGCTCACGGTGCTGGAACGTCTGGCTGGCGCATTCGGCCTGATTGCGGCACGCGCGCGACAGAGCCATGTTGCTCGGTGGGTTGCTGAACTCGGGATCAAGGTCTCTAATCCGGCCAATGCGGTGAAGACCCTCTCCGGGGGCAATCAGCAGCGGGTCGTGCTCGCCAAGTGGATGGCGACCAGCCCGCGGGTGCTTATCCTCGATAGTCCCACGGTAGGCGTCGACATTAGCGCCAAGGACGGAATTTATGAAATCATCCGGCGGTTGGCCAACGACGGCGTCGCGGTCCTAATGATATCAGACGAAATCCCCGAGGTCCTCTATCATAGTCATCGCGTGCTGGTGATGCGGGAAGGCCGTTTGACAACCGACGTGGCTGCCGCAGCCACTTCCGAAGATGCGCTTCGGCAGGCCGTCAATGCCTGAATCGCGCATTGCATCATTCGGCAGGTTTCGTCGCAGCCATGAGTTCTGGCTGCTGATAGTAATCCTCGGGCTCTGCGCCAGCTTGGGCTTCGCGAATGTCCAATTCCTGACCATGCAGAATTTGTTCGACCTGCTGACCTCCTACGCATTCGTCGGCATCCTGGCGCTGGGACTGCTGGTCGTGTTGATCGCCGGCGGAATCGACATCTCATTCACCGCGACGGCATCGGTGGCGCAATATGTCACACTCTCGCTTGCCAATGCTTACGGCGCGAACTGGATCAGCGTCTTCGCCATCGCGATCGGGATTGGCGGTGCGCTCGGCGCCCTCAACGCGATCTTCATCCAGAAACTTCGAATACCGTCGATCATCGTCTCGGTCGCAACGCTGAACATTTTCTATGGACTTCTGATCTTCTTCACCGGCGGTAAGTACATTTATTCGTTGCCCGACTGGTTTGCGAGCGGAATATTCTGGTTCGAGTTCGAATGGGGCAAGGATAGCTCGTACGGCGTCAACCTGCAGATCCTCGCGCTCGCGCTGGCGTTTCTCGTCACCTGGCTCCTGCTTAACCGAACCAATATCGGCCGGCAAATCTATGCGATGGGAGGCAATGCCGATGCCGCGCAGCGGCTCGGCTTCCACATTTTCGGCCTCAACATACTCGTCTATTGCTACATGGGTGTCATGGCCGGAATCGCCTCCCTGATCCAAGCACAACTCGCGCAGTCTGTTGCCCCGACAGTGCTGGTCGGCAAGGAACTCGATGTGGTCGCCGCCGTCGTGCTGGGCGGCGCCAGCCTGATGGGCGGAGTCGGTACCGTCCTCGGCACGTTTTTGGGCCTGACACTTCTCGCGGTCCTCCAAAATGGAATCGTTTTGCTAGGCGTTTCGTCATACTGGTCGCCGTTCTTCGTCGGTCTGGTTATTCTCATTTCGGTCTCAACGACCGCTTGGTCGCAGCGAGAGCGGCGAACCCGGAGCGCGCTCCGATGAGCAACGCGCCCGCCTTCTCACTTCGCCAGCGTATGGTCGGCCTCGCCGGCAGCGGCACGGTCGCCACACTCGTCCTGCTGTTGCTCGCGCTCTGGGTGGTGTTCGCTATCGCGATCGGTGACCGATTCTTCTCAGTCAACACGCTGCAATCTATGGCTTTCCAGATGCCAGAACTCGGCATCCTGTCACTTGCGATGATGCTGGCCTTGCTATCCGGCGGACTCAACCTTTCCATCATCGCGACCGCCAATCTGTCCGGACTGACCATCGCCTTCCTGCTGACGCGCTACATCCCGGGGAGCCAAGGCCTTGCGTGGGTCGGCATTCAGGTGCTGGCGATCGCTGCAGGATTTGCAGTGGCCGCATTGGTGGGCCTCCTCAATGGTTTTGTCATCGCCTATCTCGGCGTGTCGCCGATCCTGGCCACGCTCGGCACGATGACGCTCTGCAAGGGCATCGCGATCGGCCTGTCGCACGGTAACGTCATCTCCGGATTTCCGGAGCCCATTGTGTTTATCGGCAATGGAACCGTTTTCGGCGTTCCCTTTGCTCTGATTGTACTTGCGTTCTGCGCCCTGCCCGTCGCGCTCATGCTGAACGCGACGCCGTTCGGGGCAAAGGTTTACATGATCGGCTCGAACGAGAAGGCGACCCGCTACTCCGGCGTCAATACCCGCGCCGTCCTCCTCAAACTCTATGTGTTTTCCAGCCTGCTCGCGGGGGTCGCAGCGGTGGTTATGTTGGCACGCTTCAATTCGGCTAACGCGGCATACGGCGAGAGCTATCTGCTGGTCACCATTCTCGCGGCCGTCCTCGGCGGCATCGATCCGTTTGGTGGCTTCGGAAAAGTCGGCGGGCTATTGCTTGCGCTGGTCATCCTTCAGGTGATCTCCTCGGCATTTAACCTTCTGAACCTCAGCCAATTCCTCACGCTGGCGATCTGGGGTGGAATTTTGATTGCCGTCGCGGCTGTTCCTCATTTCGCCGGTAAAGCGCCGAGGTAGCCAGCGATGATGAGCTCGATCGTCTCGCCCTCTATCGCCGTTCTCGACATTGGCAAGACCAATCTCAAACTGCTAGTGGCGAGCGAGGAAGGCTGGCCGCTCGAAACACATGCGATTCCGAATGTGTCGATGACTCAGGGCTCGTATCTCGCCTATGACCTTGCCGGGTTAGAAGAGTGGTTTCTCGACACACTTGCCGTCGTGTCTCGACGCCACGCCATTGGCGCCGTGATAGTGGCTGCGCATGGATGCGGCGCGGTTCTCGTCGACGGTGATACGCCAGTGCTGCCGATGATGGACTATGATGCCGTCTGTCCGCCGGCAATCGCTGAAGCCTATGCCCGGATCGCGCCCGGTTACGATGAGGTGTTTTGCGGGATCGCGGGCGCGATGCGGCTTGGAAAGCAGCTGCTGTGGCAGGAAAGCGCGTATCCCGTCGAATTCGCCCGCGCAAAAGCCTATCTGACCACCGCGCAGTTTTTCGCCTTGCGGCTTGGCGGACGTGCGGCCAGTGAGATCTCGCAGCTCGCGGCTCAGAGCCATATCTGGGACCTCATCCACCATCGGCCTTCTTCTCTTTTGCGCAAGCGCGGCTGGAGCCATCTGCTGCCCGAACGGGTACCCGCCGGTGCGGTGCTAGGGACGGTTTCGGAGTCCGTAGCCAGGCGCACCGGCTTGGCGCAATCAGCCGAAATCCTCTGCGGCGTGCATGATTCCAATGCCAACCTGTTTCGCTACAAGGCCGCAGGCATGGCCGATGCCTCGATCCTATCGACCGGCACCTGGATGATCGGCTTTCAGCGTGGCCTCTCCTTGGACAAGCTCGATTGCGCGCGCGCGATGGTCCTCAATATCGATGTCGATGGTGAGAACGCGCCTTCGACATTGATCGCAACCGGCCGCGAATACGACCTGATCGGCGGGGAACATTGTGCTTCTGATACAGCCGTCCTTGCCGCATTGCCGACCCTGCTATCAAAGGGAACGCTGGCACTTCCCTCGTTCATCGCCGATCATGGATTGTTCCCGGGTGCTGCTGGCCTCGGACGCGTGATCGGACCGCCCCCTGGAACGCCTGCCGAATGGCAGGCATTGGCGGTGCTTTACGCAGCATTCAGCGCAAACCGCTGTCTTGATGCGCTTGAGAGCTCAAAGCGCATAGTCATCGATGGTGGCTTTGCCGCAAACCTTCCCTTCGCCCGCTGCCTTGCGACCCTGCGACCTTCGCAGAGCGTCTGGGTCAGTCAATCCCCGGACGGAACGGCGCTTGGGGCCGCGCTGCTGTGGCGACGATTCTCGCGTACGCTGCCGGTTTCGAGCGTGGTACTTGAAGCCGTCACACCACTCAGCAATGATGGGTTCGATCCGCGCGATCTTTCCGCCGCTTACCAGTCGTGGATCGCTTTCTCGGAGCCCGCTTTATGACAGACCACAATCATACAGATCTCCGCCAAGGCATTGTCGATACCTGCAGGGAGATGAATCGAAGCGGCCTCAATCAGGGCACATCCGGCAACCTTTCGCACCGGATTCCAAACGGCATGCTGATCACGCCCAGCAGTCTGCCCTATGATCGGATGCAGCCAGAGGACATTGTTGCGATGGATTTTGCCGCGAACTACCAGGGAAACCATCGGCCTTCATCCGAATGGCGCTTTCACCGCGATATTCTGCGAGCACGCGAAGACGTCAACGTCGTGCTCCACACGCATTCCACCTTCAGCACAACTCTCGCCGTTCACGAGCGTGGCATTCCCTGCTTTCATTATATGGTCGCAGTTGCGGGTGGCAACGATGTCCGTTGTGCGCCCTATGCTTGTTTCGGCACGCAGGCACTATCAAACTATGCCCTCAAGGCACTCGAAGATCGCAACGCCTGCCTGCTTGGCCACCACGGCTTGATCGTGACGGCGCAGACGTTTGAAAAGGCCCTCTGGCTCGCCGTGGAGATGGAGACGCTGGCGAAGATGTATGTCCATGCGTTGGCTATCGGCGAGCCGCCGCGCCTCAGCGACGCTGACATGGCGCAGGTACATGAGCAGATGAAACGCATGGGATACGGCCAGGCGCCTGACCTTGACGATGTCGGCGATGTTCCGCGCGCCTTACCTGAGTCGAGAGGGGCAGCACATTGATGGTGGATTTGATGGACAGCTGCCGCCGAGTTCGCTCAGAATCGGCCCACGCAGAACGAAGGCCGTGGCTGGATGTGCGGGTGGGCCCGGCTGTCGCAGTGCTTGGACAGAAGACGTGAACGAACAATCGCCTCCGCAGAACTGATCTCGACCTATCCACCCGATGGACCAACAATTACCTGAAACATCATTACGAGCGCTTCGATCCAATAGTAACCCGCGCACTTGAGCGTCGTCAGCCTTCCAAATAGGACCTCCGTCGATCTGACGAGCGACAACAAGCCAGTGTATCTCGAATAGCGGTCGTACCGCCGACCGGCAGCATGGACGGACCACACCCCAGCCGTAGACACATTGAGCGACGGTCGGTCGGGAGACAGTAAACCGATGTCCCTGAGATACGAGACCATTCCGCCCGTCAGCCATGTAGGACGGACGGGCAGGCTCTCGTCAGGACGGTCATTCGGCTGATGACGGGTTGCGGTCGACGGGCGGATGCGAGCTTCATGTCAGACTGATATTACCTTATCAGTTGGCCAACTGACTCCATTTGCGACCAAAGCTTATCAGTCGAGGCAAACGACGTATGGAGCAGCCACCTGAGCTCTTGGTAAAGCGCTAAAGGTTTGGTGCTTTCGGATCCAGGGGTGTCTTGTCAACCTTATTGATCTAACTCGCTTTTTCTTACGCCCCCGCAATAATAGCTACGGTGTTTGCAACGGTCGCCTCAGCACCATCGCAACCGTAGTTTCGCCCGCGAACTTGCCCTGTGGCCTGCCCCCAACCTTCGTTCGCAATGCCCGAGGGAGCGGATCTAAGGACGCACGAACGACCTGAGCACATGTCTTTTAATCACGGGGCCCTGGGTTCGAGCCCAGCGCGCTCACCAAGCAAAATCAAAGACATATGGCGAACTTCCGGGCCCCCGAGAAATCCCCGTATGGGCACTGTGTTGGCAAATCGACTGGCGTCCTAAGCATTGAGGATGGCGGCGCGGTAGTCGCTCGCAACCGATAATAGGGACAGCCCGCTTAGCGCCTGCCTGCTCGGCCCCGCCAGATCCGGGGCAGATGCGCCTCCATGTTCGAGAGCTTGTTGACGTCCGTGCTGATGCTGTCCCGTGGGCGCCGATCTGACGGAGTCCAGCGCCCACTCCTTGTAAGGCCAAAAGATCTCAGTTCAGCTTCTTAGGCTTGTTCGTCACGATTAGCTTCGGCAGATATTGCAGAGCCTCGCTATCCCGTCCGCGGAAATAGTCGATCGCTCGGTGCGGCAGCCACTCCTCTCGAAAATGCCGACGGAAATCAGCAAGCAGCTGCTCAGGATTCGGCCAAACCCGTCGACCGGTCCTCGTAGACGTGCAGATAAGTTGGAAGCGCGTCGGTATCTATGCCGTGCACATCACACAACCACTTACAGAACATCTTTCCATGCGAAATGTCCGGCACCAGTGCTCCGGCAGCGTGTAGCCCATACACCCAATGCGACACCTGTACCGCGAACTTTACCGATAGCCATTGCGCAAGGTGGATCGCGACTTGTGGGTGAACCCAGCTGCCCTGGATCCGGATATCGCCACCTTTCATAATTTGGATCAGACCCGAAGCCGGAATTCTGACTTCGGCCGAAAGCGCAGCGACGAAGTCCTTGGTCGTCTTGTTCTCGTTATAGTGTTTGAACTCTCGTCCCGCGGCCTGACACACCGCCGTTGCGTTAACGTAGCCATCACGGGGCGCGGGTGAAGCTGAGGAGAGGCTGCGAGCTTCTGCGCGCCCCATTCCACAAGCGGTTCGTGCCAACCCACGATGCCTGCTACGGTGCGCTCGGCGCTCTCACAGGGAGGGAAATCTCGAAAATCGAACCCCGAGAGCTCGATTCAGCGAGAACCAAGCTGCCCTCGTACCTTTCGACGATCGTGCGGCAGATCGCGAGGCCTAGTCCCATGCCCGCTGGCTTGGTCGTGAAGAACGCCTCAAATATGCGGCCCTGGTCCTCTGGGTGCACTCCGGCCCCGGAGTCTTGGACGAACAGGACAACGGATGATCCTCCTTCGAGGCGGGTCCCGACGTTCAATAGGCGGCCATCAGGGGGCATGAAGCTCATCGCCTCGATTGCGTTTTTCACCAAGTTCAAAATCACCTGCTGCACTTGCGCAGGATCCGCTCGGACCAGCGGGCTTTCAACTCGAAAATCGGTCACGACCGACACTTCGTTGAACTGCAGATCGTGCTGCAGCAACCTCAAGACGTGCCCCGTAACATCCTCGACGCTGATCGTGGCCGGTTGATCGGCGGAATCCTTGAACAGCCCGCGAACGCTCGCGATTGTCGCGTCAACCCTGAGGCTTGCGTCTTCGATGTCCTTGAGAATGACGCCGACCTCCTCCAATGGCGGAGGCTTGACAAGAAGCAGCTTGAGAACCGTACTAGCATTCAACGTGATCGAACCCAACGGCGACCTGATTTCATGCGCAATTGCCGCGGTGGCGGCGTCGATGCTCACCAGGCGGTTGGCTCGCTCTCGCCGCTGCAATGTCAGAGCGCTCGCCAGCCGCGCGTAAAGCACGGTCATTTCGGTCAGCAAGACCGAGAGCAGCAAGCAGCTTGCGACCAGCGCGAAGCCGCGAGCCGCATACCAACCCACGGAAAACCGCGCCGAGCTCGCGACGGCGGCGACCAGAAAGTTGGGCAGCCACGCCAACAAGGTCACCATCAGCCACAGATCAAGCACTGTCCCCCTGCGGATAAACAGCAGCAAGAGCACAAATGCGCCGAGAAAGAACAGCGCGACGTTGATTTGATTGCCAAGCCGAGTCTGTGTCGTGACGCTTGTCGTGTAGAAGCTGGGCAGATGCTCTACACCGGCGGTCACAAGCCACGACAGCACAGCCACTGTCCCGATCACGCCCGCAAGTGTGAGTGCTATTCCTGGGGGCGTCGACCTGGAGGAGGTCTCGTTCGTCTCCTTCAGCAGTACGTACCCGAGGATGCTGAGGGCGAATGTGGTGTGCCACAGAACGAAAAACCAAGCCGGGGTATTGTAGCCGTCACCTATGATTCCATTTGGGGCATAGCCGCCCGGGAAGCTCAACGTCTGCAAGAATGCAAACGAGGCACTGAAGAGATAGCCGCTCGCAACGGCCGGCAACGCGCGATGCGGCTGCACCGAATATTGGGCGAATAGCAGGATTGCCGTGAGAAGATCGGCTGCGCTCAGGACCGTTTGAAGAACCGGAACGAAGCTGTCTATTCTGCCGATCTGGATGTGCGCAAACGGCGCCACCAGCGCCGCGACCGTGACAATAGCGATAACGACGCCAACAGCTATGGCCCGCTGTCGCGGCGTCGCGGGAATCAATGCGACTACGGCGGGAAGATCGCGCTCTGTTGCGGATGCATACCGGAGCGCTTCAGCTTTCAGCATTGGATCGCACCGCCTCGCACCGAGCAACTGGATTGACTATATCGTCACTCCTTCAGCGATATGGTAATCTCGCTCAGATTGGCGGCGAACTCCAGACCAGCTTTTGGACCTTGCAGCACGATCAGGACGCCCTTGTCGTTGCGCAGGTGAACGCCGTTCAGTCCCCCGACCAGGGCGGCGCCACCTCCGACGGAACTGTAGGTGCCAGCGAAATCGCCGACGTCGCGGATGCCAGACGCCCAGCCATCGAGCCGGCCGATCGTGGCGCCTGCGGTGATGCCAAAGCTCATGCCGGTGATCTTGAAGGGATAGGTCTTGCCGCGATAGGTCAGCACGCCGCTGCCGGCGCCACCGCCGACCAAGAGGCCGGCCTTGACGATCCTGGCGCGGACATGGCCGGCGGCCTGTGCAAAGGCCTGCGTGCACGGCGCGGCAAGCCCGAGTACCAAGAGGAGCATCGTGGTCAGGCGAGACACCCGCGGGCGCGCCCTCGATTCAGGGCTTTGCGGCATCCGCCTTCTTCCAGGTTTGATCGGGATCGAACAACGTGGTGCGCGGGGCGACGAAATCGGTCCGGCTGCCGAGATCCTTCTCGTAGACGGTCCCGGCATGGTTCACCAGGAAGGTCATTACGCCCGAATTGCCGTACTCGGCGGGCCAGGCGATCAGCGCAAAGCCGCCGATCATCTTGCTCTTTACGACGTAGTTGAGCGCGCCGCCGGGGGCATCAGACCCCTGCCCCTTCAGAATGCGGAAGTAGTAGCCGTGATAGGGCGCCGGCCCCTCGCCCGGCTTGTACCCTTCGGCAGATGCCTCCGCGACCAGGGCACCCAGAGGACTGGGATCGCTGTCGTCGCGCCAGAACAGGCCGTCTTTCTTGCCGGGCGCGGACAGGAAGCGCTGCGCGTAGACGCCAGCGCCCTCGCCGCGATCCTTGTCGGCATATTCGTTCTGTGCATCGACATAGGCGAGTGCGGTCTGGATCGCGTCGAGCTCGTTGCGGCCAATGCGGCGGCGAAGCACCTCGATGCGCCCCTCGTCAGCGTCGAATTCCCAGCCCGTCTTGGTGTTGACGAGAGGGATCGGGAACGGGAAGTCGTCGGTCCCAAGCAGCAGCGTGGCCTTCTTGTTGCCCTCCGCCTTGATCGCGTGCCTGGCGTCGTACATCGAGATGAAGCGCGCGCGGATGTCGGCGTCGGCGACCTCATCGCCGGACGAGACGATATCGTCCGCCGATCTGCCGAGCACTTTCAGAATATCTCGCGGGCCGCTCTTGGCCGCCGCGGCCAGTGCCGATGCGGCCTCCTCCGGTGTCGGATAGGATTGCTGCGCGAGAGCCGCCGTGCTCATCAATGCGACCGTGATGATGCCCGGCAATGCGGCGCGACAAAGCGACTTCAGGCCGATCATGGCGACACCTCCGCAGGAATCCTCGCGCCGCCCTCGAGCCAATCGCGGTAGGTGCGGAATTTCAGCCCGAGCTTTTCGTAATAGACCCGAAGGTAGCCGTCGCTGCCGCGGGTCACCGCATCCGGCATCACACGCTCGACCTCCTGCGCCATGACGCCGACATAGGCCTTATGGCTGCCGATGTAGGAGAAGCGGTAGTAGCCGAGCCCGCTGGCGAGATTCCCGAGCAGAACGATGTCGTGCTTCAGCGCGATGTCGGACCGGCGGCCACCACCCCCACCGCCGCGGCCACCTCCGCCGCCGCCACCGTGGAATCCGCCACCTCTGCCGCCCCCGCGCCCGGCGAAGCTCGGTGCGCCGCCGCCGCCACGTGGCATGCTCGCCATGCTGGACCGTCCGCGCGCCGATGCCGCGGCTGCCGACCGGCCGGAGGAGACGTTCATGGCGCCGCCGCGGTTGCCGCCGCTGGGCCGGTTGCCGGCACCGCCGCCGGCGCGGTTGGCGGTCTTTGCGCGGTCGCCGCCGGCCTTGGCACGATCACCACCGCCCTTGGCGCGATCGCCACCACTCTTGGCGCGATCACCGCTCTTGGCGCGATCGCCGGCGCCGGCGCGGTCGCCGCCACTGGGCCGGTCCCGCGTGCCCGCACGGTCGCCCGCTCCGGGACGATCTCCACGATCCCCTGCGCGATCGCCGGCTCGGTCTCCCGCACCCTGATTGGGACGCAGCACCTGATTTCCGTCGCGACCGCGGAAATCCTGCCGGTCCGAAGCCCCGGCCTTCAGGTTGTTGTTGCCAAAACGCTGCTGAACATTGGTGTTGTTGTAGCGCACGCCCCCCCGATGCGCCGCATTGTGCTGCCAGCCGGTGTTGATGTTGGCGGTTCGGTGGTTGACGTAGACGTTGCGATTGCCCCAATTGCAGCCGCCACCCCAGTAATTGCCCCAGCGTCCAATCGCCCAGGCCGTGCCGAACGCGAGACCTGCAGCCACCACGCCGGCGCCGATATAGGACGGATACCCAAAATAGTAGGGCGGATACTCGGCATAGGGCCAACTGCCGTAAACAGTCGCCGGATCGTAATACGGCACGTAAACCGCCTCGGGATCGGCCTGCTGAATGACGACGACCTGCTTGTTATCCTGAGTCTGGACGCTGATCTTCTGCTGCTTGGTGGTTACCAATTTCTTGTTGTCATAGGCCTTTGTGCGCAGGCGCTGGATCGCGTCCATCACATCGGGCTGCTGGGCGAGAAAGGCATCGCCGAGGTTCTTGGTCCATTCGAGCTTGTCGCTCATCATCGTGAGCACGTCCGCGGTGCTTGCGAGCGCCTTGACGCTGTCGTCCCAGGCCTGCTTGTCGACCTCCCCCTTCAGCGCATCGCCCTTCAAGGTCTTGTGCTCCTTCAGCCAGCGGTCGGCCTGGACCACCTCCAGCGGATAGGTCGAGGCAGCCAGCACGTTGGCAAGGAGTTCGTCGGGATAGAGCGCGATCGGCGCGACCAGCGCTTCGATCTGCTCGGGCTTCAGAAGCTCGGCGGTCGGTGCCGGCGGATTTGCAGGCTGCGCCTGCGCGCTCGGGGCCGCCGGCGTCGTCGTCTGCGCCGTCGCAGCTGCGGGGACCGCCACCACCAGCGCGAGCGCCATCAGGGTTTTGCCGGAGCTAAACATCACAGAGCCTCCATTGCACTTTCTGTCGGGCAGGATCGAGCCGAGGCACGGGCGCTTGTTGATCGAGATCAACGAAACGGGCCCCGACGCACCGCTGCAGCGCAAGATTGGCGCGTCCTTCGAGCAATTCGGCCTCCACCAAACCCCGGCCTGCCGCCGGCACTCCGAGGACATTTGCCGTGCACCTTGATGACGAGCTCAAGCCAGATGCGAACTGCACCGGGAGGTCGCCGATCCAGGATGACGAGAAACAGCAGCAGCAAGGCGAAGAGGCTCTCGTCCTGCAGACCAGAGCTCGTCGATGCCAGCAACGAAGGTGTCTCAGCTCATGCCTTCATCCGGCAGCCTCAGACGTCCCAACTACCGCCATACGCACACAATCAGCATGAGCGTAACGGCAGGGGACAGCTCAATGGCCGAACTGTCAGCACCGCGTCACCACTTGGCCATAGGTAGCCGGTATTGCCCCATGGCAGTTCGTAGCAGATCGAGAAGAAGTGATTTCCTTGCCGAAGCGCTTACCCTGAACGTAGCGGCGGTAGAGGTAGTCGGGCAGGATCGTCAAAAGGGAGCAGATCATGAGCTCAAGCATGGCTATGCTCACTTTCCCTCGTCTTATCCGGCTTGTTCGTAGGAGCGGGAGCTGAGCCGATTCCCTTTGGCTCGTCCTCTCCAGGCGTCGCATCGGCGATCTTCTCCACGGAATCGGCGATGCTGCGCAGCGGCGTTCCAAAATCCGGGACGTCGATCAGGGCCAGAAGCAAGCCCGCAATCCAAAAGACGTGCATTTGCGCGAACAGCGAGATCAGGCCGAGCACGGCCACGATCTCGAACTGTAGCTTCTGCGACTTGTACGCCATCCGTTCCGGCAGGCTGTGCAGGCGCCAGTAGAGCGTGCCGGCTCAAAACATGATGCCGATCAGGACCAGCGCCATCACCAACATCAGAGTATCGATCCCGCTTCTCGGTGCGAGATAAAAGGGCAGATGAGACGGCGCCATCGGATGAATCTGGTCGCTCAACTAACTCTCTCCCAATCAGGAAATCGCTCTGAGCCGAATGTGGGCAACCGCATCCTGCGTTTGCTTGATTTGAATCAAGGGAACGCCCGTTGCCCGACCTAGCCTTACGCGAATGCTGATCGTGCACAGTCTGTCAGGAGCCACAGCCATGTCCGGCCTCGATGATCTCATTCCGAACGCCGCCCAGATCCGGAAAGAAGCCGCTGTCAAGGAGGCCGAGAAGGCCGAGGAATTTGTCCGCATCGCAGCGGCTGCCGAGGCCGAGAAGCGCGCGCTCATTGACCGGCTGAGCAAGCCCTCCGGCAAGACCGAGGAGGAAAAGATCAAGCTCGCTTCGACCATCATCCAACGTGCGGTGCGAAACGGTCTGACCGAGGTCCTAGTCTATCGCTTCTCCAACACGCTGTGCACGGACAAGGGTCGCGCCATCAACCAGATGGAAAAAGGCTGGGAGAACACGCTGACGGGAATCCCCAAAGAGATATTCCAGCTTTGGACCGACTACCTGAAGCCGCGCGGCTATCGCATAGCTTACCAGATCATTGATTTTCCGGGCGGCATGCCGGGCGATGTCGGCGTCACGATCTCCTGGG
This sequence comes from Bradyrhizobium sp. LB8.2, assembly GCF_040548035.1. NCBI lineage: Bacteria > Pseudomonadati > Pseudomonadota > Alphaproteobacteria > Hyphomicrobiales > Nitrobacteraceae > Bradyrhizobium > Bradyrhizobium sp. LB8.2. The sequence continues at coordinate 50,112 of NZ_JBEPQV010000004.1, read as the reverse complement.
GAGATGATTGAGCTCGACGGCTTCGAATCCGAAGCAACGACAAGGACAGACATGGCCAAGGACGAGCCCGCGGAGCGGATGAAGCGCAAGGACTATGAAAAGCAGCTGGAAAAGCTTCAGATCGAGCTTTGCCAACTCCAGGACTTCGTGCGGGAAAAAAAGCTTCGGGTCATCGTCCTCTTTGAAGGCCGGGACGCCGCGGGCAAGGGCGGAACGATCAAGGCGATCACCGAAAAGGTCAGCCCGCGCGTGTTTCGAGTGGTGGCGTTGCCGGCGCCCTCGGATCGCGAAAAGACGCAGATTTTCTTCCAGCGCTACATGCAGCAGTTTCCCGCCGGCGGCGAGATCGTGATCTTCGACCGGAGCTGGTACAATCGCGCCGGCGTCGAATATGTGATGGGCTTCTGCACACCCACCGACCACGATCGGTTTCTCACGCTCTGCCCCGAGCTGGAGAAATACATCGTCGACGGCGGCATCATCCTGATCAAGATCTGGCTCGAGGTCGGCATGGACGAGCAGGAGCGCCGCTTTCACGCCCGTATCGATGATCCGGTGCGGCAATGGAAGCTGAGCCCGATGGATCTGGAATCCTACGGGCGCTGGTACGATTATTCGAGGGCGCGAGACCTCATGCTCAAGAAGACGAGCACGAAACACGCGCCATGGTACATCATCCGCTCCGACGACAAGCGCCGGGCGCGGCTGAACTGCATCGCACATCTGTTGAAGGCGATCCCGCACAAGCGGATCAAGAAGGATAAGGTCAAGCTCCCGCGGCGCTCCGACAAGGGACGCTACAACGACCAGGCCGGTTTGCGTGGGATGAAGTTCGTCCAAGAGCGATACTGAAAATCGGGCCGCGCGGCAACGCGGCCCGATTGCCTGTCCTACTTCAAACGGATCGTGACACCGCCGACGGCCGCCGACACTTCGGCGCCAATCTTCGGGCCGCTAAGCTGAAGAATGACGCCATTGCCGTTCTGCAACTGCACGGCACCTGCACCCGCTGCAACCGCCCCACCTGCTCCGCCGGCTGCATAGGAGCCCTCGATCGAGGCCGGCCCCCTCAGATTGAGAGCACGGCCGACGAACTTGGTAGTGGAGGCACCGATCGTAAGGCCCACGCTCATGCCGGATACGGTGAACGGATATTTCTTGCCGTGGAGCAAGAGGACGCCCTCCCCGCCGCCAACGCCAACAATGAACCCGCCTTTGGTGAAGACGACCGCAACCTGGCCGGTATCGGCGTGTGACGGCGTAACGAAACCGGCAGCGCCAATGGTCAAGGCCAACTGTACGGCAAGAACAACAGACTTTCTCATTACTTTCTTCCCCTCGGGTTATGGCGCCAAGCTATTGGGCAAGGATCATTGCGAAGTAACCGAACACGGTGAGCAGGATGCCCGACACGGCGTAGCCGACCGGGAATCCAATCCAGGGCACTGAGCTCTGGATTTCGACCGCCGCCTCGCGGCACGGGCCGGAATGGGACCGCGCGCCCGCAACGCCGCCCATCAGCACGGCCGGGTTGATCTTGAAGACGTGGAATCCGATCGCCCAGACGATGAAGGGTGGGATCGTGCAGGCAATGAAGCCGGCGACGAATATCTTCAAGGCAACCCCGCCCGTGAGCTGAGCCAGCAAACCGGCGCCTGCATTGACACCGACGATCGCAACGAAGACGACGAGGCCGAGGTCCTCCAGCACGTTGCGCGCCGCATTCGGCGTGTTGCCGAAGAAGCGTAGCCGTGAGACCAGGGACGAGACGATCACGCCCGACAGCAACAGACCGCCGGCATTGCCGAGGCCGATCTTGGCGCCGAAAGCCGGAAATTCGATCATGCCGATTAGGAAGCCGATGATCATGCCGGCGGCGAGCGTCAAGAGATCGGTCGAGGTGTTGGTCCGCGCGATGCGTCCCCACATCTCTCCAAGCTCGTTGACGGCAGACTTGAGGCCGACCACCGAGATGATGTCCATCCGCTCGATCTTGGTCTTGAGACCGGCCGGGATCTGAACCCCCCCGCGCTCGACCTTGGTGACCTGCAACTGGCCGGCGATCGCCGTCTCGCGGAAGGATTCGAAGGTCCGTCCGACGATGTCCTTGTTGGTCACAAGGATGTCCGCCTGGTCCATGGGAATGCCGAGTGCCTTGGCATCCGCGACCTCGGGCCCGATCAAGCCCATCTTGTCGGTGAGATGCTCGGTCGAGCCCCCGAGTGCGATGACGTCACCCTTTTGCAGAACGAAGTCGGGATCGGCGCCCTGCGGTTCGCCGCGGCGCCCCACGTTGACGATGCGGTACTCCGGGTTGACTGTACGGAATTTGCCAATGCTCATGCCTATCTGCGCTGGATTTTCCAGCCGATAGGCTCGAAGACCGAATTGGCGATACCCGGTCAGCCCGCCGCCCTCGAGATCCTTGACGCCAAATTCCTGCTCGTATTGCTTGGCCGCCGCCTTGGCGTCGACACCCCACCAGCGGGGCAGATATTTGCAGATCAGGATGATGCCGACGGTACCCCAGATATAGGTGATGCCGTAGGACAGCGCGATCATGCCCGAGGCATCCTCGGGCTTCATGCCTTGGGGAAGCTTGACGACACCCGAGGTCACCGCCTGCTCGGCCGAACCGATTGCGGCGGACATCGTCTGCGATCCCGCCAGCATGCCGCCGGCCGCGCCGACTGGAAGCTCGAAGAGCTTCGCGAAGATGACGACAAGTGCCAGGCCGAGCACGCTCGATATCAGTGCCAGGACACAGAACTTGAGGCCGTCGCCCTTGAGGCTGTTGATGAAGGAAGGTCCCACGCGCAGCCCGACGCCGTACATGAAGAGATAGTAGAACAGGCTCTTGGCGAATGTGTTCAGCTCGAGCTTCACACCGTAGGTGGATGCCCACACCGACAGGGCGGCGCCGACGACGATGGCGCCGGCCACCATGCCGAGGCCGTACCCCTTGATGCTCGCCCGTCCAATCCAGACCGCGAGCCCGACGACGAAGAACAGCAGCAGAAACGGATTGTGCTGCAGAAATTCAAAGAAAGCTTGCATGTTCGTTCCCCTTAAGACGCCGCCTTCAGCTTCGGTGTGGCGCTGGGCTTGGGCCTGCCGATTTTCGCCAGAGCTTCGGTGCGCACCAGCTTCAGGCCCTCCTTGGCGTCGTAGCCGTGGATTTCCTTCACATCGAGCTTACGCATGAAGTCGATGGTTTCCTGGGTAATGACCTGGCCCGGGACCATGATCGGGAAGCCCGGCGGATACGGGATCACGAAACTGGCGGAGACGAGATCCGGACCGGCCTTCAGGCGGCGGTCGATCTCCGCGTCGCCAAGCCGGATATATTCGCAACCCGCCGCGTCATACGCAGAGTAGAATCCGGTGCGGATATCGCCCTCGTTGGTCTTGGTGCCGGCATCGCCGCGGAAACTGTCGTGGAAACGCGAGAAATTCGGCAGGTCGGGCACATCAGTCATCAGGCTCTTGACCCTCGCCTCGAAGGTCTTCTTCGCGTTGGCGCCGCCCTGTACGAGTCCGCGGTCGACCTCGCCCGCAATCTCGGCCAGAACCCTCACCAGATGTGCAACATCGCTGCGGGTATTGTTGATGTTGGACTGGAACAACACCGAGTTGCGCGAGGTCTTGTTGATCTGGATGTTGTAGTCGTTGGCGAGAATGCCCTTGAACTGCGTGCCGTCGTAACCGGCGGTGCCGCACACCAGGGTCATGCGGGTCGGATCGAGACAGAACTCGTCGTCGTCCAGGCTCTTTAGAACGCTGGCCCAATTGGTGCCGGCCGCGAGATAGTCGGTGAAGCCGCTCTGCCGGTACTGCGCTGGCACCATGGCGTCCGCGCCGAGGATACGGAAATATTTCGAGATCAGCGGATTGTTGTTGACGGCTTGGCGGATGGCGAGCGCGATCTCTATCGCATTGGCCACGAGACCATATCCCTCGAGCTCCATCTGGCGCCGTGAAACATCGAGGCTCGCGATGAGCTGCTGGTTCGGGCTGGTGGATGCGTGGGTGAAGACAGCTTCCTTGAACTGCTGCTCGACCGTGTGGAACTCGACGTCCTTGACCGAGAGCATCGAGCCCTGCCGGATTGCCGACATCGACTTGTGGGTCGAATTGGTCTGATAGACACGCAAGCGGATCTGCCGCGGATCGGGAATCAGGCGGGTCTTAAGCAGCATCTCGTCCGAGGGGTTTTTGCCGAGTTCGGTCTGCTGCTTCTCGTAGGCCGCGACCGACTTCGGATCTTGTATCCAGGCTTCGATGTCGTTGGCGGCGCCCATTGCGGTGCGCTTTCGCAGATAAGGCGAGAAGCGCGCAAAGCCGAACCAGGCCTCGTCCCAGAGGAAGATCAGGTCGGGCTTGATCGCGAGGCATTCCTCCATCACCCGGCGGGTGTTGTAGATGTGGCCGTCGAAGGTGCAGTTCGTCAGGTCCAGCATCTTTACGCGGTCGAGTCGGCCGTCAGCCTTGGCGCCCAAGAGCGCCTGCTTGACTGTCTTCAGCGGCACGGCGCCGTACATCGAATATTCCGTCATCGGAAATGCTTCGACATAGATCGGCTGGGCGCCAGCCAGCACCATTCCGTAATGGTGCGACTTGTGGCAGTTGCGATCGACGATCGCGATGTCACCCGGCCCGAGCAGCGCCTGCACGGCCATCTTGTTCGAGGTCGAGGTGCCGTTGGTCACGAAGAACACGCGGTCCGCACCAAGCGCGCGCGCCGCCTTGTCCTGCGCCTTCTTGATGGTGCCGGTCGGCTCCAGCAGACTGTCGAGGCCGCCGGTGGTCGCGCTGCTCTCGGCCAGGAACAGGTTCAGGCCGTAGAATTCGCCCATGTCGCGGATCCAGTCGGACTTGAAGACCGATTTGCCGCGGGCGATCGGCAGCGCATGGAAGGTCCCGATCGGACGCTGCGCGTATTTCTTGAGATTGTCGAAGAACGGCGTGTCGTAGCGGTCCTGCACCCCTTCGAGGATGGAGAGATGAAGCTCGAGCAGATCCTCGATGGAATAGAAGATGCGACGGGCGACGTTTGCTTGCGGATTTCCGGCCATCTCCTCGACATTGCGGTTGGACATGAGATAGAGGTCGAGCTCGGGACGGACCCGATTGATGATATGGGCAAGCCGGAGTGCCGAGGCGTCGGACTCGTCATGCAATCCGGCCGAAGCAGTCAGCGTGCGGAGCACCGGCGCATCGTGCCTTGAGCGCAGCGCAAAGCCTTCGTTGATGACGACGGCTGCGAGGTTGGGGTTCAGCATCGCCGCGCAGAAGGCGTCCTCGAGGCTGCCGACAATAACCGGCTCATAGATGAACTGATCGACCGGACGTCGCAGCTTGCGCCATTCGCTGGCGAGCCCCGGCCAGTTGCTCGACGAGAGACCCGTGACGATCAGGGTTTCAAAATAGGGACGACGCGCGGTGTGCTGTCCGAACATCTGCGGCACCAGGTCGGACGCCTCGCCGTTGCCCTCGTCATTCAGACTCCAGTCACCGGCATGCTGGCGGAAAGACCTCGTCATCAGCGCCTGCGTCAGCCGCGTGGCGAGAGCGAACGACGTGGCCGCATCGCCAGTCGCGGCCGTTTCCCGCAGGGCAGCCATCAGTTGCAGCCCCGGATAACCGTGAAACTCTTCCGTGACTGAGACATCGGCCAGCGCGGCATCGTACTTCGCGCGATCTCCGCCTCGGGCCCACACCTTTGCCGCTTCCACCAGATCACGCCAATCATCCGCTCGCCCGCCGGGGCCGGAAAGGAACTGATCGATGCGCTTCTGCGCGGGCTTGGCGTCCTTGGACATGTTTCTCTCCGATCCCCTGAGGCGAACCTGATGCGGATCGTGGGTGCGGCACCGGTCGCTCTATTGATCCAAGTCAACGGCCGGGCTCATTCTGATCGACGAAGCCGCGCTGTTTTGCCTCGCGATGCGATCGTCAGGACGTTCGTTGCGTTGTATTGGCCTGATCGTCGCCCAAGACGCTGTCGAGCGACCGCAACCAATGGCCGCTGTCCGTCTTCTCCGCCAGCCCTTCGGCAAGCAAGAGGTCGCGCAATTGTGCGTGCGCGCCGACGATGCAGAAGGCAATCTGCCGGGAGGTGAGCTCGTCATGGAGGTCGTGCAGCATCCGCGCGCCGGCGAGATCCATGTATGGCGACGCGGACAGGTCACAGACCACCAGCCGCATATCCGGTGCTGTGCGTAGCGCCATCAGGACGGTATCTAGGATCGTCTCGGCGTTGATATAGAGCAATGAGGCTTCCGGGCGAAACGCGATGACACCGACCAGCGGCTCGACGTCGACGTGCCTCGCACGGTCCGAATATCGCCCGCCAGGCAAACGGCCGAGGAACGCCACGTTCGGCCGGGAGGCTCGGGCCAGCAGCAGGACGATTGATGCGATCGACGCAAGCAGGACCCCCTGCAGGATGCCGAGCAGCAACACCGATACCAACGCGATTGCGGCGGCGTAGAAATCGATCCGGCTGACCTGCCACATCCGCAACAGCTTCCGGACATCCACCAGCCTGTACACGGCGGCAAACACGATGGCTGCCAGCACCGCCTTGGGAAGGTTGGTCAGCAGCGCCGTGAAGTACAAGAGGCACAGCCCGAGCGTCATCGAACAGATCACCAGGGCCAATTGCGTCCGCGCGCCGGCGCTGTCGTTGACCGCCGATTGCGACAAGCCGCCCGCGACGGGATAGCCATGGCCGAATGAGGCGGCAAGGTTCGCGGTGCCGAGCCCCAGAAACTCCTGCCGCACGTCGAGGGGATAACCGTGCTTGGCGGCGAAGCCGCGGGCCGCCGAGACACCTTCTATGTAGGCCAGCAGCACACATCCGGCGGCGAGCGGAAAAAGGTCGTCGAATTGCAAAAGCCCGAATGTCGGCCATCCCAGGGCCGGCAAACCCTGCGGTATCTTCCCGGTCACGGGCACACCCATGGTCGGTAAGCCAAGGAGCGTTGCCAACATGATGGCCAGCGCGACGACGGTAATGCCGACCGGCTTGCCCGGCAGAAGGCGTTCGCCGACCAGCAGCAACAGCAATGCGACCGTGCCGATCGCCAGCACCAACGGGTCGATCTGGCCGAGTTGCCCTGTCAGCTCGATGGCCCGATCGAAGAAATTGTGGCCGCCGCCGGCGACACCAAGCAGGCTCGGCAACTGGCTCATGATGATGGTGAGTCCCGCTCCTGCCTTGAACCCGACCAGGATGCTGTCGCTGACGAGGCGCACGAGCACGCTGAGCTTGAACAGCCAGGCGATGAAGCACAGCACCGCTACGGCGAAGGCCGCGAGACTTGCGATCTGCGCATAACGCGCCGCATCACCGCCGGCGAGCGCCCCGACGGTCGAAGCGATCATCAGGGAGATGGCCGAGGTCGGGCCGATCGCAAGCTGTCGCGACGATCCCAGCAAGGCATAGCCGATACCGCCGAGCATGCAGCCATAGACACCAATTTGCGGTGGCAGACCGGCCAGCGCCGCATAGGCGAGCGAAACCGGGATAGCGTAGGCGGCGAGCGTGACGCCCGCGACGGCGTCGGAGGGGAGCCATTCACGCCGATAGGCCGCAAGCCAGCCGGCCGGCGGAAAGAAACGCTTCCATTTGGACTCGGACGGCGTACTCATCGCGCCGCCTCCTGATGCGGCACCTCGCAACGCAGCAAGACGATCAGGAGCGCCACCACGGGAATGCCGAGCGCGAGATCGGGAATGCCTTTGGTGGCGAAGGCCCCGACCGCCGCACCGAAGCCGAACACCGCACATAAAGCGAAAAAGATGCCCGAAAGGCGCAGCGTTCCGCCCTGCGCGCCTCCGGATGCGACTGCAAAGATATTTTCGATAGCTTGGCGCATATTGCCGGTGATCATCACCGTGCTGCAGACAACACCCTCGACCCTGGTGAAAACCGCCGCTTGCATGGCGGCAACGAGCGAAATGCCGAGCGTGCCGGCGAGATCCGGCAAGCGGTTGTGCAAAATGCCGATCGTGATCAGCAGCAGGATCTCGATCAACGTGCTGATCGCACTGGCCCGATCGCCGGCAGCGCGGCGGAGCCATGCAGCGACGACAATGCCGGCCGCAAAGGCGAGGATCGGAGGCACGAAGTGAAGTGCCTTGACCCAATTTCCGGCAGTCGCATAGACCCAGAGAAAGATCAGGTTGGCGGTCTGGGCATTCGCCATCACGCCGTGGATGATCCAGGTATAAGCGTCGATATAGCCGCCGGCGAAGGCGAGCAGCAAAGCGATCACGACCGTTTCATCGGGACGCACCGCCTCCGTGACAACCTCCAGAGTGCTCATGAGGACGACGAGGGCTGCCGCGAGTTCTGCATGCCGTCATTGGCGGCGCCTTATCGGCGGCAAGGCTTGATTTGGATCAAGCCATCGCTGCCGGGCGCAAATCAAATCGGCGCAAAGCGGCGGGGAAGTCGACCATGGATACCGTCAGGTGGATCATCACCACCGCACCGGAAATCTTCTTGCTGCTGGCCATAGCGATCGGCACGCTGCTCGGTCGGATCAAGATTCGCGGCTTCGCGATCGGAACCACTGCCTGCATCCTGATCGTCGCCGTCCTGATCGGACAGCTCGGCACCTTCGCATTTCCGTCCCTGCTGCGGGTGATCCTATTCAGCCTGTTCGTGTTCACGATCGGCTACCGATCCGGGCCGGAGTTCTTTGCCTCGCTCAGCATGCGCACGCTGGCGCAGGTCGCCATGGCGCTCGTGCTCGGCGGCACCGGACTCGTCATCGTGCTGGCGTTTGCCTTCATCTTCAGGCTGGATCCCGGCACCGCGTCCGGCATCGCCGCCGGTGCGCTGACGCAATCCTCCGTGATCGGCACCGCGTCGGGCGCGCTGGCGCAACTGGGCCTGCCGAGCGACGCCTTGAAGCAGCAGGAAGCCAACATTGCAGCCGGATACGCCGTGACTTACGTGCTCGGCTACATCCTGACCCTGCTGTTCGTCCCATTCGTGGCTCCGAAATTGATGAGGATCGACCTGAAGGCCGAAGCGAAGAAGCTGGAGGCGGAGCTCTCGGGTGATGCCGCGCCACAGACCGAGAACCTCGCCTACCGGAAATTTCAGGGGCGCGCCTATCTGGTCTCAACCGCAGCGGGCCGCTCCGTCAGGTCGATCGAGGAGGACATCGGCAGCCGCGCTGTCGTCGAGCGCATCGTTCGCCAGGGGATCGATGTCGAACCCCATCTGGATACCTTGCTTGAGGCGGGCGACAACGTCATCGTCGCCGGGCGCACTGCAGCCATGGTTGCCGCCAGGGCAGTCATCGGCACCGAGATCGACGCCGATGAGATCCTCAAAGCGATTCCCGGCAACGTGATCGAGCTGCTGGTCGACAATCGCCAGCTCCACGGCCGCTCCATCAAGGACGTGGCCGAACGCGTCGGCGGCGATGCGCGTGGCGTGTTCCTGCGCGCGTTGACGCGGATGGGCCGCGAAGTGCCGCTGAGCCCTGATACGCGGGTCTATATCGGCGATGTCATGACCCTGGTCGGCAGCACCCGCCACATCGAGCGGGCCGCTGCGAATGTCGGCCAGATCCTTCGCGCCGGAGACCGCACCGATATCGCGTTCTTGGCCGCCGGCATCGCGGCCGGCCTGCTCGCCGGCCTTGTCAGCTTCAAGGTCGGCGGCGTCGCGCTGACGCTCGGCGGCGGCGGTGGCGCGTTGATCGCGGGCCTGGCCTGCGGCTGGCTCCGCTCGCGCCGGCCGACCATTGGCGCGCTACCGCCCGCCGCGCAGCAGACGCTGAGCGATCTCGGTCTCGGCGGATTTATCGCGGCAATCGGGCTCGGCAACGGCGCCGCAGCCTGGGCCGCGATCCAGGCACATGGAATGCTGCTGGTCGGCATGGGTCTCGTCATCACGCTGGTGCCGCTGATCGTCGCGACGCTGTTTGCCCATTACGTGCTGCGCATGAACCCGGTCATCACCTGCGGCGCGCTGGCTGGTGCCATGACGGTCGACGCCGCGGTGACCGGTGCCTGCGACGCCGCCGAGAGCCAGACGCCGGTGCTCGGGGTCGCCGTACCTTACGCCGTCGGTAACGTCGTGCTGACGGTGCTCGGCCCGATCATCGTGGCCGCCACGTATGTTGGTTGACGGGAGATGCCGATGCGATCCGCTGATCTGTTTCGATGGCTGGCCGCAATTCTCGTCACCATCGGTGTCGCCGGGCCGGCACGTTCAGCAGACACGACCGACGCCGTAAGCATCCAGGAGGAGATCTGGGCGCTGCCCCTGCCGCTGCCGATGTTCGCCTATCTGGTGCGCCCGGTCGGCGACGGCCCCTTCCCGCTTGTCATCATGAACCATGGCGTCTCGCTCAACCCGACCGATCGCAGCTTCTTTCCGCTGGTTGAATTCCGCGACGCCGCCAAATGGTTCGCAAAGCGCGGCTATCTCGTGGTCGCGCCAGTCGGCAGCGGCTATGGCGCAGCCGCGATCGACATTCCCGAGCGCGCGCTCTACGGCCCGTTTTTCTCAAAGGTCGGCAAATGCACGAACGCCAACTTCCACGATGCGGGCCTGGCGGTCGCGCAGGTCGATCTCTGGATCATCGACTACATGGCAGCCGAGAAGCGCATCATCCCGAAGGATGTCATCGTGGTCGGTCAATCCGCGGGGGGCTGGGCCTCGATCGCGCTATCGAGCGCAAACCCGCCTCAGGTGAAAGCCATCATCACGTTTGCCGCGGGCCGCGGCGGTCGCGTCGGCGGCAAGCCCAACAACAATTGCGCCCCCGACAAGCTGGTCGAGGCGACCGCGGATTTCGGCCGGACCTCGCGCGTCCCGATGCTGTGGATCTATATCGAGAACGACACTTTCTTCGGCCCCGATCTGTCGAAACGCATGCATGCAGCGTTTACCGCTGCTGGTGGCCAGGCCGAGTATCACCTGATGCCCCCGTTCGGCAACGAGGGTCACTTCTTCATCGGCTCGCCGGACGCGATCCCGCTCTGGTCGCCGCTAGTAGCGAAATTCCTCGATGCGCGGAAATAGGGCTCAGCTTTGGAGGCACAACATGTCTGGTCGCCATCATTGTTTCGCAGGAGTTCTGGTCGTCTTGATCGCAGCGACCGCAACATTCCCCGCCCGCGCAGCATCGAAGGCGGCGCAAGCCGGCAGGCCGGCAGAAGTCGCAACGCGTGGACAGCGCGAGGCCAAGGACATCACCTACGGCGATTGGCAAAAGCTCTGCTTCAAGGCCGGCGGTGCACCGACGCTCTGCCGGACCTCAATCACCGGCAAATTCCCGACCGGTCAGATCGCCGTGCGCGTGGACCTGATCGAACGTGAAGGCACCGCGACGAAACGGCTGCAAGTGTTCGTGCCCGTCGGCATGTACCTGCAACAGCCGGCCAAGCTGACCGTCGATCAGGGCGCACCTTTCCGCGTCCCCTATAGCTGGTGCGTCACCAACGCGTGCATTGCGGCCGACGTCGTGGCTCACGACATCGTCAAGGATATGGAATCGGGCAAGACGCTGGCGCTCGAGGTCGTCGATTCCAGCCTGCTGGCGCTGACGACCATGGTGCCGCTGGCGCAGTTCGCGTCGGTCCACAAGGGCGCACCGGTCAAGACGCTCGAGCAATATGTCGACGAATGAAATTCTTTGCACTGCTACGCGGCACACGCACGCGTCACTGACTCGATGAGAGACTGCGCCGAAAACGGCTTGGTCAAGTAGGCGACACAGCCCGAAGTCATTGCAGCAGCGCGGCTCGCCGCACTGTCATTGCCGGTGATAAAGATCACAGGCGCGGTGACACCTCTCTCGGTGAGTTTCCGGCGCAAATCGATGCCGGACTGTCCGTCGAGATTGATGTCGAGCACGATGCAGACCGCCCTATCCAAGCCGCCATAGTCGAGCAAGGCGTTCGCGGATGCGAACTGACTCGCAATGAAGCCATGCTCACGCAGCAATCTGTATATGCTCGTCCGAATGGACGGGTCGTCGTCGACGACGAGAATGGACCGGCGTGTCGGCAAGTGACAATCTTTCGCGTCGGGCGCCACAAATGGCAGCTTGCACCCGCATTTTTTAACGCGCGTTCTGCCTCCCGGCTTTGAAGGCAGAACGCCACATCCGCTGCGCGCCAATAACAGCACCGCATCGATGACTTTTTCTATTGTCCCTTGGGGCAGTCACATTGCGGGAACCGTAGCGACAAATTAGTCAATCGCCATCCGCATCGAGCATTCCCAGCCGCTCCGCGATCGAAACGAGTTCCGCAAACGAACGAACCTGCATCTTTTCCATGACCTGGTGACGATGCGCTTTCACGGTGCGCTCGGTCGTTCCAAGCTCATGGGCAATCTGCTTGTTGATCCGTCCTCGCACCATGAGATCAAACACCTGCCGCTCGCGGTGCGTCAGCGTAGCAAGGAGCGTACGAAGCGAATTGAGCCTGCCGCGTTGCGCGCGGCCGGCGTGCTGACGCGCCAGCGCGCGCTCGATCGCGTCGATCAACTGCTCCGAGCAAATCGGCTTAGTCAGAAAATCCTCCGCACCAGCCTTGATCGCCCGCACCGTGGTCGGTGTGTCGGCGTGCCCGGTCAGGAATATGATCGGCAGCGCCGAGCCTTGCTCGATCAGGCGGCCTTGGAGATCCGGGCCGCTCAGCCCGGGTATGCATACGTCGAGCAAAATGCATCCCGCCTGCTCGTCGTCCGGCCCGGCGTGCAGCAAGTCCTCCGCCGAGGCATACGTCGCCACGTCATAGCCGGCGAGCTTCAGCCGGCGCGCGACCGCCGTTCGAAACGACTCGTCATCGTCAACTACGTGAACGAGACCTGGCAAGCGTCACCTCTCGTGAGAAGCCACCGAGATCAAATGAACGTTCGTCACTCGCGAATCTTGTCTTCAAATAGTTCGAAAATGAAAACATCCGCTGCGTCTGCAGATGTATTCCGGCAATTGTCGTGACTTCTCATTTTGCGCAGGAAAAGCTCCTGATGTCCCTTGGTACAATGAACCTTATGGCAATGGATTGAAATACCGCCATGATCGTAAATCAACTTGGGCGGGAGCGGAATAGCGCGGCGCATTCCCTACTAGGAAATTGCGTCGTCCGACGGACCAATCCGGCGATGAGCTAAGGAGTTGGCCTATGTTCGTTCGCACCACGACGGATTCCGCGCTGCGTCCCAATTCACTCCGTGACATCGGAATGACCAGCCATTCCAACGCGCTCATCAGTTTAACTGACTTTTTTTACAGAAAAGGCACCGAAATCTACGGCGAGAGAGAACCCGCCGAATATGTCTACCAGGTCAAATCTGGTGCAGTGCGAAGCTATAAGCTGCTGACGGACGGCCGCAGGCAGATCGGGGCCTTTCACCTCGCCGGCGACATCTTCGGTCTGGAAAACGGCATCGAGCACCGCTTCACGACGGAAGCGATAGTCGATACCACGGTGCGGCTGGTCAAGCGGCAAAGCCTCGAAATGGTTGCCGAAAGCGATGCAATGGTCGCCAAAAACCTGCTCAGCATGACCACGATCAACCTCCAGCACGCGGAGGATCACATGCTCCTGCTGGGACGCAAGACCTCGCTGGAACGGGTGGCGGCGTTCCTGCTCGAAATGGACAAGCGCTTGACGGCATCCGGCATCATGGCGTTGCCGATGTCGCGGCGCGATATCGCCGACTATCTAGGCCTGACACTGGAAACAGTATCCCGCGCCCTGTCGCGGCTGCATGAACTCGGCGTTCTCGGCTTCGTCGGCAATACCCAGCGCCAGATCGTGCTCTTGGACCGCCATCAGCTCGCAGACCTCGATCTGCAGTCCTAGGGCAAAGAGCAGGAACGCTGACAGTTTGGTCACCACGCTGGCGCCCTCTTCCTCAGACAGGCGCAGCCATCGCGCTCCATTTTGAGCGGCGTGGCAGATCGTCGCGGTTGCGGTCAGGACCGCTTGAAGCCCGGCGCTTCTGTCACGCCGAGATGCTCGAGTGTCTTGCGCAAGACCTCGAACAGGATGGCGGCCGACCAGCCGAACAACAGCACGCCGTTCATGGCGGTCAGCGGGCCGATGAGCCGCCATTCACGCACCGGCGTGATGTCGCCGTAGCCGAGTGTGGTGTAGTTGACGAAAGCAAAATAGAGCAGATCGCTGCCGGGCGCCGCGGCCTGGACGATGCCATACGTCCAGGCCCACACCAGGATTTCCAGCGTGTGCGCGACCGTCAACACCGCGGCCGTCGCAATCATTACGCCCATCAAGTGCAATCTTGGTCTCACGGTTGTCCGAAGGCCGGCCCTGCGAGCAATCGAGACGGCGACGACGGTCACCAGCGCATGAATTCCGATATTGGTCATTCCGACCAGTGCGCCGACGAGAAGCTGAAGCAGCATAAGGAACCAACCAGTTTTTCGGCGGGCGCCTGCTCAGTGTGGCGACGGCCCATTCAACAAAATCGCCAACGTATGCCGCGCGATCGTCAATTCGTCATCCGACGGGAGCACATAGATCGGAATGCGACCATCATGGCGCGAGATCAGCCGTGCGTGCTGCGCGTTGGCAGGGGCATCCAGTGTCGCACCGAGCCAGCTCAGCCTCTCGGCGATGGACGCGCGGATGGCGGCCGAGCGTTCACCGATCTCGCCGGTGAAGACGAATGCGTCGAGACCCTCCAGCGCGGCCGCAAGGAGACCGGCATCGAGGCCGGCCCGGTAGCCCAGACGCTCGACGGCATGTCTGACTTGAGGAGAGCGGGCCCCCTCCAGCTCCAATGCGACCTCCCCTGCACCAGCGGGGCCGCTGAGCCCGTAGCTGCGCCGGGAAGCGTCCTGTAGCGCCTCGGTCGGCATGCCATTCTCCGACCTGAGCAACTGGGCGATATCGGGGTCGATCTCGCTGGCGAAATCATCGGCCGGCAGCGGACCAAAGGCATAGCGTGCGGGGATGCACTCGACACTGCGCCCGTCCCGGAGCGCGCACATCGAGCTGCTGTCGCCGAGGCGCGCAACGATCACGCGGCGTTTTGCGATGCCGGGCGCCACGAGCGACAGGGTTCGCGCAACTGACTCGTAGGATAGACCGTGCAATCCGGAAGGTCTTACGGTGCCTGCGTGATGCTGATACGGGCTGACGCTGCCGTCACTCGCAGCCGCGCGGCTGAGGTGAAATGCAGTGTCGAAGCAGGCGACCTGCGGTAGCGCTGGATGATCGGCCCGGATCGCACGGATCGGCGCGAGATTATGCAGCTGATGCAGCGGCGCCGAGGCTACCAGCTGTTCTAGCCGGACCATCACGGCGTCATCGATCAAGATCGGTCGAGCGTGCTCGGGCCCGCCCTGAACGATGCGATGGCCCACGGCCAACGGGCCGACCCTCAACTCATCGCGCAGCCATGCGTCGATAGCCGCGAATGCCGCGGCGACGTCACCTACATCCTCGTTGCGGTAAGCGCGATGCGCCAACGAATCTCCGTTCATCCGGCGCGCCTTCAGGCGCGGGCAGCCGCCTACCCCCTCGAGCCTTCCGTTGATTTGCCCTTCCAGCCGCCCGTCGCCTTGCACGGAGAAGAGCTGGAAGCTCACGCCCGCTGCGTTAGCATCGATAGCAAGGATCGTGTCCATGGCTGTCAGTCACCAGCCATCGGGACCCGGCCGCGAACCGCGGACACCTGCCCGAGTGCGCAGTCATCCTGCGACGTCTGATTAGCCATCGACATCCACGTGCCCGAAGTCATGCCTCACCTTCACGTACTCAAGGCGTGCCGGAAACCCAGCGATTGACTTATGTCAAAGGTAGGTCAGATGCCGTGCCGCGCAGGCATTCAGTGCTTGCCGGTCTTCTCTTGAGCCGCGACGCGATCGCTCCGGACCCAGGCCGCCGCCAGCTCCCAGGCGACCGACAGGATGATTGGACCGATGAAGAGACCGATAATCCCATGCGCGAGCGTTCCGCCGATCACGCCGATCAGGATCACGAGGGTCGGCGTGGTCAGGCCGCGCCCCATGACGAGTGGCTTCAGGATGTTGTCGAGCAGGCCGACGGCGACGAAGAACGCGGTGAGTAGCAGCGCCATGGTGACGTCCTTGTCCATCCAGATCCAGATGACCACCGGAAAGAGGACGAGGAACCCCCCGATCTGCACGATCGACAGCAACAGGACGATGACGGCAAGCAACCCGGCACCCGGGATGCCTGCGAATTTGAAGCCGATGCCGGCCAGCAACGACTGCACGATCGCGACGCCGATTACGCCCTGCGCCACAGCTCGGATGGTGGCGCCGGCGAGCTCCAGAAAGTGCTCGCTCTGCTCCGGCACGATGCGGAACAGGAAGCCGCGAACCGCGGCGACGAGCTGCGGCCCCCATGGGAGAAGAAAGCCGGTGACGAACACCGACACAAGAAACTGCAGCGTGCCGAGGCCGGCATCGCCCGCGAATGAGAGCATCATCCCAGCAATCGGCTTGAGATACGGCGCCACCTCGCGCAGCATGGCGCGAATGTTCGTGTACGCCAGGTTCCAGAGGTCGTAGAGCTGCGGGCCGATCACCGGCCAGCTCTTGATCTGCTCGGGAGCGGACTGAAGCACGATCTCGCCGGTGCCGATCTGGCCCGCGAGATCCCTGATCGCTTCGACTGCGCTCAAGCCCAGCCAAGCCGCAGGACCAATGATGATGCCCAGCGTGACCAGGGTCAGGAGGGCTGCGGCCAAGCGAGGACGGCCGCCGAGGCGCTTGGCGAGCCAGCTGAAGGCCGGGTAGAACGCCACCGCAAGTACGCCGCTCCAGGTCAGGATCGGCACGAACGGCCGGATGATCAGGAACGACCAGAACATCAGCAGCGCCAACAATCCGAGCCGGATCACGAGCTGAATGATGTCTTCGGCGGGGAGGAGCTGGCGAAGTGTCTTCAAGGACCGCTCCGATCTGGAGGAGACGCTCTCGAGGAGTCATGCGGCCCTAATCGAGCGGTAGTTTGATTCAGATCAAGCTTGCCAGGGCCGATCCTCCCGGGATGGAATGATGAAGCGCTCGCAGCGCCGACGGCGGATGCCTAAGCCAAAAAACCGACGAATAGTGATTTGGGCCGACTGCGCATCTAGGCAGCGTTTACCAACCTTTGCCCGGAGGCATTCTGCCTCGAGTTCTTCGAGGGTCTTCAGCGGCATCTCTTCCATGAGTGTCCCTCCCCGGGTCCTGAGAAAAGGCCTAAGAGCTTGAACGCGCTCATCTCGAGCACAACGATCGTTCGCAATTCGTAACACGATCGCTGTCCCGTTTTGCGTTCATCCCAGTCCGTGCCGCGCACCATCGGTGTCCCGCGGCGAATAACGAGCACAGCCATCCTGTTGTTTGAATTCGGATTTACGGACCTTCTAACGAGGTGCCAGCAAGGTCTCAGCACCCTCGCCCGCCGCTTTTCCTGCTAGGGCAAAGACAATCTGGGCTGAATTAAAATAGAAAATTCAGTATGTTATTGGTGAGCGGCCCGAGACATAGGTAACATTTCGTACCGGACACATGGGTTACACTTTTCGCTTTTTTGCGAGCAGGAGGTGTGGATGCCGTGGAAAGCGAGTTCGGTCATGGAAGAACGCCTGCGCTTTGTCGCCCGCCTGTTGGACGGGGAGGCCATGACGGACGTGTGCCGGGATTTCGGCGTCTCGCGCAAGACCGGCTACAAGATGTTCGATCGCTACAAGGAGCACGGTCTTGAGGCCCTGAGCGATCGCTCGCGGCGGCCGGTGCGCTACGCCAACCAGCTGCCGGAGCAGCTCGAGAGCCTGATTGTCCGGCTCAAGGGCGAGAAGCCGCACTGGGGCGCGCGCGGGATCGAAGGACGTCCCTCGCTGGCGTATAGCTTTCCAAGGCTGCGGTTCAAATCACTCAAAACATCCCGGACAAGTTCCCGGACCTTCCGCAGCGGATGGTTCGCTGGCACACGTTTATCCGGCGCGATGTACGAAAACAGGCCGCCCTGATCCGTAAACCTGCCGCGCATGATCGTCTCCGCCGATTCGAGATGATAAAGTGAATCATCAACACCGCGACCTGACGAAGATGAAGACCACGGATGCTTACCGGTGGATCAACAGTCTCAGGAAGACATACCCGCAGAAGTTCGATCAGGGACGTGTGGATCGCCGCCATCAAGGCGACGGCGGGCTATTTCGTGGAACAGACGAAACTGAACGTGAATCCTTTCGCAGGAATAAAAGTCCGAAAGGACGATCCGAGCGCGACGAAGGAGAACAAGGTCGAGCCCAGAACGCCTCCCAGGAAGGGCTTCAACGAGAACGAAGCTCGGATCATCCTGACGGCCACGCTCGCGACGCCGAGCCATCTGACCTCGGCGGAGATGAAGGCCGCCAAGCGCTGGCTCCCTGGCTCTGGGCCTACAGCGGCGCCCGCGCGAACGAGCTAACCAGCCTCCATCCCTACGACATCACGGAACATGGCCATGGAATCCGGTGCATGGTGATCAAGCCGTCGCTCGAAAAGACCGAGCAGTGGCGCGTCGTTCCCATCCACTCCCACATCCTGGAACAGCCGGGCTTCCTCGAATACGTCGAGGAGCGCAGGAAGCTCAACAAGCCGCTGTTCTACGACCCGGAGCGCAGCCGCGGCGGCAAGGCCGGCAATCCGCAGTTCAAGAAGGTCGCCGAGCGGATCGGCGAGTGGGTGCATGGTCTCGGAATCCCGAAAGGCGTCAAACCCAATCACGCCTGGCGCCACCTGTTCAAGAGCGTGGCGCGGCACGTCAAGATGGACCGCGAGGTCGAAGCATTCATCACCGGCCACCGCCCCAAGGATGCCAACGCCGGGATCGAATACGGCGACCCTTGGGTCAAGACGATGTACAACGAGATCGAACGCTACCCTCGCTTCCAGATCGAAGCCTTGGGTACCGGGGAGGCCGGTATCCGAAAGACAGGCAATTCACGGCCTTTTCGGGAGTGTCGTGCAATTCCACACTGTTGCGGGGTGAAGTTTCTGGAGGCGCGGCGCTCCTGCGGAGGTCCGAGTTGTCTTGCCACCCGTTCTTGCTCGCCTGGCGTGCCCTGATCGGTCCTCCATCGGACCGCCTCTCCAGCGATCTCGGAGCCCAGCGTGTCGAAACCTCTTGCGGCGAACTCTCCGGCCGCCGTTTGTCAGAAAAGGACGTTCGGCTGTCCTGATCCGTAGGATCTTGTCCGTTGTCCAAAGCAGGGCTCCATGGCGACATGCGGGCAATCCCGTCTGGGCCGAGGAGACAACCGGGAAAACCGCAGCAAGGCTCCGAGAGTGTCGGCGGTACTCGCGACGAGCTGAGCGCAAGGAGAGTGAGATGGCCTCGAGCAGCATGGTTACTCAAGTTACGGAAGCGCGGACCGGATCGACGATGATGGCGTGGCGCGTACATGAGTTCGGGCCGCCGCAGGTCATGCAGTTCGAGACCCTCTCCCGTCCGGAGCCCGGGCCCGGCGAGGTCCTGGTCAAAGTTGCAGCTGCCGGAGTAGGGCCATGGGACGGCTGGATCAGAGCCGGAAAGAGCGCCTTGCCGCAGCCGCTCCCGCTCACTCTGGGCTCGGACCTTTCCGGTGAAATCGTCGCCGTTGGGCCCGGTGTCTCGCAAGGACGTGCGGGAGAGCAGGTCTACGGTGTTACGAACCCGCGGTTTGTCGGGAGCTACGCCGAGTACGCGTTGGCTTCCGCGGAGATGGTCTCAGGCAAGCCGAACTCGCTAACTCACGCCGAAGCCGCCTCCGCCCCCGTCATTGCCGTCACCGCATGGCAGGCGCTGTTCGACCACGCGACCCTCAGAGCGGGCCAAACCGTGGTCATTCACGGGGCGGCTGGCAACGTGGGATCCTACGCGGTCCAATTGGCTCGTCACGCGGGTGTGCAGACCATCGCAACGGTATCGACGGCCGACGCTTCCTTCGTGCGCAACCTTGGCGCAAACACGGTGATCGACTATCGGAGCCAGCGCTTCGAGGAGGAAGTGCGGGATGCGGACGCCGTCATCGATCTCGTCGGCGGCGAGACGCAAAGCCGCTCGTTCCAGGTCCTTCGTCGAGGCGGCAAGCTGATCTCGGCAGTGTCCCGCCCGGATCAGGATCTCGCAAAACAGCACGGTGTGGAAGCCACCTTCTTTTTGGTCGACGTCACGAGCCGGTGTCTGACGGACATCGCTCGCCTCCTCGATGGTGGAGAACTGCGAACGAACGTCGGCGTGGTCTTGCCCCTCGCGGATGCGCGCGAGGCTCACTTCATGCTGGAGGGCGCGCGGCCCCGGCCAAAAGGCAAGATCGTGCTCGCGGTTGGAGCGGACTGACCGATCTCGCGCCTCTCTTGCGCTCACGCGTCCGGAGCGCCAGCCAAGCCCATCGATTTTTGTTGAAAGGACAAAAAATGACACCCCGAACTCCCGCCCCGGCCCTCGTCATTCCCGATTCCTTGCTGGCGAAAGAGGCGACAGACGTCCTGCGCGAGCATTCCACCGATCTGCTCTTCAATCACTCGATCCGCGTGTACCTGTTTGCGGCGGAGCAGGGTCGTCAGAAAAAGCTGCGCTTCGACTCTGAGCTTCTCTACGTGGCCGCCGCGTTCCACGATCTCGGCCTGATCAAGAAATTCGCGAGCGCAGACGAACGCTTTGAGGTCGATGGTGCAAATGCCGCCCGGCAGTTTCTGAGCGCGCACAACATCGCCGAAGACCAGGTGCAGACGGTCTGGGAAGCGATCGCGCTGCACACCACTCCCGGCATCCCGAAGTACATGGGTCCGGAGGTCGCGCTCCTCAATTCAGGTGTTCTGCTCGATGTCGTCGGGGTAGGCTTCGAGCAGTTTCCCGCGGAGCTTCGCGAGGAGATCGTCGCCAAATATCCCCGCACGAATTTCAAGGAAGGCTTCGTTCAGGAGTATTTCGCCGGTTTTGCGCACAAGCCGGCGACCACGTACGGCACCGTCAACGCCGCGGTCTGCGAACGCTTCATGCCGGGGTTCGAGAGCCCCAACGCCTGCGACTTGATCGCGGGTTCGCCCTGGTCTCACTAGAAGAGGAGGTCATGATGTCGATCAGTGCATTCACCAATCGAATAGCCGCGCTGTTACGCCGTTCAGCGATCACGCCCAGACCGGGAATAGAATTGCCACGCACGATGTTCTTGGCGATCGTAGCAGCGGCCATTGCGGGAGCTTCGCCCGCCATCGCTCAGGATCGGGAGCAAGTCAAGCCCGTCTTCGAGCACGCGCTGCCGAACGTCGAAGGAAAGAGAATGGCTGCCGTCCTGGTGAGTTATCCTCCCGGCAGCAAATCGCTGCCTCACCGCCACGCGGCGTCGGCCTTTATCTACGCCTATGTGCTGTCCGGGGCCATCCGCAGCCAGGTCGGCAATGCCCCTGCGCAGGTCTATCACATAGGCGAGGGCTTTTATGAAACCCAAGGCTCTCATCACAGGATCAGCGAGAACGCGAGCGACACGGAGCCCGCCAGCTTGCTCGCGGTCTTCGTGGTCGATTCCAAAGACGGGGCATTGACGATCCCCGACAAGGACGCAGCACCGAAATAATGGCGCGACAGGCTCGCCTGTCCAGACACCGCCCGGCCTTTGCACTGTGTGAATCACATGCATAATAAGGCGCCCGACTGGAGAGGCATTAAAGGTGCCGGTACAAGCCGTCGCGATCGTCGTCTACGAGGGGGTCCAGGCCTTGGACGTGGCAGGGCCGATGGACGTGTTCAGCGAAGCGAACATTTTTCTCGACAGTGCCGACCGCTATGAATCCGTCCTCGTTGCTGCTCACCACAATCCGCTGCGCGCCTCGAACGGCATACGGCTTATTGCCGATCTAACGCTTGAGGAGGCGACGGGTGGGTTCGACATCGTTCTGGTGGCCGGCACACCCACCCCACCTGAAACGGAGCCCGACCCGCACTTGCTTCAGTGGGTCAAGGAGCTGCCGTGGCGGTCGAGCCTCTATGGTTCGATCTGCACCGGGGCTTTTGTCCTTGGCTATGCCGGTCTGCTCGACGATCGGCGTGTCACGACCCATTGGCAGGATGCGCAGGCGCTGGCGGCCAGGTTCCCAAAGGCAAAAGTCGAACCGGATTTGATCTATGTCCGCGATGGGCGGCTGATCACCGCCGCGGGTGTAACGGCGGGAATAGATCTCGGTTTGGCGCTGGTCGGGCAGCGCCACGGTGCGGAAACGGCGCTCAAAGTGGCCAAGCGGCTGGTCGTAGTCGCCCAGCGCCAAGGCGGACAGTCTCAGTTCAGCCCCTATCTCACCGCGCCAGCCGATCCGGAATCGCCGATCGCCCGTATCCAGGACCATGTGATGGCGAACGTCGGGGATCGCCACTCGCTGGAGTCCCTTGCCGCCGTCGTCGGGATGAGCGCCCGAAATCTGGCCCGGCATTTCGTGCAGGCGACCGGGATCACGCCGCACGAATTCATCGAGCGCGCCCGCATCGATGCGGCGCGCATGATGCTGGAGGGAAGCGACCGGCCGCTGAAGGCGGTTGCATTCGACTGCGGGTTCGGCTCGGCGGATCGGATGAGGATCGTGTTCACCGCCCGCCTTGGCGTCAGCCCCATCCAATATCGCGCGAGCTTCCGGCGGGCGACACCGGAATAGACCGCGCGCTCCCCGCCAAGGCAACGCTCGCGATCCTGCTTTCCCTACAAAGCGTCATGTCAGGAAAAGACGTGCGGCTGTCCTGATCCGCGGGATGTCCTTCCTTGTGCGGAGCGGTGCCCGGTTGGCAAATAGGCACAAGCAACCAGCCCGCTAGGCAAAAAGGAGAGCGCTCCATGTCCGAGATCATCGCCGGCATCCGCCTGCCCGACAGTGCCATCGCCCGCGCCGCCACGCAGCTCGTGCGCGATACCGAAGACGACCTACTCTACAACCACAGTCGCCGCGCCTTCCTTTGGGGTGCGCTCACCGCCGAGCGCCACGGCCTTAAGTACGAGCCGGAGCTACTTTACCTCGGCGCGATGTTCCACGACATGGGCCTCACGGAGAAGTATTCCAGTTCCGACCTGCGCTTCGAGGTCGACGGGGCCAATGCCGCGCGCGATTTCATGAAAAGCTACGGCCTGCCCGAGCGTGAGATCGAGGACGTCTGGACCGCGATCGCGCTCCACACCACGCCAGGTATTCCCGAACATATGCGACCCACCATCTCGCTGGTGACCGCGGGTGTCGAGATGGACGTGCTCGGGATCGCCTATCACGACTTCACGCATGAACAGCGTGACCATGTCTGCGTCCATCATCCGCGCGAGACGAACTTCAAGGAGAACATCATAGATCACTTCGCCAAAGGCATCATCAAGAAGCCGCTGACCACGTTCGGGAACGTGAAGGCTGATGTCCTTGCGCTGAAGGACATCAGCTATGTCCGCCAGAACTTCTGTTCGATCATCCTCGGTTCGGCCTGGCCGAACTGACCTTCGTTGCTGGACCGGAGTAAATCCAGATGAGCGTCATCCGAGCCAGGATGTGCGGACCTGAAGAAGCCGTGATCGGACCGAGCGAGGAGTGCGGCGCTGCGCAGAGCCCGATCGACGAGATCATGACCCGCCGGATCGCGTGCCGTGACTTTTGCGATGCTCCGGTCCCGCGACGGACGATCGAGCAGATCCTCCACGTCGCGCGCTTCGCGCCAAGCGGTGCGAACATTCAGCCCTGGCATGTCTACGTGCTGAGTGGCGCCGCCAAGGCCAACATCTTGGCGGCGCTGCTGAACGCGCATGAAACATGCCGGGACGAGCACGTCTCGGAATACAAATATTACGCCAGCGAGTTACCTGATCCGTACCTGAAGCGACGACAGGAATTCGGGCGGCTGTTCTACGGATCGCTGGGAATCCGCCAGGCCGATGCCGAGGCAAGAAGCAGGCAGACCGCGAAGAATTACACGTTCTTCGGAGCGCCCGTGGGACTGATCGTGACGATCGATCGCCGGCTGGAAGCCGGAAGCTGGCTCGATCTCGGCATGTTCGTCCAGAACGTGATGCTCGCCGCAGCGGGACGCGGACTTCAGTCGTGTCCGCAGGAGACGTTCTCGAAATATCACCGGATCTTGCGCCCCCTGCTCTCGATTCCGGAGGAGCAGACAGTGGTGTGCGGCATCTCGGTCGGGAAGCCCGCAGTCGAGAGGCAGCGATTGATGCCGCGGGCGCATGTAGATGAGTTCGCGACGTTCTTGGGATTGGACGCGTAAGAGACAATCAACAGAGGAGATCGCCATGGCGGGTCGAGAAGAACTGATCCAGCGCAGCATTTCTTTTCTCCGCGAAGTGAAGGACATGACGCCCGGAGCCGATATGGAGCGCTGGCTCAACGAGGCGTACGGCGAAAGCAGCGCCCTCTATCGGGATCTGTCTCGTCTGATCAAGATCGGGGTCGAGGAGGGCTGGGCGGCGAACCAGGAGGTGGACGGCCCGAACTACCGGCGCAGCCGCATCGTCGAGCCGACTGCCGAAACCTTCCAGTTCAGCCTCACGGCGGTCTACATGAACAGCGCTGCTCTACGCCGGTTCAAGGACGAGGACGACCACGACGTGCTGCGCGGGCAGTATCACGGTCATCCCTATGGCGAGATCAACCTCGTGGTGCCCTTGGACGCGGGCGCGGAGTTGAAGGGGTTGCAGGGCTGGCAGGGACCCGGCTGGACGGCGCCCGAACCGGGCAGCAGGCACTTTCCGGAGGTCAGGGGCGGTGCGGTGATCGCGCTGTTCTATCTCCCGGCCGGACGCATCTCGTACGATTTCAAGGCTCCCGCCGGCTAGGTGCAAACAGCGCAAACGAAGGCTGTTGCGCCGTCAGGCCTCGCCAGGTCCGGAGAAGATCGTCGCCGGCGGTGTGGTGCGCGGCAGCGGAAGCGGGCGCTCGACCGAGTGCGCGGGGCGCGAGCCTCCTTTGGTGTCGTACCGTTTGGCCAGATCCAGCAGGCGTCGCCTGGTGAAAGGGTCGGCCTTCTCGGCGATGGTCCGGACCCGGTCGGCGAGACCCCGATAGAATTCCTGCTCCATGACGCAACCCCGCAACATCACCGATTGCAGGAATTGAGTACGTGAGAGGCCGAGGAGTCAAGGCACCGGACGCGCCCGTGCTGCGGTGGTCAGGCGGTCGACGCTCTCCGGAGTGCGTCCCGCTCCAGGCAGAGATCGTCGATTTTCGCGCGCATCCTCGAGAGCAGCAGCTCGGCCGAGGCGGTCGCGAGGCCGGCCCGCTGAAGCATCCGGATTTCGCGCTCCTGGGCGCGAATCTGCCCGCGCATCCGGCGATCTCGTTCCGGACCCGGTGGAGTTTCATAGGGTGCTGAGATCGTCCGGAACGTCCCCGAACTTCCGGATCAGCTTGGCGCCGCTGAAGTCGCCGCTCGAGGGATCTCCGGTCCGCGAGAACGCGATCGCGCCGGCATGCCCCGGCTTGCGGGAGAGCGCCTCCGCCCGCATCACCGCGGCGTTGGCGCTCAGGCATTCCGCCGCCTCGCCGGCGGCCATGCCGTCGTCGGAGAAAACGAGCGGCAGAGCTACATAGTAGGTCACTTCAGACATCTGCCTCATCCTTGCGTTCGCGCGCCCCTGGGAGTCCCCGGGCGTAGCCTCTCGACACCTTCGTCCGGAGCTCGTCGGCCTCGGCCTCGAGAAAGTCGACGGCGACGAGCAGCGCCCTGACCGCCTCCCGGGCGTCTCCGCCGCAGGCCGCGATGGCCTGGTCGGCGGCGGCCTCGCGGCGACCGCCCAGCCGGCCGATGCGAAGATGGCGCTCAAGGGAATTTGGCGCGCCTCGAAGCTGATGGGCCTGAACGTCTACAACGAGGCCAACGAGAAGCTCGGCGACATCAACGAATTGCTCGTCGACAAGAACGGCAAGATCCACGCGGTGGTCATCGGAGTCGGCGGCTTCCTCGGCATGGGCGAGCACGACATCGCCGTCTCGATGGACAAGCTGAAGTTCGTTGAAGAGCCGGTCCGGACCAGCTCGAGCGGCACGTCGACCACGTCGCGCGACACGACCACGACCGGGACCGCGTCGACAACCACGACGAACCGCACCACGAACGATTGGGTCCCCGACCACGCCGTCATGAGTGGCAACAAGGAGCAATTGAAGGCGCTTCCGCAGTTCAAATACTCGGACTACAACTAGCGCGACGCGTGCTCTCGGCGAATTAGGGCCCCCACTACGGGGCCCTTTTTTGTGCCCTTGGGAGCCAGTGTACTGACTGCAACGCAAAACGGCCCGCCCAGATCATTGGGCGGGCCGTTCATCCGTGCGGTGTATCCGCTCAGTGCATGTGAACCAGGAAATAGCCGACGCCGCCAACAACCAGGACGGCGGGAACGGCCCACAAAATCAGTACAGGCATTTCTCCTCCAATCGCTGTCAGAACGCTTCAGACGGCTCTTGACGCCGCCGCGGCTATTACTGCTCGGTGCAGACCTTCGTGGTCTTGACCGCGGACTCCGCCTCGACCTTGGTCTTGTAGACGCCGTCGCCCACGACCGTCGTGGTGGTGGTGGTCGGCTTGCTGTCGACGATTGTGCACTTCTTGGTGGTGGCGTCGCGCACGATGTAGAACTCGGCGGCGCTGGCGGCCTGCGTGCCGAGGGCGAAGGCGGCGAGAGCGCCGCACACGATAAGCTTCTTCATGATGTCCTCCTCAAAGTGAAAAATGACTCGTAAGTAGTCATCGCCAACGACGCCGCGCGACCGAAGTTCCCACTCTCGCGATCTGCACCATTTCGGGACAACAGAAACCGCGCTTCCCACGGAACTGCCAAGTTTTCCCGCAATGGAACCCAGCGTCCCGCCCGAGCTTGTTCGACGTCCGCATTAAGGAGGTTCAGATGAACAAGCGATTATTCTTGGCTACCACCGCTGCAGTCGCGATCGCGACTTCCGCTTTGCCCAGTCTTCTCCGAGCACGTCGAATTCCAATCTGCCGACGCGTCAGCAGGATTCCACATCCACGACGCCATCCTCTTCGACGCCGTCGTCATCTTCGGGATCCGCACAGTCCGCCAATCCTTCGGCGAATTCGGCCCAGACGCAGTCTCCGTCCTCGACCGGTCAGACCGCTGCAGGCCAGTCGTCCAATTCGGGCACGGGTACCAACACCACGCAGGCGCCGGCCTCGAACAACTCGACCAACCAGGCTCAGACCAATCAGCCGTCCAATCAGACCACGACGCCTCCCAACCAGGCGCAGACCAATTCTCCTTCGAACACGAATACCCAGACGCAGAGCGCCAATCCGCCCGCCTCGGGCACCAACCAGGCGCAGTCGCCGACGGGTAGCGGTTCGACGAACACGGCGCAGCAGCCGAACAATCAGCAGAACACGGCCGATCGTTCCTCGAACACCAACGTGAACGCGTCGGTGAACATCAACGACCAGCAGCGAACCCGGATCAGCACGTCGATTTCGCATCTGAACGTGCTGCCCCTCAACAACGTGAACTTCTCGTTGTCGGTGGGCACGGCCGTGCCGCGCGATATCCGCTTGCAGCCGCTGCCGGCCGAGGTCGTCGAGATCGTCCCGCAGTACCGCGGTTACAACTTCGTCCTGGTCAAGGACGAGATCGTGATCGTCGAACCGTCGACCTACAAGATCGTGACGGTCCTGCCGTACTCCGGCCGCTCGACGGCCGCTGCGCCGGCGAGGACGGAGCAGCGCAAGGCGACGTTCAGCGATCGTGATCGCGAGGTGATCCGGAAGCACGCCAAGGTTCGCCCTGTCGAGCGCGAGCGGCAGACCACCGGCAGCACCGTGCGCACCGAGATCCGCAGGGGGGAGCGCCTGCCGGAAGGCGTGGAAGTCGAGACTTTCCCCGAGGAGGTTTACCGCGAGGCGCCGAGCCTGCGGGAGTACCGGTACATCAACCGGGATAGCCGCACCTACATCGTCGAACCAGGGGAACGTCGCGTCATCGAAGAGATCGATTGATCTTGCCACACCAAGGAGAACGAACATGAGAACTATTGCTCTCGGAGCGTTTGTCGCCACCGCCATGCTGGCGTCGGCGGCCTCGGCAGCGCCGCTCAACCCAAGCCCGGTCGGATCCACAGAGGCGGCAAGCATCGATCAGGTCCGCCTGGTCTGCAGCGAGTATGGCCGCTGCTACCGGACCCGTGGCCCACGATACGTGCAGCGCTATTACGGCGGCGACGACGGCTACGTGGTGCGCAGAAGCTACGGCTCCTACGGCGGTCCGGGCTACTACGATCGCGGGTACGGCTATTACGGAGGCGGGCCGAGCATCGGCTTCAGCTTCGGCACCGGCCGCTAGTGATTGATGCTTCAGGCGCCGCCCTTCGGGGCGGCGCCTTTCGGATTTAATCGACTAGGCCAGTCCTGCCGCGCCCAGACTCGCGCGGCGCTCCCGCTCATCACGCGTACGAAGGGGTGCTGCCAGCGCTGCTTCGCTCCGCAAGGGAACGATCGGCACTCTGCCGCGTCGAATCCTTGCTCTCGGCACCCCTTGCCCCCCAAGCCCCAGCCGGGAGCGAAACCTAGCCAATAGGTTGGCGACCTCGACCCCGGTCGAGGTCGTTACCTTTTCCCCCTAGTGACGGACCGTGGCCGCTGGGGGAGGAGCAAGCGTCCGAGGGCACTTGATCCGGACGTCGTCCTCGTCCAAAGACATCATCCGCGGCCCATCGAGGCGTTGCCTGCGAACGATGCTCGAGGACCGCGCGGACAAGGCGCCGCCGGGTGTGGCCTCAATGTGCGGTGGACACCTCGGGCATTGTCGGAACTGTGTCGCCCCGTTCGTCTTGAGTCCCCAACGGGTTTAGCCAGACGGGCTCTTGGACTGATAAGCTTTTGCGTAAATCCTTATCAGTCAACCGTCTCCACTTTGGCGATCGTCACAAAGAAGCTGAGTGATTCGGTCCTTAATTTCCATGGGATTAGGCGCCGAGATAAGCGCGGAGCAAATCTGGATTGCCAAGCATGTCGGCGGCGCGGCCTTCTCCAACAACCCGGCCTGTTTCGAAAACGTAGGCCCGGCTCGCCACCGAGAGGGCACTATGCACATTCTGCTCGACAATCAGGATCGTAATGCCTTGTTGGCAAAGTTCGCGCAATGCGCCTAGTACTTCCTGCGACATTAGCGGGCTAAGGCCGAGACTTGGTTCATCGAGCAGCAACAGTTTTGGGTCCGACATCAGGGCACGGCCGATCGCGAGCATCTGCTGCTCGCCGCCCGACAGCAGGCCTGCAAGCTGCGACAGCCGTTCTCGCAGCCGCGGAAACCGCTGAAGCACGCTTTCGAACCGCTGTTCGGCTAAGGCCCGATCCGGGCAGCAATATGCGCCGAGGCCGAGGTTTTCGCGCACGCTCAGTTCGGGCCAGATATGCCGTTCCTCGGGCGACTGGGCAATGCCATCGCGAACGATCAGATCCGGTCGGCGCTTTGCGATCGACTTGCCGCGATAGAGTATGTCGCCCGATGTGGGGGCGAGCAGGCCTGAAATCGCGCGCAAGGCCGTGCTCTTGCCGGCACCGTTGGCACCAAGCAATGCGACGATCTCGCCTTCACGGACCTCCAGATTGATGCCGTTCAGGGCGCGCAGCTTGCCGTAGCAGACCTCTAGGTTGCGCAATTCGAGGACGTTGCTTTGAGTGATCATGCGGCGGGCTTGCCCAAATACGCAGTGACGACGTCCGGATTCGATCGCACTTCGAGCGGTGTCCCGGCGGCGATTTTGCGGCCAAAGTTCAGGACGAGGATGTGATCGGACACGGCCATCACGAGCGCCATGTTGTGCTCGACCAGCAGCATGGCCTCGACATGCTCCTTCACTATCCTTTTCAGCACATCGCCGAGGCGATCCGCCTCGTGGGTGTTCAACCCCGCCGCAGGCTCGTCAAGGATCAGCACCCTCGGGCCGGCGCCCAGCGCGACGGCCACTTCGAGCAGGCGAAGCTCGCCGCAGGGCAGCGAGTCCGCGTCCGTGTTCATTCGGGCACCAAGGCCGACCGTCTCGATCAGCGCTGCCGCCTCGTCGCGAAGTTCACGCTCGCGCTGGCGGCCGGCGGCGAAGAAGGTCCGCCACAACGACCTCTCGCCATGACGGTAGCGGGCGGTCAGCACGTTGCCGAAGACGGTGAGCCCGCGCAGGACGTTGGTCTTCTGGAAGGTGCGAACGAGGCCTCGCTGGGCGGCAGCATAAGGCGGGAGCCCCGTGATGTCGTGCTCGCAATAGCGCACGGTCCCGGCGCTGGGCTTGAAGAACCCCGTCACGAGATTGAGGCAGGTGGTCTTGCCGGCGCCGTTCGGTCCGATCAGGCTCATGATCTCGCCCTTGCGGATCGAGAAGCTGACATCTGACAGGGCCTTCAGCCCCCCGAAGTGCTTGGAGAGCCCGTTCACCTCAAGCATCCGCGGCCCCTCCTCGGTTCAGGCCGGCCGGCTCGAGCGCCCGCGCAAGGCGATCGAGCTTCACGGCACCCTCGGCAGGCTCTGCCGGCCTTCGTTCATAGATCTCATGCCGGCGGGCGATGAATCCCATCAGGCCGCGCGGCAGGAAGACCACCACGGCGACGACGATGAGACCGAAGATCGAGAAACGCAGATCCTTGAAATCGCGCAGGAACTCTTCGAGGAAGACCACCAGCACGGCGCCGACCACCGGGCCGGCCAGAGTGCCCTTTCCGCCCGCGAGCACCATGATGATCATGGTGATCATGAAGGAGAAGCCAAACACTTCGGGGCCGACATAAGAGATGTAATGCGCATAGAAGCCGCCCGAGAGGCCGCCCACCGCCGCCGCCAGCACGAAGGTGACGAGGCCCAGGTAGAACGGCCAGATCCCGATCGACTGCGCCACGAACCGGTTCTCCCGCACCGCGACCGCCGCGCGCCCGATATTCGAATAGACGAAACGATAGCTGACTAAGAGCGATAGGGCCGCCAGCAGTAGGCCGGCATAATAGAACCAGAGCTTCTGCTGCACGCCGGTCGCGCCCGTGATTGCGGCTGGCTTGCCAATTCCCGAGACGCCCATCGGCCCGTTGGTCAAATCGATCCAGTTGTTGGCAACCAGCCGCAGCACCTCCGCAAAACAGAGCGTCACGATGACGAAGAACGGCCCGCGCAGGCGCAGCGTCACCGCACCGATGGCGAGCCCAAAGATCGCCGCAACGATGCCGGCGAGCGGGATTGTGACATAGATCGGCAGCCCGGCCCGCACCGACAGCAGCGCGGCAGTGTAGGCTCCGATGCCGAAGAAGGCGGTGTGCCCGAGCGGAAACTCACCGACGTAACCGACGATCAGATTCAGGCTCGTCGCCAGCATCACCGAGAGCATGATCATGATCCCGATGTGTAATGCGTATTCGTTTTGGACGGCGAGCGGGATCAGCGCGGCTAGCGCGGCCGCAGCGAGGAGACAATTGCGTTCGAACTTCATCACGCGCGCTCGGCTCTTCGGCTGAACAGACCATAGGGGCGGACCAGCAAGGTCACGATAACGAGCGCGAACCCGATGGCATCCACATATCCCGTTGATACGTAGCCACCCCACAGCGCCTCGGTCAGACCAAGGATTAAGCCGCCGGCTACCGCGCCGGCAAAGCTGCCCATTCCGCCGAGGATGACGACCACGAACGCCTTCAGGCTGATCACACCGCCGGTGCTCGCTTCCACGACGTAAATCGAGCCGAGCAGCATCCCGGCCGCGCCCGCCAGCGTGGCACCGAGCGCGAAGGTAAAGCCGTAGATTCGCGGGGTCCGGATGCCGACCAGCTGGGCCGCCATCGGATCCTGGAACGTCGCGCGCATGGCGCGGCCGAGTGTGGTCTTCTGGATCAGGAGATTTGCTGCCGCGATCAGGACCGCGCACATCACAACAAGCACCAAGCGGGCCTGCGTGATCACGACGGGGCCGAAAAACAGCGGCTTGCTCGCGAATGGCGAGGCGACCGTCACCGGCGTGGTCCCGACGATCAGGAGCGCGGTGTTGGCGATGAAGATCGAGAGACCGATCGTGAGCAGGATTGTCGGCTCCTCGCCCTGCCCGCGCACCCGCGCGATCAGCACCTGATCGATGAGGTAACCGAGAATGCCGAGCACGATGACGACGACGGCAAGCGAGAGAAAGTAGTTCCAGCCGAACACCACCGTGAGCGTCCAGCCGAAAAGGCCGCCGATAACATAGAGTTCGCCATGCGCAAAGTTCACGACACGCATCAGGCCGAATACCAGTGTCAGTCCAAGCGCAGACAGGGCGTAGAACGCCCCGACGACAAGGCCGTTGGCCACAAGCTGAAGAAGGAGGTCCATCGCGATCTATTATCCTGGGCATCGAGTGGCGGAGGCAGCCGGCGCTGCCTCCGTCCCGAACGTCACTTTTGTACGGTATTGGATTCGACAACGACCGGAACGCCGTTCTCAAGTTGAACCAGCACAACCGTGAAGCCCGTGGCCTGGCCCTTCTCGTCGAAGCGGAAGTGCCCGTTCGGGCCTTCATAGTCCGTCTTGAGCAACGCTTCGCGAACCTTGTCCGAATCGGTTGACTGCGCGCGCACAATTGCATCGACGACGATATTAAGCGTGTTGTAGCCTGCGGCGGAGTACTTCCCGGGCGCAGCCTTGTACTGGCCTTGATAGGCCTTCACGAATGCCTCGTTCTTCGGCGTCTTCATGGTCGAAGCGTAAGGCACCGCGGCATAGATGCCGTTCGAGGCCTGACCCGCCAGTTGCATGAAATCGGCTGTAGCCCATGAGCCGACGCCAAACACCTTGGTCGAAAGGCCGAGCTCGGCCTTCTGCTTGACGAGGGTCGAGCCGTCCTGGGTCTCGGCGGCCACGAATGCGCCGTCGGCTCCCGACGCCTTCAGCTTGGTGAGCAGCGTGTAGTAGTCCGACGTGCCGTGCTCGAAATATTCCTTCATGACGGTCGTAGCACCAAGCGCGCTCATCTGCTTCTCGAACTCTTCGACACCGCCGCGGCCGAAATCGTCGTTCACGCCGATATACGCGACCTTTTTCAGCTTGAGCTGGTTGACGAGGATTTTGGCAAAGGACTTGGCGAGCAGCGCGTCCGTTTCGGTCGCGCGGAAGAACCAGGTGTTACCCTTCTCGGTCAGGTTCGCGGCTGACGAGACGCCGGTCACCAGCGGCACCTTGGCGCTTTGCGCGACCGGCATGATGGCCGCCGTCGCCGAGCTGCAGAATGCGCCGATGAGTGCGACCACCTTGTCGCGCTGGGTCAGTTTCTCGGCGGCGTTGACGGTGTTGGCCGGCTTGCACTGGCCGTCCTCAATCACCAGTTCGACCTTTTTGCCGAGAACGCCGCCCTTGGCGTTGATTTCGCCGAGGGCGAGCTTGATGCCGTTAACGTCGGTCGTGCCGTTGTAGGCGACCGAACCCGTGAGCGGCTGGATGACGCCGATCTTCACGGTCTCGTCGGCGTATGCCGAAGCGGGCAGCAGGACCGAGAGCAGACCGAGGGCTAAGCTCTTCAGATACATGTGAACTTCCTTGTGCGTTTAACGGGCTACAGTCACTTCACGATGAGGCCGGGGACTTGCCGAACAATCCCCTGACGAACGAACGCAGGCGGTCGCGCAGAACGGCCCACAGCAGCCCCCCGGCATCAAGCGGCTGTTGTGGACGCGTGGGCGCAGCCGGCGCCGCTGCCGCCGTGTCGCTGGATACCGCGGCTGCCGCCGTCAGCCTCGATTCGAAGTTGGCTACGAAGGCCGCTGTGATGCGGTTGGCAATTTCCTGAACGATTGGCCCCTTGCCGAACTGCGCCAGGGGGCCCGCAAGGTTGATGTCGGAGACGATGTCCACCCGGGTCGTCGCGGGCGAGCTGCCGTCGGCGAGCGAATAGGTCATGCTTCCGGAGGCGCGCGAGCCGGATCCCGAATCCGCGCCCTTGCCTGACACCAGGCAACTCCAGTTCTCGCGACGGCTCTCGACGGCGATATCGCCGCTGAAAGTGGCGGCCATCGGTCCGACTTTGACCGACATCTTGCCCTTGTAGCGGTTCTCGCCGAGCTCGCTCACGATCGACGCGCCGGGAAGACAATCGGCGACGAAGCGCACATCGTTCAGCCGATCCCAGACATGCTCGCGCGGCTGCGCGACATTGAATGACTTCTCGATTTTCACGAGGCGACCTCCTCGGCGGCGGCCCTCTTGTCGGCCCATTTGTCGGCCGCAACCTTGATGGAGCGGACGATGCCCTGATAGCCCGTGCACCGGCACAGATTGCCGCTCATCGCGACGCGGATCTGGTCTTCATCGAGCCCCGCCTTCCGCTGCAACAAATCGTGGCTGCTGATCAGCATCCCCGGCGTGCAGAACCCGCATTGCAGGCCGTGCTGCTCGTGGAACGCTTCCTTGAGAACGCCCATTAGCGGATCGTCCTGCAGTCCCTCGAGCGTACGCACGTCACTTCCGTCCAGCGTGACGGCAAGCGCAATGCAAGCGCGCGCCGACTCGCCGTTCAACAAGATCGTGCACGCTCCGCAGACGCCGTGCTCGCAGCCGAGATGGGTTGCGGTCAGACGCATGTCTTCGCGCAAAAGATCAGCCAGGCTCTGCCGCGGCTCTACCAGCGCCTTGCGCTGCTTGCCGTTGATGGTGAGTGTGATTTCGGTCTTCATGACAGGCTGGCTTTCCTGATCGCGCGCAGCGCGGTGGTAACGTGGAGTTGCAACTTGGCGGGCGAGAAGGCGCGGTCGCTTTCTCCGAGCTCGTGCCTGAGCGCCGCCAGGAGCCGCTCTTCATTTGCTCCCTTTCCAATCTCGAGCGCCGTCTTCGTAAGCACGATTGGTGCTCCTTCGACCGTGCCGATGACGAGGCGGACTTTCCGCGAATCCGGATCGAACAACGCGATCGCCATCGAGTCCGCGTATTCGCCAGTCTTTCGCGTTACCTTGTAGTGCCCCCAGCGCTCGGTCCTGGGGCGGCGCCCAATGACCACGCTTTCGAGCAGTTCAGCCTGATCGAGCACCGTCATGTACGGTCCGGTGACGAAATCAGCGGCGGCAAGGCGGCGACGGCCGCGAGGCCCGACTAGTACCACCTCGCCCTCGAGCGCGATCACGGTCGTGAGCCAGTCCGCCGCGGGATCTGCCAAGGCGAGCGCGCCGCCGATCGTGCCCCGCGTACGCACGGCGCGATAAGCAATCTGCCCGCCGATGAAGCGCATCAGCCCATTGCTGCCGTCAGGAACGCGGCCGTCCTCGAACGCGGCGTGCGGGAGCAATGCACCATAGGCGATACGGCCAGCCTGCTCATCGACGCGTCGAAGCGCTTCGATACGGCTGAGGTCGACCAGCTTCTGCACCGGCGCGAGGCGGAGGTTGAGCATCGGAACAAGCGACTGTCCGCCGGCCAGCGGCCGCGCCATCATCTGCTCGTCATTAAGTTGCGCGATCGCATCCTCGATCGAGGTCGCGCGGTGGTAGGCGAACGGCGCCGGCTTCATCGTCGGTCTCCCGCTGCGGCCACGATCTTGGCGAGCACACGATCGGGCGTCGCCGGCGTTTCGTTGATCTCGACGCCCAGAGAACGGAGCGCATCGTTGATGGCGTTGACCACCACGGCCGGAGGCGCAATAGCACCGCCCTCCCCCATGCCCTTGATGCCGAAGCGCGTGTGCGGTGACGGCGTCTCCATATGCAGCACCCGCACGTCGGGCACCTCGGTGAAGCCCGGAATGGTGTAATCGAGGAACGTCGAGGCCAGTGGCTGGCCGTTCTCGTCGTAGGGGATTTCCTCATAAAGCGCGGTGCCGAGCCCCTGCGCCACGCCGCCGACCACCTGGGCCTCGACGATCATAGGGTTCACCATGGTGCCGCAGTCGTGACAGACCACGTAATCCAGAATGTTGACCTGCCCAGTCCCGGGATCCACAGCGACCGTGCAGGCATGGGTCGCATACGAGAATGCGCCGGTGCTACGCCCGGGCTGATAGACCGCATTGGCCTCGAGCGCAGGGTCCTCACCGACCGGAAGCCGCTCCGGATGGAGGAAAGCCGCCTGCGCGATGTCCCGGAACCGGACGCTCTGCTCGCCGAAATAGACCTTGCCATCGGCAAGCCTCACCATCTCCTTGGGGGCTTGCAGCAGGTGTGCACCGATGCGTGCGATCTTTTCGGCGAGGATCACACAGGCGGCCGACACAGCGCCGCCGGACATCGTCATGCTGCGCGACGCGAACGTGCCCATGCCGTAAGGCGATACCGAGCTGTCGCCATGACGGACGACGACGTCATCGATCGCAATGCCAAGCTCCTGATGCGCCACTTGCGCAAGTGTCGTCTCAAGGCCCTGCCCATGGTTCTGGATGCCGACGAACAGGATGAGCTTGCCATCCGGCGTGAAGCGCGCCAGCGCCGGCTCGTACCCGAACACGACCGGTAGACCGCGGGCAACCCATTCGGCAGTGCCATGGGCTGACTGCTCGGTGTAGCTCGCCATGCCAACGCCGATCAGGCGGCCGTCAGGCTCGCCCTTTTTCTGTCGCGCACGAACACCTTCCAGGTCGATGGCCTGGCGCGCCTGCAGTGCGCATTGCGGATAATCGCCGCTGTCATAGAGCTTGTGGGTGGCGGAGCTGTACGGCATCGCCTCGGGCGGCACCATATTCTCCATGCGAACGTCCATCGGCTCTCGATCAACCGCGCGCGCGACGGCATCCACCAGGGTTTCGATGGCGAAACACGCGCCACTTCGCCCCACGCCGCGATAGGGGCCGAGCGGTGACTTGTTCGTGGCAATGCTGACAGCACGCGCGTGATAGACGCGAATGTCATAGGGACCGGTCATGATGCCGGCCGACATGCCGGCTTCCATCCCCGCGGTCCACGGCCACACCGAATATGCCCCGGCGTCGACGACAACTTCCGCCTCTAACCCCAGGATCCGACCCTTTGCGTCCGCGTAAGCCGTCAGATCGTAGCGATGCTCTCGCGCATGCGGCGAGGCGATCAGGTGCTCGCGACGGTCCTCAACCCATCGCAAAGGGCGGTTGAGCTTCATGGATAGCGCCGCGATCGCGAGTTCTTCGGGCTGAAAATTGTTCTTGGGCCCGAATCCGCCGCCCACGTCCGGCGCGATCACCCGCAGCTTGCTCTCCGAGATGCCCAGGCACTCCGCCATGATGGTGCGAATAACGTGCGGAAACTGCGTTGAGCTATAGACGACAAGCTCGTCCAGACGGCGATCGTAGTGCGCGAGGACACCGCGCCCTTCCATCGAAACGCCGGCATGACGGCCCATGCGCAAAGTCTTGTGCACCTTCACGGCCGCAATGCTGCGGGCCTGTTCGAGGTCTCCCGTCTGGATCGTGCTCTGGACGTAAATGTTGTCCGACCAGTGGTCGTGGACGCGCGGCGCCTCGGGTTTGAGCGCAACATCGATGTCCCAGATGGCGGGGAGTTCATCGAAATCGACGACGCAGGCGGCTGCAATGTCCTCGGCATCGGCCCGGGTGGGCGCGACGCACATCGCTATGAGGTCGCCGACGAACCGAACCTTGTCACCGGTCAGCGGGTGGTATTCCGATCGCTTGAACCCTTTCGCCGCGCTGACCGCGACGATCGGTGCGGCAAAGGCGAGATCGGCGGCCACGAACACCTGGTCGCGATACTGCTCGGGAATCTCGACGCCGCGGATGTGCGCGTGCGCGACCGGGCTGCGCAGAAACGCCACCTCCGCCATTCCCGGGACCTGCAAGTCGGCGAGGTATTCGCCCTTGCCGTCGAGATAGCGGGCGTCTTCCTTGCGCCTGACCGAGGCTCCGACCCCCTGATCCCTGTTCTTAGCGACCTCTCCGACTGTCAACGGCTCGCCTCTTGTAATTGGATATCGTATTTCGTATACGATCTATGTATACTTGCGAAGAGTCAATCCCCCGCTCACAAGGCCTGTTCCAGGGAGGCTGCAGTGGGCAAGTCGGGAAAAATCGAGATGACGGGGAAGCAGAACAATTCGGTCGTGCGCTATGCGCCGATGCACGACCAGATCCTGCCTCATCTGCGCAAGGACATCATCGAGAACCGGTGGAAATCTGGGGAGAGATTGTCAGAGCCCCTCCTCTGCAAAGAGTTCGGCGTTTCCCGTACTCCGTTGCGGCAGGCACTAACGACATTGGAATTGGAAGGTCTTGTTCGCCTCATTCCGCACGTCGGGGCAGTTGTTACGGATCCGGACGAGGCACAGGTCGGTGAGCACATGGAGGTCCTGATTGCTCTCGAACAGCTTGCGGCGACGCGCGTGGCCGAGGCCGGCAAGCCCGAAGTGCTGCGGGACATCCAGAAGATACAACGTGAGATGAATTCCGCCGCAAAGTCTGGAGACGCCGCTCGCTATTACACCTTGAACGA
Source organism: Bradyrhizobium sp. LB8.2 (assembly GCF_040548035.1). Lineage (NCBI taxonomy): Bacteria > Pseudomonadati > Pseudomonadota > Alphaproteobacteria > Hyphomicrobiales > Nitrobacteraceae > Bradyrhizobium > Bradyrhizobium sp. LB8.2. The sequence goes on along the minus strand of NZ_JBEPQV010000004.1, from coordinate 11,739 downwards.
CGCGTTTCACCTCGCGATCGTACATGGCACCGGCAATCGAGCGCTTATGGATTTACACGAGAAGGTGATGTGGCACGTTCATCGCGAACGCCACCGCGTCAACTTCGGCGAGTCGGTAACGACGAACAGCGCCAGCAGCCACACCGACCTCTTGAAGGCCATCCTGAAGGGGCAGCCGGACGTCGCCGGGCTAGCGATGCGCGTGCATCTGGAGCATGTCGGCGAGCTCATGTTAGCTCATCGTCAAGCTCTGACCATTGCGACAAAACCGGTCAAAGGGCAAGCGTCTCAAACCGGGCACGGCGCCCGCGGCAAGCCGGCGGCACGGGCGGTGCCGCGAGCAAGTCGAGGAGATACGATCTGATGATCAAGGTGATGTCCAAACCTGCGCGGTTGGTGTTCATCGGCTGGGGCGCGATCAATTCGCGGGTCGGCACGCTGTTGAAGCAGCGAGAAACGCCAGTAGAGATCGCCGCGATCGCGACGATTGATACGCCGCAGGCCAGGGCAGAACTACCGCCCGGCGTTCCCTTCCTCGGCTCGCCCGACGAACTCGCAGCCATCAAGCCCGACCTCGTGATCGAAGCCGCCGGCCTCGCCGCCATTTCGCAATGGGCGCCCGCGGCGCTTGCCGCCAGCCCCGCGATGATCACGGCATCCACCAGTGCCTTCAGCGACGACGGCCTGCTCACCTGGCTTATCGACCTCGCGGAGCGGAACGGCAGCCGGATCGAGCTGCCTTCGGGCGCGATCGGCGGGATCGATGCCCTCGCGAGCGCTGCCGTGCTCGGTCTCGACGATGTTGTTCACCAGATCGTCAAACCACCTCGCGCGTGGAAGAACACGCCGGCGGAAGGGCTCGTTGCCCTCGATACCTTGGGCGAACGCACGGTGTTTTTCACCGGAACGGCGCGGCACGCGGCCGCGACGTATCCGCAAAACGCCAATGCGACGGTGGTCACCTCGCTCGCGGGGGTCGGGCTGGATCGAACACGTGTCGAACTGATCGCAGATCCGGCCTTGACGATGAACGGTCATCGCATCATTGCCAGCGGTGCATTCGGCCGTATGGACATCACACTCGAGAACCAACCGCTCGCGACCAACCCAAAGTCGTCCGAGCTGACCGCGCTCAGCCTAGTTCGGCTAATCGAACATCGAACCAAGCGCGTCATCGTCTAACAGGCTTGACGAAACAATGGACCATAAACGGCCTGGCATTCCGAGCGAGTTGCGCGCGCTGATGGCCGAGATTGGCCCCCTCTGGTCGCCGGCCAAGCACGTCAAGCTGATGCTCGACAAGTTCAGCGAGATACATCGGACGGCGCAGACAGAGAACGTCGATGTCAGGGCGGAAATCGCCTACGGCACACATCCGCGTCAAAGATTCGACGTCTACCTGCCTGCCGGCCCAAGCGGCGGCCGCGCGGCGGTTCTATTTGTGCATGGCGGCGCGTTCCTCGACGGTCACCGCAACCGAACCGACGAGATCAATGCGAACGTCTTGCGATATTTCGCGCGGAACGGTGTTGTTGGAATCAATATCGGCTATCGCCTCGCCGACGATACCCGCTATCCTGGCGCGACCGACGACATCGCTTCAGTCGTTGGCTGGGCCCACGAGCACGGCGCCGAGATTGGAATAGACGGCAACCGCATCTTTCTCATGGGGCACTCTGCAGGCGCAGCGCATACCGGCAGCTACGCCTATGACAGGCGCCGTCAGCCCGCTGCTGGGCCGGGGTTGGCCGGTCACCTCGTCGTCAGTGGCAGGGTGCGGGCCGAAACCCGCCCCGAAAATCCCAATGCGCATAAGGTCGTCAGCTACTACGGCACCGACAGCCCTGATTTCTTGACCGATGTCTCGCCGGTTTGTCATATAGACGAGCGCAGCGTTTCTACCTTTGTCGCCTGGGCCGAATTTGAGAATCCGCTGATCGATGTGCATTGCGCCGAGTTGTGCTTCCGGCTTGCGCAGGCAAAGCGCCGTTCACCGCCATCGATGTGGTTGCGGGGCCACAATCACACGTCGTCGATCGGCCACATCAACACGGCCGAAGACGAGCTGGGGGTCGCGATGCTCGACTTCATCGCCAATCCCCGGTGAAGCATTGTTGAACGATAACCTGTTCGGAAAACAGCTGCACACCTTTCCAGATCATCACTGCTCCTGCGAAAGATAGCGCCCCGGCGTCACGCCGTACGCAGCCCTGAACATCGAAATGAAAGCGCTCGGCTCGCCGAAGCCGAGCTGATCGGAGATCCGGCTCACAGGCGTCCGGGCCGATAGCAATTCGAGCGCCTTCAAGAGTTTGGCCTGACGTCTGAAGCTTCGCAGCGAGAGCCCAGTTTCGCTCTTGAATTGCCGTTGCAGCGTTCGCGTTGACATGTTCAGCGAGTTTGAAAGTTCGTGTACGTCGGCTCCTCCCGTTGGCGAGTCCAGGATCTGCATGGCGACTGTTCGTAAGGGCGCCGACCTGGGTATAGGGAGATTGAGCGGCAATGCGCGCGAGCCGGCGATTTGGTCAAGCATCACGTCAATGACGCGTCCATCGGCTCCCCCTTCTTCGTACTCTCGCGGGCGCGCCACGATGGCGGACAGCAATTCCCGCATCAGCGGGTTGATCTGAACCACAGTGGTCCGCGTCGGCAGCCCGCCGCATGCATCGGCTTCGATGTACAGGGTTCGCAGACGAGTAGATGCGAGATGCCGGGTTTCGTGAGGGGTGTGGGCCGGAACCCACACGCCACGCTCGGGCGGCGCCACAAAGGTTGCGCCCTCTGCCAACACGGCAATGGATCCGGACGTCACGGCAAGGAGCTGAGCGCGATCATGCCTATGGAGCGGTCGACCGCCACCACGCCGGAGATCCAACACATAGGCCACCACCCGGCGCGCTGAGTGGCCGTTCGGAGGAATCAGGACGTCGGGATGGATACGGCTCATGGCTTCTGTCGTTTCACCGCAGTTATCTGACAGAATAGCGCTAACGCGCCTCGTGGCAAACGCGTATTTTGGCGAACAGCCAATCAATCCACCTACTCAGGAGGAACAACCCCATGATGTCTACGGTCATCGGTGGCGCTATGCTGCCCCATGCGCCCCAGTTCTTCACGATGCCTGACACTGAGGACAAGACAGTGGTCGAGAAGGTGCGGCAAGTCGCGGCCGATCTCGGCGAAAAGCTCAAGTCACTGAAGCCCGACCTCTGGATCATCTTCTCAAACGATCACGCGGAACAATTCTTCCACAATGCCGCGCCGCCCTTTACGGTTCATGTCGGTGGCGAGGCAACGGGTGAATTCGCCGGTCGCAAGTTCCACTGGAAGGTGCCGAGCGAAATCGGCTTCGAGCTGGTCCGGCAGCTTTACCGGCAGAACTTCGATCCCGCGTTCAGCAGCACTGCAAAGATTGATTATGCGATCGGCATTCCCCTCACCCACCTAGGGCTAACGGAGCCGGTGCTTCCCATCTACGTCAACGCCTACCTGCCGCCGCAACCGACAATGGAGCGCTGCTACGCCTTCGGCCAAGCCGTCGCGCGAACCGTGACCGCGATGGGTCTCAAAACCGTCGTGCTCTCGAGCGGCGGCATGTCGCACTTCCCTGGAACGGATCGTTACTCCAACCCGGAGCTGAGCTGGGATAACAAGGTTCTGGCAAAACTCGCGACTGGCAACCTCAAGTCTCTCATTGGCTATGACGAGGCCGAGCTCGATGATACCGGCAATATCGAGCTGCGATGCTGGGCATGCGCCGCCGGCGCTTTGGGCGAACGCAAGCCGGACGTGCTCTCGATGGACCCGAGCTGGCATCACAACTATGCGTCGTTGGGATGGTACAGTCCGCAGGCGGCCTCCAGCCAGGCTCATTACCCCTCGATCAAGCCTGAGCTTGTTGGACTCACGTCGGCGTTGCACGCATTGGCACACGAGCCGGAGAGCCGGATCCAATTCGTAAAAGATGCCGCTGCCTACGCCGACAAGTATCAGCTTCCCCCCGAACAGCGGCAGGCGCTCATCGCGCTCGACCTCCCGGCGCTCACGAAAATGGGTACGCACCCGCTAGTGCCGTTCTTGGCGAACATGCAGATCCAGCGCATGCGCACAGCCCGATAGCGAACTATGGACACGACTCATGCCTGCCCCCCTCTACGCTAGCTTCATTGACGGAATTATCGCTGAGGACGCGCAGAAGACGTTCGACCTCATAGCTCCCCAAGACGGCAAAATCCACGGTCGGATCGCAGAGAGCGGGCAGGCGGCCGTCGACAAGGCCGTTGCTGCGGCAAACGTCAGCTTTGGGCGAAACCGCAAGCAGCCGACCCACGTTCGGATCGGCTGGCTCAGGGCAGCGGCCAAAGCACTGCGGGAAGCGAGCGACGACATTGCCGGTACCATATGCACCGACGTCGGCAAGCCAATCCGGATGGCCTTGTTCGAAGTAAAGCGGGGCGCGGAATTTCTCGAGGCAACAGCGGCCGCGCTGACACAGTTCGGCGGCGAGACCGTTCCACTGGATGTGACGCCTGCGGGCACAAACCACATCGGCTTTGTTCGACACATCCCCTACGGAGTGGTTGCAGGAATCACGCCGTTCAACGCTCCTCTCAATCTGCTGGTCCAGAAGGTCGCGCCGGCCATCGCGGCTGGCAATGCGATGGTGGTCAAGCCGGCGCCTGCCGGCACGCGGACAGCTCTGAAAGTCGCCAAGTTGTTCCTCGATGCCGGCTGGCCCGAGAACCTTTTCACCGTCGTCACAGGCGACAAGGAGACCGCCGCCGCTCTTGCAGCCCACGATGGCGTACGTGCCGTGTCATTCACCGGCAGCACCAGCGGCGGCGAGGCGCTCGCACGGGCGGCAGGCGCAAAGAAATTTCTTGCGGAACTCGGGTCGAACGCCGCGAATATCGTACTCGGAGATGCTGATATCGCGGTTGCCGCGAAGAAAATTGCCTCCGCAGCGTTCGAGGCCAGCGGACAGCAATGCATCTCAGCCCAACGCATTCTCGTCGCGCGACCCCGCCTTGAGGAATTTCTGGACGCCCTTGTCCGGGCCGCAAAGTCGCTCAACGTCGGCGAAGCCACCGATCCGAAGACGGATGTCGGGCCCATGGTCAGCCCTGCCGCGGCGGAACGCGTGACGGCAATGTGTGCCGACGCGATCGCGCATGGGGCCCGCTACGCGCTTGAACCGACACGGACAGGGGCCACTGTGTCGCCTAGCATACTGGTCGACATATCGCGTGACGCTCGTCTGTGGCGCGAGGAGGTGTTCGGTCCTGTCGCAGTCGTGGCGCCGTTCGACGAGATTGACGAAGCCCTCACGCTTGCCAATGACTCGCCATTCGGGTTGCAGGGTGCTCTCTTCACTCGCGACCTCGGCGCGGTCCTGCGATTTGCCGATGACTTCGATGTCGGCGCTCTCTGGATCAATGAAGCTACGCGTTTTCGCCTCGACAATTATCCATTCGGAGGTGTCAAGCACAGTGGCGTCGGCCGCGAGGGCGTCCGCCACGCGATCGAAGAGTTATCGCAGCTTAAGTTCGTCGGCATGACGATTTGACTCTTCGCGATGCGTCGGCTGCCGCCTCGCCCATCGCGCACTGATAATGTTTCAGCTATTACCTTATCAGTTGGCCAACTGACTGCGTTTCGTATGATAGCTTCTCAGTCGGAAACGCGGTCGAGTATTGCGGGTCATCCGAGTTTAGAGCAGCAACTCGATGGAGGGAGAGAGCCTGGCCTCGAACCTTCTCCGCTCCATCAAAGGACGCCCATCTCAGACTGGGGTTAAAACCAAATAATTTTGTGAGGTAGTCGTCCGTTAAGAAGCGGAATTGAGCGGGGCCGGACAGGCGCGCGTGCGCCAGAGCTGGGTCAGGAACAGGCACAAGAGTTCTCTGAGCCAGGCGAGGATGCGGCGGAAGTTGTGGCCGACGGCAGAGAGGATGACGTTGGCCGCATCGCCAGCGCGGCCTTTGAGATAGCAGCGGCCGAGGTGGCCATCGGTCTTCAGGTGTCCGATGATGGGTTCGATGGCGGAGCGGCGGCGCAGCTCGCGCTTGATGACACCGAAGACGCCGCGCTTCTGGCCAGAGATGAAGATTCGGCGGGGATTTTGTGTGTCGTGGCCGCGGTATCCCTTGTCGACATAGGCCCGCTCGATCGCACAGCCGGTGAGCGTCTCGGTGCGGTCGATGACGTCCCGCAAGGTGTGACCGTCGTACGGGTTATCGGGCAGCGCCCTGACGTGCAGCACGAACAGGCCACCGGGAGCACGGCGGTTGTTGGTGACGAAGGAGGCTTCGACACCGAACTCGTAAGGCGCGGCTGCTTTGCCCTTGCCGATGCACTCCACCTCCGGGGCGTGGAAGGAATAGAGCTTCCAGCCGCGCTGGCGCTGCTGCTGCGAGCGGATCTGCGAGGCCCGGCCAAGCGGGAGGGCGAACGCGTTCTCGATCACGGTCTGACCTTCGATCTTGCGGCGGATATCGCGGATGATCCGGCCCAGTCGGCTGCGCAGAATGCGCAACTGCCGCTGATGCCGCTTGAATTGCTTGGCATGGGCGTAGCGCCCCGCCATCATTGCCGCGGTCTTGGCAATGCGAAGATAGGACTGCCGCAGCCTGACCCCGTGCTTCCTCGCCAGTCGATTGAGCCCCTTGATCGCCGCGTGCAGCAGCTTGGCATCGGTCGGGAAGGTGATGGCCTTCGGCTGCACGGTGGTATCGACCGTGACCCGCTTGAGGTCCTGGCCGCGTAACGCACCGGCCTCGTGCGCCACCCGCAAGCTCTCGGCCAGCAACAGCTCAAGCTTGTCGCCGAGCCGCTTGCGCCAATGGCTCAGGTCCGAGCGCTCGTGCGGGAACGCGTGCTGAAAGAACACTTCGCCGGTGAAGGACTGGAAATACGGGGTCGTGGACCCAACGCTCGCACACCCCCTCATCGGACAGGCCGTAAATGTGCTTGAGCAGGAGTAGCCCGATCACGAAGCGGGTTGCGATGCCCGGCCGACCGTTCTCGCTATAGAGCGGCGCGATCTCGCCGTCGATCCAGTCCCAATCGACCTTGCCGGCAAACTGAACCAGCTCGTGCTTCATATTGATGATCTGGTCCAGCTTGGCCCGGAACAGATCGCCCGATCCCGTCGTCCTGTGCTTCTTCGGTCGCATCGCCACCTCCGATGCGACGAGGGAATCATGACTGGCGATTCGACGGAATCCTGAAAATCAAATTGCAAGGTTCCGATGCCCCAAGCATCAAAACCCTGCAATCGCAAAACAGTCCACAACGACAAATGCGATTCTAGCTCAATCGCTTAGCCGCTCTTCACGGACGACTAGGTAAGGCGTCCCGGGAAGGACCGGCCGTCATTCTTGCGCTTCGCGGGTTTATACGCCATGGCAACCGGGTTGCTGAATGTCAGTGCCCTGATCCGAAAGGCTTGAGGGCACCGTACTCGCGAGTGCTCAGCATTGACGTCCAAAATGCTCGCTCTCTTCAGGTTTCGCGGAACGCGCGCGAGAAGCTGTCGAGGAAAGGCTTCATGATGTACTCGAAAAACGTGCGCTCTCCGGTCTTAATGTAAACGTCTGCGGGCATTCCGGGCGTCGGGATGAATTCAGGCATTCGCCTGAGAATATCGTCCTGGTCCAGGCGCACCCGAACCACATAGAATTCCCGACGGGTGTCACCGTCGGGACGGGTTTCGGTCTTCCCCTGCATTTGCTCCGACAAGGCGTCCGCTGACACGTAGATGACGCTCGCCCCCACCATGGGTGTGACGCGCTGGTTGAGCGCCGACAGTCGTACCAGCGCCTCCTGACCTACGCTCACATGCGAAATGTCCTTAGGATTCACATGTGCCTCGATGAGGCGCTCGTCCCCGATCGGCAGGAGCTCAAGGATCACGGCACCAGGAGAGACGACGCCGCCCGGTGTATGGAAGTTGTTCTTCACCACAATACCTCGGACCGGCGAACGGACATCGACCCGATCGACCACATCCTGAGCGGCGCGAATCTGCTCCTCCGCATCGTCCAGCTCCGCCTCGGTCTCGCGCAGCTCCTTGATCGCGTCCCGAAGCACCGCCGCGTGGAGCTGCGCTATTCTTTCGTTCGCCTGAGCGATCCGCTCCTTCGAATCGGCGATGCGGCCGAGATACTCGCCGAGGTCGCCCCCGAGACTCGCCTCTGAGCGTCGCAACGCTAGCACATCCGACTTGCGGACCAACTGCTGACCAAGAAGCGAATTCTTGTCCTTCAGCTCTTCGGCGAACAAGGCAATACGGTCTTTGGTGGACTGCACTTGCGCCTCATATCCGCGGATGCTTTCCTCCAGCCCAGCGATTTGCTTTAAGAGTACGCTTTCCTCGGCCACCCGACTGGCCCGGCGTGCCCAAAGTTCGGCACGTTGCCGATCAAGAATCGCTTTGATTTCCGGATCACGCGCGCTCTCGCTGAATGCAGCCGGAGTTTCGATTGCGTCCGAAGAGCTCATTTCGGCTTCTAGACGCGCCTTCATGGCGAGCAGTCGATGCTTCTTCAAAACCAGCCGTTTCAGCTTGGCGTTGGCAGCGGTATCGTCCATGCGAACGAGGATCTGGTTGGCCTCGACGACATCCCCGTCCTTGACTGCAATCTCGCGGATGATGCCGCCCTCGAAGTGCTGGACTAGCTTGTTTTGCCCGGTAGCCACGAATGTGCCCGAGGCGACGACCGCACTATTGAGTGGGGCGACTGCGGCCCAAACGCCGAAACACCCTAGCCAAACAACAAGGATGGCGAGGCCGGTGAAGATGGGCCATTTGGCGCTCAGAGGAACACCGCGGTACCACTCGCCGATGTCGTCCTTTACCGCTCTCATGCTGTCCTCCCGCGCCGGTCACCCGCCCGAGGATTCGATGCGTTGCGGCTGCTCCGGCTCATCTCCGCCGGCCCTGCCGGGCGACCGAACCAGGCGATGCAACACGTCGCTCGGAGAGCCGAATGCTTCCGCGCGTCCGGCCCGCAGTATGAGTACTTTGTCCACACTGTTCAGTAGCGCCGGTCGCAGGGTTACGACCACCGCGGTGACCCCCCGCCTCTTGGCGCGCTGCAGGGTCTCGGTCAGAGCCTGCTCGCCCGCCGCGTCGAGATTCGAGTTGGGCTCGTCGAGCACGACAAGGGACGGATTACCGAAGAAAGCCCGGGCGAGCGCGATGCGCTGTTTCTGTCCTCCCGAGAGGGGCCCACCGCCGCGATCGAGCACGGTCTCGTATCCTTGCTTCAACTGGCAGACCATGTCGTGAATGCCCGACAACATCGCCGCCTCATAGATGCTCTCGTCGGGCAAGTCGTCGCGCATGCGGCAGATATTCTGCTTGATGGTCCCGGGAAATAGCTCGACCTCCTGGGGCAGATAGCCGCTATATTCCCCGAACTGGCGGCGATCCCAGTTGCGCAGCTCTGTTCCGTCCAGCCTGACTTTCCCGGCTGTCGGCACCAGACAACCCACCAGAATGCGCGCGAGAGTCGACTTGCCGGATCCGGACGGTCCGACGATGGCCAAAGATTCTCCGGGCGCGAGCTCAAGCGACACACCATTGAGCACCGGCTCCTTCGAGGCCGGCGGCAGATACAAGACCCGATCAACGCTCAGGCGCCCTTGCGGTCTGGGCAAGCGCAGCTTGGGCGCCTCGCGCTGGAATGACTCGACCGCCTGCTTTACGCGGGCATAGGCCGATCGCGCCTGAACGCAGCTGCGCCATCCCTCGATCAAACCCTCGAGCGGCTGCAGAGCGCGGCCGGCGATGATCGAAGCCGCGATCATCATGCCCCCGGTGATCTCGGCGTGGAGGGCCAGATAGGCGCCGGTGCCGAGGATCGTGATCTGGGCCACGAGCCGGACGAACTTCGACGCACCGCTGATCCAGAAATTCCGATCAAGGGCCTGGCTCTGCACCGTCAGCGCTGGCGCCTGGCGGCGCCCCCAGTGGAGAATGCTTTCGCTCAGCATTCCCATCGCATTGATCACTTGCGAATTTCGCGCCAGGGACTCGGCCGCCGCATCGGCCTCGGCGGCATGCAGGCCTGCCTCGCTCAGACGCTCCGAGGTCGCTTTCTGGTTGATCAGCGCAATCAGTGCGAGCGCCAAGCCCGATACGACCGCGATCCAGCCCAGATGTCGGTGAACGAGGAATATGACTCCGAAGTAGAGGGGCGAGAGTGGCGCGTCCATCAGTAGAAGCATGATAGGGCTCGAGATGAAGCCCCGCACCTGGTGAAGACTGCGGATCGCCTGGATGGTTCCGCCCTCGCCAGCCCTGGCGTTGTTGATGCTGCTCGCCAGTACTGCGCCGCCAAGCACCGCTTCCATCTTGGTCGCAAGACGCCCCAGCACCTGCCGACGCAGAATGTCCACAATCGAGAGGATACCGATGAACGTCAGCGCGAGAGCCGAGAGCATCAACAGTGTCTCGAGACTGCGGCTCGTCAGCACACGATCGGATATTTGAAAAAGGTAGATCGGCAACGTGAGCATCAGCAGATTCACAACGACCGAAAATGCCGCGACCGCTATCAAGCTAGTGCGCGCGACCGAACGCCAAGTGGCCAGTGCGTTGACAGGTCCGACATTGTCGCGGGCCTGGTCGTTGGATACGACGCGAAATTGAGCTCCGGACTGGTTGCGCGGCGTATCGTCCAGTGTCTCGACAGCTGTCATGTTTGCCTCCTACTAGAGGATGGCATCGTGAGTTCCAACGTGATCGATCGGAGTACTATCCACGCTGTCGGGAGGCGGCGGCGCGGGTTTTTGGACATCGGCGGCCACCGGCGCCGAAATGTCTTGAGCCGATACGGCGTCCGACTGAGACACGGCAGTCTGGGGGGGCGCGATGTCGCTGCTTAGAGCGACGCCATAGTCTGTATACTGGGTTCCGTTGAACAGCGGATCTGCCGGAGGCGGTGGCGCATCGTTCAACGCGATCACATCGCCCGCGACGGCGGTTGTCGCAGCATTCGATGTGTCCGTCACAACGTTCTCCGGGGCACTGGTCACGGATCCCGAACTCTCGATCGATGCGTCAGTCGTGGCGGCGAGCGTCGAGTCGGCCGATCCAGGAGTTTGAGCGCTGCTGGTGTCCGGCGCGGCCGGCTGTACCGGCTCGGTCGCGGGGCTGCTGAGCGAATCTCCGGCGCTGGCGAGCACCGGCTCGCTCGTGCCCGCGACCGGCGCCGCACTCGCCGAAGCATCGCCAGCCACACTCCCCGTGTCGGCCGGTTGCGACAGATCGCTCGGCGCATCGGTCGGCGCCGCAGTTGTTGTGGCGAGCACCGGCTCGCCCGTGTCCGCGACCGGCGCCGCACTCGCCGAAGCATCGCCAGCCACACTCCCCGTGTCGGCCGGTTGCGACAGATCGCTCGGCGCATCGGTCGGAGCGGCAGCCGTTGTGGCGAGCACCGGCTCGCCCGTGTCCGCGACCGGCGCCGCACTCGCCGAAGCATCGCCAGCCACACTGCCCGTGTCGGCCGGATGCAACAGATCGCTCGGCGCATCGGTCGGAGCGGCAGCCGTTGTGGCGAGCACCGGCTCGCTCGTGTCCGCGACCGGCGCCGCACTCGCCGAAGCATCGCCAGCAACACTGCCCGTGTCGGCCGGATGCGACAGATCGCTCGGCGCATCGGTCGGAGCGGCAGCCGTTGTGGCGAGCACCGGCTCGCCCGTGTCCGCGACCGGCGCCGCACTCGCCGAAGC